>DASPNH010000001.1:0-8177 GCA_035626675.1 Binatia bacterium
CTCCTTCTCGCCGTGGGCCGAGGGCGGGAGCATCTCCAGGCCTGCGACGTCCAGGGGCCGGTGCTGCTCGAACTCGGCTACGGCCCAGGGAAAGGGCGAGATGTGCTCGAGCTGGCCGCGCAGCGGCCACAGGCCCGGCGCGAACCATTCGTGCGTCACGCTCCAGCGGCGGTACTCGTCCTCGAACAGGCACAGCACGGCGCGGTCGCTGCCGGCGAAGTGGCCGATGGCGGAGAGTGTTTCGCTGACGGCGTCGTCGACCTGGTCGGGAGACAGCGAGATGAAGCGGGTGCCGAGTGCGGCAAGCAGGCTGCGCAGCTCGAGCTGGCGCTCCAGCGAGCCGTAGCCGGGCGCGGCAGCGCCCTCCATGGAAGAGTTCGACGACATCGTGACGGCGAGGTCCACCTATCGCCCCCTTCGCTGACCAACCTGCTGCATGGTACCGGTGCGCCGTCTCCTTTCCCCCCGGCGGCCGGCGCGGTCGCGACGAGACCCGCGAATTAACCTGCGAGCCCCATCCGACTCAAGCCCCTGACTTTCCTTTCCCCTCCCGTCTCGCTATCAACCGCCCCATGAAAGCAGCTCTCTTCGTCGCCAATCACGAGCCTCTCTGCGTGGAGGATGTGGCCCTGGACGCGCCCTCCCAGCCCGGCGAGGTCCACGTTCAATGGAAGGCGAGCGGCGTCTGCCACTCCGACCTTTCGATCTGGGAGGGCAAGCTGCCCATTCCTCCCGGCTGCATCCTCGGTCACGAGGGCGCGGGCGTGGTGGTCTCGGCGGTGGAGAGCAAGACGGGCCTGAAGGCCGGCGACCACGTCATCGGCAGCTTCGTCCCGACCTGCGGCGAATGCTTTTTCTGCAAGAACGGCCAGCCTTTCGTCTGCCAGCAGGGCCAGATGATCGGCATGAGCCGCATGCCTTTCGTCCGCAGCGACGGCCAGCGTTTCTTCGGCGCCGTCGGGGGCCTCGCCACGTTTGCCGAGCAGTCGGTCGTTCACGAGGCCGCGCTGGTGAAGATTCCGAACGACTTTCCGCTCGAGCAGGCCTGCCTGGTCGGTTGCGGCGTGACCACGGGCGTCGGCGCAGCGCTCAATGCCGCCAAGGTCACCAAGGGCTCCACCGTTGCCGTCATCGGCTGCGGCGGCGTGGGCACCTCGGTCATCCAGGGTGCGCGAATCGCCGGAGCCGCCAATATCATCGCCATCGACCTGAACGAGGCCAAGCGCGCCTCGGCTTCGCGTTTCGGCGCCACGCATTCGGTCGACCCTGCGGTCAACGATCCCATCGGGTTCGTGCAGGAGCTTACCGGCAGCCGCGGTGCCGACTTCGTCTTCGAGGTCGTCGGCGTCTCCAAGCTGCAGCGCCAGGCCTACGACATGACGCGCCCCGGCGGTGTGTGCTGCCTGGTGGGCGTGCCCAACCTGACCGACGAGGTCAGCTTCCCCGCCGCGATGATCGCGCTTCAGAACAAGAGCATCGTCGGGACCATCTACGGCAGCGCCGACGTGCGCACCGACTTCGTGCGCTTCGTCAACTTCGCCAAGAACGGCGACCTGGACCTGTCGGGAATGGTCTCGCGCACCATCAAGCTCGGAGACATCAACGACGCGTTCAAGGAAATGAACTCGGGCGACGCCATCCGTTCGGTCATCCTGTACGACTAGACCCGCGGCCCCCGACAATCGCGGCTGGCCCGGTCGCCGCCTCTGCGAGCGCGCCGCTGACTTGCCTGGTGGCGCTGCGGCCTGTAGGCCCAGCCTGACATGAGCACGGACGTCGAAGAGCTGCTGGGCTCGCTCGCCATTGCCGTGGTCGTACCGGCCTACCAGGCCGAGCGGTCCATCGAGGCGGTCCTGGCCGCCATTCCCGACTTCGTCCGCCGGGTCGTGGTCGTCATCGACTGCTGCACCGACCGAACCGGCGATGCGGTCGACCGCGCCGCGGCCCGCGACCGCCGCATCGTGCGTGTCGATCATGAACGCAATTGCGGTGTGGGAGCGGCCATGCGCACCGGCTATCGGCGCGCCCTGGCCGACGGCGCCGACATCATCGTCAAGATCGACAGCGACGACCAGATGGATGCCGGCCATCTGTGGCGGCTGATCCTGCCGGTCGCGCTGGGCCGCGCCGACTACGCCAAGGGCAATCGTTTCCATCATCCTCGCGAGATGCGCTCGATGCCGATGGTACGGCTGATCGGCAATGCGGCGCTGTCGTTTCTGTCCAAGCTTTCCACCGGCTACTGGAACCTGCTCGACCCGACCAACGGATACACGGCGATTTCCCGCGAGGCGCTGCATGCGATCGATCTCGAGCGCCTGGACGACCGCTTCTTCTTCGAGTCGAGCATGCTCTCGGAGCTGTCGCTGGCACGTGCCGTCTGCGTCGACGTGCCCATTCCGGCGCGCTACGGGGAAGAGGCCAGTCATCTGTCGGTCACCCGGAGCCTGTTCGAGTTCGCGGCAAAACACGCGCGCAACTTCCTGCGCAGGATCTGGCTTCGCTACCTCATACTGGATTTCTCGGCCGCCTCCCTGCTGCTGGTGCTCGGACTTCCGCTGGCACTCTTCGGCGTGGTCTTCGGCCTTCGCAGCTGGGCACATTCGAGCCTGTACGGCGTGCCCGCCACCGCCGGCACCGTCATGCTGGCGGCGTTCACCACGGCGGCCGGGCTGTTCGGCCTGGTGCAGGCTCTGATCTACGACATCATGTCGGTGCCTCAGGTCCCCCTGACCGCACCACGACTGGGCCTGCACGTGCCAAAGTCGGTCGCGGAGCAGCCGCTACCTCAGGTACGATCGGTTGCCCGATAAAGAGCGCTTTCCAACCCCTGATGCATGGATGACCGCCGCGCGATGATTTCCGCAATCCTCACCGTTCTACTCTGCCTGCTGGCCGGCTCCGCCTCCGCAGACATCGTCGCGGACCATGCCGACGATGTCTGTCCACCGGGCGATACTCCGTGCGTGATCAATCAGCGCGTGGAGGTCGCCGGCGACAGCCTCCTGGATTTCGGAACGCGAGCGCTGATCGTCGGCGCCGGAGGGCTGCTGGACTTCGGCTCGGGCAGCGCGACCGTGCTCGCGGGCCCGATCACGATCGGCGGCGATGGCGTCAGCGTCAAGGGCGTCGACTCCGGCGGGCTCGTCACGATCTCGGCGGAAGGGAACCTGATCATCCAGTCCATCGTCAATGGACGCACGGTCAAGCCTGGAACGCTCTTCCTGGAAGCCACCGGCAACGTCGTGCTGGCATCCACCATCGACATGCGCGGCAGCACGCTCGATGCCGACGGCGGCTCGGTGTGCGCCGAGTCCTTCGAGGGCTCGGTTTCGGTGCAGGGCCTGATCAAGACCGACAGCGGGCGTTTCGGCCTCGGCGGCGACATCGATCTTACCGCCGAGGTGGACGTTGCGGTGCAGGCGGCGATCACGGCCATCGGAGGTGACACCGACGGCGGCGACATCACCATCTACGCCGCACGCGACGTGCTCATCAGCGGCGACGTCAGCGCCAGTGCCGACGGCGGCGCGGGCTACGGCGGCGACATCGACATCGAGGCGGACCGCAACGTCATCCTCAGCGGCGGCACCGACGCCGACCGCACCCTGGTCGAGTCGCGCGGACACGAGGACGAGGACAGCTTCTCGGGCGACGGCGGCGACATCGACCTGGTTGCCGGCGGCAACGTCGACGTCGGCCAGTTCGCCGTCGTCGTCAGCGAAGGCTCCGCACCCGACGGCTTCAGCGGCTACATAGCGCTGGAAGCCGACGATGCCGCAGTCGTCGAGGGGCGGCTCGAAGCCGTAGCCGACGGCGGCGACGGCGAAGGCGGCGACATCGACATCACCGCTCCGACTTCGATCGACATCGCCTCGACCGGGTTGCTCGTCGTCGACGCCGCCAGCCCCGGCGCGATCACCCTGGACTCGGACGGCCCGATCACGCTCGACGGCAGCTTCAGCCTGATCGGCAAGCCGGGCGGAACCGGCGGCGTTTTCGAGGTCGACTCGCTGGCCGACATCAGCGTAGCCGGCGTCCTTGCGGCCAACCGGCCGCAGACCGAGATCGAGTGGACGGCCTGCCGCATCACGCTCAAGCCAACCGCCTACATCGACAATAACTCGATGGAAGGAAGCAACGTCCTGACGGTGGGCGAGAGCTTGCGCCTGGAGACCGGAAGCTCGCTGCTGACGAGGCCCAACGGACTGAACAAGCTCGTCTACCGAGCGCCGTCCAAGCCGCCCGTGATCCTGGGAACGGTGACTCCGCAGCCGGTGCTCGTAGTCGACGAGACTCTGGCGGGCTGCCCGGTATGCCTCAACGGCGAGGTCGACGAGGGCGAGCTGTGCGACGATGGCAACACGATCGAGACCGATGCCTGCCTGAGCTCGTGCGTGCCGGCGAGCTGCGGCGACGGGATCGTGCAGGAGGGCGTCGAGGAGTGCGACGACCAGGACGTGGACGAGACCGATGGCTGCTCGCTGAGCTGCGATACGCTCGAGTGCGCCGACGCCAACGGCGACGGACTCGTGCGGGCCGTCGACGCCCTGCGCATCCTGCAAAGTGCGGTCGGCCAGTCGGTGGCATGCCATCCGTGGGTCTGTGACGTCAATGGCGACGAGAAGGTCCTGGCCGGTGACGCGCTCATCGCTCTGCGCGCCGCCGTCGGACTGCCCGTAGCGCTGTCGTGCATCGTCACTCCGACCACGACCCTGCCCACGACGACCACGACGACGATGCCGGCCACGACCACGACGGTGGCGGAGACCACGACGACGCTCCCGCAAACCACGACGACGGTGATCGAACCGACCACGACCACCGTCGAAAACGTCACCACCACCACGATCGAGGAGCCGACCACCACGACGGTGGTGGAGCCGACGACCACGTTGCCGGAAGCGACGACTCTTCCCGCGCCGACCACGACCGCGGAGCCGACGACCGCCCCGACATCGCCTGCGCTGTGACCGCGAGGCGATGACGGCCATCGCCCCGCATCGACTTCTGCGCATCGCGACCGTGCTCGTGCTGGCGTGGGCGGCCGCGGACCGCGTGCTGGCGCTGGGGCGCCTTCCCGGCATCAACGGCGACGAGGCCTGGTACGCCGTGCAGCTCCTGCGCTGGGGCGACGGCGAGCTTCGAGTGGTGCGCACGCCGACGGGAAACATTCCGGGGCCGCTTCATCTGGGAATGCTGTGGGCGGGACTGGCCCTTCTTCCGAACCAGCTGTGGGTGCTGCGCCTGCCCTCGCTCGTCTCGAGCGTCGCGGCCTGCGGCGTGCTGTTCGCGACTGTGCGCCGGCATTTCGACCTGGAGACGGCGGTCATCGGTCTGCTGCTGCTCGCGTGCATGCCGGTGGCCATCGTCTACGCACGCTTGGGATGGGACGCGAGCCACGGTCCGCTGCTCGGAGCACTGATGCTGTGGTCTGCGCTCGAGCCCAGGCCGATGCTATTGGCGGTGCTGTTCGCGTTCGCGCTCTGGAACCATCCGACCAACGTCTTCGCCGCACCGTTCCTGGCAGCGGTGCTGTGGTCGCGCCTGCCGCACCGCACGCCGGGCACGCGTGCGCTGTGGGCGACGGCGGGTCTTGCGGCGGCGACGCCGGTACTGCTGTGGAGTTCCTCGGCGGCGTCGAACCTGGCGTCGCGCTCGGACTGGGTCGCGCGCCTGCTGTCGCCGGACGAGTGGCTGCGTCTGCTTCTTTCGCTCTTCGATTTTCTCTCGGGCGCGGCATCGATCGCCTATGTGGCCGGTCCCGACCTCGAGCAGCCGGGAACGGCGGCGGGGGCGACGCTGGTCGCGGTGGTGATCGCCGCGGTCGTTGCCGGCCGCGGCGGCGCGCTGCCGGCGACCGGCGTAGCGATGCTGGTGGGGTTTGCCGCCTCGGTGCTGATCTTCGCGGTCGTTGCGGGGACGCGGGCCGTGACGTCGCATTCGGAACGCTATGCGATGGTGCTGGTGACGCCGGCGGTGGTATGCGCGGCGATGCTGCTGCGCCGGATCTCGGCGTCCGGTGCAGCGCGGGTCAGCTGGCGGCGCGGCGCGGGCTGGACCGCAGCGCTGATGATCAGCGCTGCGGCGCTCGTGTTCGTGCAGGTGAGCTATTTCGGCGTGCTGCATGCAACAGGATCGCTCTCGCATCGGACTTTCTGGACCGGACAGGTCGAGCCCAAGCAGGCTGCATGGGAGTCGATCGCCAGTCGTCTCCAGGACGAGCCGGCCGACCGGCGCGTCGTCATCGCGGCCGACGACTGGTGGAGCCACCAGCCGCTGGTCTATCTGGCCTGGCGCACTCCGCGCGTCACCGTGCGGCGTATGCAGGCCGCTGAGCCGCGGCTGTCGAACGAGATACGCTACCTGGTCGGCTTCGACGGCGGTCCGATCGACGAGGCCGCGCGCTCGCTGTCCAATCACACGCAGCAGGAGCGCTGGACCATCCCCGGCACCGGACGCGACGCCGTCCTCCACGTCATCCGCCTCGAGTGAAGAAAGCGGCCCGGCACCTTCTCGGCCCGCCCGAAGTTCAAGGGGACTGTCCCTTCAAGCTGAGCCGCGGGAGCGGGCGAAGTCGGACAGCGATGCGCGGTGGGTGCGCAGGAAATGCCCGACGCGCTCGATGGCGCGCGCGTCCTGCCGCAACAGCGCGCGCCGCACGCGCCATGCGCCAGCGAACATGCGCGCCGAGGACAGCCATGCACGCAGCAGCGTGCGCACCAGCTCGCTCGCTGGCGCCGTGCCTGCCAGGCCTGCGCCGGCTCCGGTGTTTCGAGCTGCATCGAAGCCGAGTCGTGCCAGGCGAGACAGCGTGCGCAGCGGAAGCGCGAGTAGCGTGGCCGCCGGCGCCGAATGCACCATCGTCAGGAAATGGTTCCGCTCGACGTGGAACGCCTTGAACATCGAGTGCGAGCTGCTGCTCGAGGACAGCTCGTGCCGCACCACCACCTGCGGTTCCGACACGAACCGGTATCCGAGCGCGACCATGCGCAGGCCCAGATCGCCGTCCTCGCAGTAGCAGAAGAACTCGTCGCGCATTCCGCCGGCGCGCCGCCACGCTCCGGTGCGATAGAGCGCGCAGGCGCCCGAGGGAGCCCCGACGCTCTCTGCCGGCAGGTCGTCGTACTGCCCGCGATCGGCCTCACCGAAACCGCGCGGGAAGCCGATGCCGTCGCTCGTGAAGAGCAGCCCGCCCACGCTCTGGATCGTGCGCCCATCCATCGACAGCAGCTTCAGGCACGCGCCGCCGGCATCCTCAGGCATCGCTGCAGCGGCAGCGAACAGGCGCGCGGCGGCGCCCTCTTCGAGAACGGCGTCGTTGTTGAGCAGCAGCACGAAGGGCGTGGTCACGCACGACACTGCGCGATTGCACGCGGCCGCGAAGCCGATGTTGGCTTCGGTCTCGATGCGGCGCGTGATCACCGGATGCGCGCCGAAACGTAGCGGTGGCTGGTCCACCAGCACCACGTGCGTCAGCGCGGAAAGGCTGTCCAGGCATCGGCGCGTCGGACCGGGCTCGCCGAAGTGGACGACGACGGCGGTGACGAGGGCGGCGGGATCGCCGTCGTCGGAAGGCTGCAGCGCCGTTGCCGTGGCGGGGACCATGAGCGCAAGCACACTTCGCCGCCGGCAGCGCCGGCTCGGCTCAGCCGCCCAGTCGCTCCTTGAGGATGCGATTGACCGTGGCCGGGTTGGCCTTGCCGCCGCTTTCCTTCATCACCTGGCCGACGAAGAAGCCGAACAGCTTGTCCTTGCCGCCGCGGTACTCGGCGACCTTGTCCGGATTGGCCGCCACGATTCTGTCGATGACGGCGGCGATGGCGCCTTCGTCTGTGACCTGCACCAGGCCCTCGCGCTCGACGATCGCGCGCGGCATGTCGGAGGTGCCGACCATCTTCTGAAAAACCGTCTTGGCGATCTTGCCGCTGATGGTGCCGTCGTCGATGAGTGCGACCAGCTCGCCGAGCTGTGCAGGCGTGATCGGAAGGTTGGTGAAGTCGGCCTCGGCATCGCCGGCGGCCTCGGCGGCCACGCGCAGGACGTCGCTCATGATCCAGTTCGAGAGCGCCTTGGGGCTGCGATGCACGGCAACGGCCGCCTCGAACCAGTCGGCCAGCTCCCGGCTCGACGTCAGCACGCCTGCATCGTAGTCGGGGAGACCGTACTCGGAGACG
>DASPNH010000002.1:0-16688 GCA_035626675.1 Binatia bacterium
GGGCCGCAGCGCCAGATCGCCGGCCAATCCGGTGAGCGCGCGACCGCCACGCATCAGCATCTGGTCGATGGTCACGCCGCGCTCGCTCAGCCAGCGCAGCAGCTCGAGACGCTCGGCGGCATTGGGCGCTTCCGGATCGTACAAGCCGGCCGCAGCGTAGTCGTCGGGCGTCACGTGCTGCGCTTATGCCTCCATGTGGGCGAAGGCAAAGTTCGCCGGCAGCATCGTCGCACGAGAACGAGCAGTACTTCGTGGCCCTGGTCGATCATCGGCGGCGCCGACTCGGGCTGGCCGCCCAGCGCTCCGACCACGCCGCGATCGGTGCCAGATGCGCGAGCAGCTCGCGGCCGATCGGAGACAAACCGTAGCCCTCGCCCTCGCCGACATCGACGAGCCCACTCTCGCGCAACTCGCGGACACGATCGTTGAGGACGGCAGGGCTGACTCCGTCGCAGGCCTCCTGCAGGGCGCGAAACGTGCGGCGCTCGCCTCGCAGCTCCCACAGCACGCGCAGGGCCCAGCGCCGGCCGAGCAGGTCCAGCAGCGCCATCACCGGGCGACCGCTGCGGGAGCCGCGTACGGGCTTGCCGGGTACGGGCGCCGTCCTGGATTTCCTCGTGGCAGCCATGGTGGAGGTTGCGCTACGGAAACCGTAGCGCTAGCTTGCTACGGAATTCATAGCGCGACGGCGGAGCCCGTGCCAGCGCTCAGGAGAATCGCAATGGACGTCAGCCGACCTCGCCTCGCGCCCCTGGCGGCGCCGTATTCGCCGCAGATCGCCGACTGGTTCGCCCGTGTCATGCCGCCTGGCGCCGATCCGCTCGTGCTGTTTCGCACCCTCGCCGTCAACGAGCGGGTGTTCTCTCGCGTCATGGCCGGAGGACTGCTCGACCGCGGCAGCCTGACGCTTCGCCAGCGCGAGCTCGTGATCGACCGCACGACCTGGCTGTGCGGCTCCGAATACGAATGGGGCGTGCACGTGGCGTTCTTCGGCGACCGCGTCGGTTTCGGCGAGGCCGAAGTGCGCTGGCTGTGCGCGGCCGATCCCGTCGAGACGGGGTTCGCCGGCGAAGAGAAGCTGCTGCTGCGCATGTGCGACGAGCTGCATCGTACCTCGACGGTCGGCGATGCCCTCTGGCGAGAGCTGAGCGATGCGTACAGCCCCGAGCAGCTGGTCGAGCTCGTGGTGCTGGCGGGCTTCTACCACCTGATCTCCTTCGCGACCAATGCCTTCGCTTTGCCGCCCGAGCCCTTCGCGGCGCGGTTTGCACCGGTCTGACCGCCGCTGCCTGCCTCGGGTTCCCCGATCCCGGCGACGCGATGCCGAGCGGAGAGCATCGGCTCAGGCGGAAGTCAGCGGGTGCGTCCCCATGATTCGCGGTAGCGGGCCAGCAGCGTGCGGCGGTCGCCGGAGCGCTCGATCTCGCTGATGACCGCGACGCTGGCAGCGCCCGCCTGCCAGCACTGGCGCGCCCTCTCGATGGTGATGCCGCCGATCGCGACGACGGGCCGGGTGGCGGCGCGGCAGGCCTGCTCGAGCAGCGCCAGCCCTCGGGCTTGGCGAACCCCGGCCTTGGTCGGACTTTCGAAGACGGGGCCGAAGGCAAGATAGTCGGCGTCCAGGTCGTTGGCCGCGGCCAGCTCGGCGACCGAATGCGTGGAGTAGCCGAGGATGGCATCGCTGCCGATGACGCGGCGAACGGCCTCGACGGGAAGGTCCTCGTCGCCCACGTGCACGCCGGCGGCACCCGACAGCAACGCCACGTCGGCGCGGTCGTTGACGATGATGCGGCAGGTGCTGCCTTCGAGCGCGGCCACCACGGTCGTGGTCAGCTCCACGAACGCGCCGGCGCCCAGAGTCTTGGCGCGCAGCTGCAGGATTCCGGCGCCGGCCTCCGCAAGCTCGATGGCCAGACGCCGAGCCGATTCGACGGCCGTTTCATCCTCCCCCGTGACGTTGACGATGGGATACAGCGGCGGCAGCTGCAGCGGCCACTTCACGGCTTGGAGCGCGACAGCGAGATGGCGTAGTCGGTGATCTTCTTGCGCAGAGTGTTGCGGTTGATGCCCAGGATCTCGGCGGCCTTGAGCTGATTGCCGCCCGTGCTTTCCAGCACGGCCTCGAACAGCGGCTTCTCCACCATCGCCAGCACGCGCGCATGCAGGTCGCGCGGCTCGACGCTTCCGAAGCCGGCAAGGTGCTCGCGGATCTTGACCGAGAGAACGTCGGCCAGCGGCAGGCCCTCGTCGGCGACGGTGCGCGGAGAGCGCCGCGCAAGCGGAAGGTCGCCGGGGGCGAGCACGCGGTTGGGCGCCAGCGCGGCAGCACGCAGCAGCACGTTCTCGAGCTCGCGCACGTTGCCGCGCCACGGGTGCTCGAGCAGCATCGCCATGGCTTCGGGCGAGACGCCGCGCACGTTGAAATGCTCGCGCTCGTTGATGCGGTCGATGAAGTAGGGGACCAGCAGGGCGATGTCCTCGCGGCGCTCGCGAAGCGGCGGCAGCTCGATCACGACGACCTTGAGGCGGAAATACAGGTCTTCGCGGAACTGTCCTGCCTCTACCTGCGCCTCCAGGCGCTTGTTGGTGGCGGCGATGACGCGGCAGTCGGCAGGAATGAGCTCGTGTCCGCCCACGCGCGAGAACTCGCGCTCCTGCAGGATGCGCAGCAGCTTGGCCTGCAGCGTCAGGGGCATGTCGCTGATCTCGTCCAGGAAGAGCGTACCGCTCCTGGCCTGCTCGAACTTGCCGATGCGTCGCTCGGTGGCACCGGTAAAGGCGCCGCGCTCGTGCCCGAACATCTCGCTCTCGAGCAGGTCGGCGGGAATGGCCGAGCAGTTGACCGCCACGAATGGGCCCGCCGACCGGGTGGAATAGGCGTGGATGGCGCGTGCCACCACTTCCTTGCCAGTACCGCTCTCCCCCTGGATCAGCACCGTGGTGGGGCTGCCGGCCATGCGGCCGATGATCTTGTAGACCTCCTGCATGGCAGGCGAGGCGCCGACGATCTCGACCTTGGCGCCGCCGTCGTTCCTGCCGCGCGTCTTCTCGATGGATCGGCTGAGCGCCCGGCCTTCGAGAATTCGCCTGGTAAGCTCGACGATGTGGTCGAGATCGAAAGGCTTGGTGACGTAGTCGTAGGCGCCGCGGCGCGTGGCCTCGATGGCGTTGGCCACGGTGGCCTTGCCCGTGATGACCACGACGTCGGTATCGCCTCCGCGCTTCTTGACCGTGTCCAGGACGTCCAGACCGCTGGCACCGGGAAGATTGATGTCGACGAACGCGACGTCGACTCCACCGCCGTCGAGCCGGTCCAGCGCAGCCTCGGCATCGCCGGCGGTCTCGACGTTGCACCCCGTCTCGGCGAGCGCGTCGGCGATGATGCGGCGGACGTCAGCTTCGTCGTCGACGATCAGGACGGTGGCGTTTCGGGAGGTGCTCATGATTCGGAGGCTCTGGCGTCGCGGCCGCTGCAGACGGGAAGAGTGACGTGGAAGACGGCGCCGCCGTCGGGGCCGTTCTCGGCGCGAATCCTGCCGTCGTGCGCAGCGGCGATGGCGCTGGCTATGGCCAGACCCATACCGTGTCCGCCCTTACGGCGCGAGAACAGGGGAGAGAACATGTGCTCGAGCGCCTCTGCGTCCAGGCCCGGGCCGTTGTCGGCAATGGAGACCGTGAGGAAGTGAATGCGCTCGCCGCCGACGCGCTCGACGTAGAACGAATGCTCCATTCTCGTCGTCAGCCGCACCCGTCCACCCGGCGAGGGGCACACCGAGAGCGCGTTGCTCAGGATATTGAGAAAGAGCTGCTCGAGCCGCTCGGCGTCGCCGAGAACGTCGGGGAGGCTGGGATCGAATTCGGCCTCGAGCGTGATTCCGCGCTGCTCGGCGCCGCTGCGTTCCAGCAGCATGAGGTCGTTCAGGGTGCGATGAACGTTGACGGGCTCGCGTCGCAGAAGCGGCGCTTCCAGCGCCATCAGTGCTTCGACCAGCCCCTTCATGCGATCGGCCTGGCGCACGATCATTTCGGTGTACTCGCACAGGTCGGAGCGATCGGCGAGACGGCGGCCGAGAAGCTGAGCCGCGCCTCGGATGCCCGAGAGCGGGTTGTTGATCTCGTGCGCGAACTGCGCGGCCAGGCGGTCGAGCTCGGCCAGGCGCTGGCGGTTGCGGTCCTGATGCTGGAGAGGGCCGCGGCGGCTGAGGTCGTAGAGAACCAGCAGCCGGCCGCGGCCTCGATCGTCGCGATCGCGCACCAGAACGGCCTCGGCGACGACCTGGGTCCGCACTCCCGAGGAATCCAGCTCTCCCTCCTCGCGAAGTGCCGGATGCTCGTGGTCGATGCGGCCGACCACGTCGCAGATCCAGCCCGAGCGTGCGAAGACCTCGCCGGCACGCCGGCCGAGCAACGCGCGATCGGAGCGACCGAGCATGACCTCGGCGGCCTGATTGACGAAGGAGACCGTATCGTCGCAGAAGACGACGATGCCCTCGAGCATGTTGGCGAGCACCAGCTCGAGGTCGACGGCAGGAATCTTGTCGTTCGAATTCACGCGCTGCGGGCTTGCGCTTGGCCGGGTCGGAAAAGCGAGCGCGCGGATGCTAACATGCCCGCGGGTGCCGCCAAACCGGCTCGAGCGACGGGCGCCAGTCGCTGGCATGGCCGGCGCTGCGCGTGCGGACCGGAAAGCGATCGTGATGGCATCGATAAGCGCGACCATGGCAATAGGACGCCGAACCGACGCGGCTGGCGAGCATGAGGCCGGCAGTGAGTCGCGACGGCCAAGGCAGCAGACAGGTGCGAGGCTGGCGATGAGTCGCGACGGCCAAGGCAGCAGACAGGTGCGAGGCCGGCGATGAGTCGCGACGGCCAACGCAGCAGACAGGTGCGAGGCCGGCGATGAGTCGCCACGGCCAACGCAGCAGACAACCGTGGAGATGACGTGCTTCGAGTCGGCCAGGGCTACGACATTCACCGTCTGATCGAAGGCAGGCCGTTGAGGCTCGGCTGCATCGAGGTCGAAAGCGAGCGCGGCGCTCTCGGCCACTCCGACGGCGACGCGGCGGCGCATGCGATCTGTGATGCGCTGCTGGGCGCGGCGGCGCTCGGAGACATGGGCGTGTTCTTTCCCTCCAGTGACGTGCGATGGAAGGGCGCGGACTCGGCCGTCTTCCTGGCCGAGGTCGCGCGGCTGCTGGCCGATGCATCGGCCAGCATCGTCAATGTCGACGTCACCATCGTCCTGGAACGCCCGCGACTGGCGCCGCACGTCGATGCGATGCGCACTGCGCTGGCGGCGGCGCTCGGCATCGACTTCACTCGCGTGTCGGTCAAGGCCAAGAGCGGCGACGGGATCGGCGCCGTCGGTGCGTGGCAGGCGATCGAAGCGCACGCGGTGGCGATGATCAAGATCGGATGAGCCGCGAAAGCGGTCAGATCCCGAGTATCGGTGTTTTTCGAAGACTCGTGAAATTCACGACCTGACCCCAAAACCGTGTTTTCAGTACCTGACCCCATTCCTCAGGAGGGGCTTTTGGTGGAGAAGCCCTGGTCGTTGAAGATGAGGAGGGTGGGGCGGCCGCCTACGACCGTCTTCAGGTCCACTTCGCGGCCCCACAGCTGGTAGACGTACGCCAGCGTTTTCTCCGCATCGGCGAGTTTCAGCTCGCGGCCTTCGAAGTCGTGCTCGAGCAACAGGACGCGGGCGCCGCGGTGGTCGGCGTCGACCACCTTGATGATGGGGATCGATCCCATGCCGACGCTTCGCACGAGCGAGTTCTTGATCGCCTCCCAGCCGTCCTCGTCTGCAACCTCGCTGACGACGCGCTCGCCTCGCCGGTCCGTGAACTCGAACAGTCCGAGCTCACGCGCCAATCGCTCGGTCAGGAAGCGGCGCAGGAAGGAGCTGTCGCGCTCGCACTCGCGTGCCGCGTAGATGGCACGGCGTCCCTCGTTGTCCTTCGACAGATCGATGGGGCCGTCGCCCTCATGGCTGCGGTAGATCGCGTCCCAGACCTTGAAGCCGATGTGGTAGGGGTTCAGACCGCCCGGTGCCGGACGGATCACGGCGTTGTGGTGGATCATGAACTCGATCGCCAGCGCCTGCGGCAGATCGAGGTTGCTCATGATGTGGTAGTGGAAAAAGCTCGCCCACCCCTCGTTCATGATCTTGGTTTCGATCTGCGGCAGGAAATAGCGCGTCTCCTCGGCCACGATCGTCAACAGATCGCGCTGCCAGTCGGCGAGGAAAGGATTGTAGTCGCGCACGAAGAGCAGCAGGTCTTCCTCGGGTTGCAGAGGAACCTTCCGGAGATCGGGCTCGACGTATTCGGACTTCGTGTGGATGTTGCTGTAGGGGTCGCGGCGAGGCTGCGAGGCCTCGTACACGCTTTCGACCTGCTCGGCCGGGCGCATCTTGCGCACGAAGAGATTGCGCCGGCACTGCAGCGAAAGCGCGTGAGCGGCGTCGAGCAGCGGCTCGACGCGGCCCACGCCGATGCTGGGATCCTCGAGGTAGCTTCGAACCCGGGTCGCATGCGACTTGAACGTGGCAAGCGTGAACTCCGGGCGCGTCTGCGAGAAGCCGAAGTTGTTCTTGAAGAAGTCGTTGTGTCCGTACACGTGCGCCATCGTCAGCACGTTCAGGCACAGCGAGTTGTCACCCATCAGGTAGGCCAGGGCAGGATCGGCGTTGATGACCATCTCGTAGGGCAGGCCCTGCACGCCGTAGTGGTAGAGGGTCTTGAGCCTCTCGAAGGACTTGCCGAACGACCAGTGCGAGTAGCGAGACGGCATGCCCGAGTAGGCCATGTAGCCGATCATCTCCTCGTGGTCGCAGATCTCGAAGTCCTGGGCGAAGCAGTCCAGGCCGTAGGCGTCGACCTTCTCGAGGATCCTCCTGTCCCAGTCTTCGAGCGCGGCCAGGTCGATGTTCACGAGGAGGCCTCGGCCTGCACCCGCTCGCCGGTCAGGAAGGCGCGGAAGCTCGGCCACACGTCTTCCTTGCGCTCGATCAGGACGGTGCGGAAGTTGTCGGCGCCCACGCGCTTGAACGTGTCCAGCAGCGAGCTGCCGTAGAAACCGGCGCCGCGCGGCTTGATCTCGCCGTAGCCGACGAGGTTTGCCACTTCGCACAGCGATTGCACGGCCTTGATCGCGGTGGGCGTATCCGAGCCGAAATTGTCGCCGTCGCTGCAGTGGAAGGCGTAGATGTTCCAGAGTGCCGGGTGGTAGCGGTCGTTGACCACGTCCAGCGCCTTGCGGTAGCCGGAGGAAACGAACGTGCCGCCGGACTCGCCCTTGTGGAAGAACTCGTCCTCGGTGACCTCGCTGGCCTCGATGTCGTGCGCGATGAAGACGACCTCGACGTGTTCGTAACGGCGCCGCACGAATTGGTAGAGCAGGAAGAAGAAGCTGCGCGCCAGGTATTTCTTGGTCTTGTCCATGGACCCGGAGGTATCCATGATGCACAGAACCACCGCATTGGATTCCGGGTGCACCTCGGTGGTTCGGTGCCGATAGCGCAGGTCCTGAAGATGGAAGGGGACGCGCGCCTCGGCCTTGCCTGCAGCCGCAGCAGCCGTCTTGCGCGAGATCACCCGCTTCATCCGCTCGCGCACGGTGCGGCGCTTGTCCAGACGGACGCGCAATCCGACGGAGCGATAGCCTTTGCGACGCGTGTTGCGCAGCGCCTCGATGGACGCCATCGGCTTGCGTTCGAGGTTGGGCAGCTCCAGGTCCTCGAACATCATTCCGATCAGCTCATCCAGGGTCACCTCGGTTTCGTAGTAGTCGACGCCGGGCTTGTCCCCGCCTTCGCCCTGTTTGCCTTGGCCCTTCTCGCCGTCCTGCGCGATGACGTCGCCGCGCTGGAGCTCGTCGCCGGCGCCTTCGCCGACGCCGGGAGCGTTCTCGCCATAGATGAATTTGTATTCGCGGATGCCGCGGATCGGCACCTTGATGATCTGATCGCCGGAGCGTCCGATGATGGACTCTTCGGCGATGATGTCGGCGATGTTCTCGCGGATGGAGGAGCGGACCTTTTGCCGGTGCCGCAGGCGGTCGCCCGCACTGCGGTCACCGGAGATCTCACGCCTGGGACGGAAACTTCCCATGGGACGAGCCCGAGGTCAGCTTCAGTCCTTCCACAGATGATTGGCTGCGTACTTCAGCACGACGTCCACGCAGTGCCGGCAGTATCCGTTCTCCAGCAGGTTGCCGACCATCGCCGAGTACTTGGTGTTCTGCTCCTCGTCTCGAGTCGTGGCGCGGGTGACGATGCGTGACAGATCGCGGACCGACGACATCAGCTTCTTCTCGATGGCCTGCCGCAACGGCTCGTAGCTCTCGTAGCTGACCTTGACGCCGCGACGGGTGCTCGACCACAGGTAGGAGATGACGTCCTGGCGGAATCCCTCTGCCGCCGAGCCGATCACCGCGATCTGTTCCTCGATGGACTTCAGGAACGCCTCGTCCGGCTGCAGCTCCTCGCCGGTGTTGCGGTCCTTGACCTTGCCCTTGTTCACGTAGGCTTCGGCATGATCGAGGTAGTTCTGGAACAGCGACTCGGCCTGCTCGGAGAACGAGAAAACGAAGGCCTTGGTGATCTCCTTCTCCAGGATCTCCTGGTATTCCTTGTTCAGCGTGTCCTGCAGGGCTTCGAGGTAGCGCTTGCGCGTGTCGTCAGGGAAGTCGTGCTCGCGCACCATCGAGACGAGCGCCTCGCGCACGCTGATCGGGTTGATGCAGTTGCCCGAGGAGCCGTCGGAGAGGGCGTTGTCGAGCGCCTTCATGATGAAGCGCGTCGAAATGCCGTCCATGCCTTCGCGCTTGGAGTCTCCGCGCAGCTCGGCCACGTCGATCTTCTTGGTGCGCCCCTTCTCCAGGACCTCCTCGCCATTGTAGATCTTGAGCTTGGTCACGAGGTCGCACTTCTGGGTCGGCTCCAGGCGCGACAGGATCGCGAACATCGAGGCCACTTCCAGGGTGTGCGGAGCGATGTGGGCCTGGAAGTCGCTGCGCTCGATGATCTTCTTGTAGATCTTGACCTCTTCGGACAGGCGCAGGTTGTACGGGACCTTGATCACGACGATGCGGTCGAGGATGGCCTCGTTGGTGTGATCGCCGCGGAACTTCTGCCACTCGGCCTCGTTCGAATGCGCCGCGATCACCGCGTCCACATAGACCAGGCCGTGCCGACCGGGAGCCGGAATCACCTTCTCCTGCGTGGCGGTGATCATCGCGTGCAGATACTCGGTGTCGTTCTTGAAGACCTCGATGAACTCGCAGATTCCGCGATTGGCCACGTTGAGCGCGCCGTTCAGATCGAGCACGCGGGGATCGCCCTCGGAGTACTGGTCGAGCTTGGAGATGTCCTCACTGCCGATCAGGACCGAGGTGTCCTGGTTGTTTGGATCCACCGGAGGCACCACGCCGATGCCGATGCGATGACGCCGCGAGTAGCGGACGGTCTCGATCGGCACTTCCTCGTAGCGGCCGCCGAAGTCGCTGGTCAGTCGGAAGCGGCACACCGGACACAGATCGCCCTCGATGTGGACGCCGAGCATCTTCTCGAACTCGCGCCGCAAATGTCGCGGGATCAGGTGCAGCGGCTCCTCGTGCATCGGGCAGCCGGCAATCGCGTAGAACGGCGGGCCTTCCTCGAGGGCAGCGTGGATGCGATCGACCAGGGAGCTCTTGCCGGAGCCCACCGGGCCCATCAGATAGAGCACCTGGCGAGCTTCCTCGCCCTTGAGGGCCGCGGAATGGAAGTAGCGAACGATCTGTCCGGTGACCTTCTCGATGCCGAAGAAGTAGTCGGAGAAGAACGAGTAAACCTTGTTCACTCCGTCGGGGTAGAGGCCGCTTCCCCGCTCGCCCTCGGTGAGCTCGTGAACGCCGTGGCTCGTGATGATGTCGTAGACTCTGGCGTGCGCCAGCTTGGCGATGGAAGGATCGAGCCTGACTTTTTCGAGGTAGTCGAGGAAGGTGCCGCGCCATTCCAACTCGGCTCCCAGTGCGCGGTCTGCCCGTATGATGTCCTCGAAGGTCCTTGGTGACTCGTCCATATGTCCGCTCCTCCCATCAGGTCGGCGTCGCGGTGAGCGAGCAAAGCTCGTCTGGGTCGCCGCGATTCCCTCCTCCCTCCTTTAAACGTGCCATGCGTGCCTACCCTTCAACGCCATCATCCAAAAAAAGTATGCGCCCGCACCTGGAGGGAGGCAAGATACTAAACGCACAGCAATCCGCGTAACTTGGGCGCGTACACGGGCGCGCCATGCGAAAATTGTCGCGACGCAAAGCGGCGAGGCTGGTCGTGCATGCTTGCGGCATAGTGCGGCATGACCCGATGCTGCCGTGCACGTGAGCTTTGCCGACTGTTTGAGCGGTGCCGGCCGATGCGATGACCGCCGTGGGCTCATGCGACGCAGGAAGGGCCAGGGCGTTGCCGGAACTCTTGCGCAGTGGCGTGCCCACTGCTTGCGTGTGGCACAGTTCTACTTGCCGACGATCCGGATCGTAAAGCCGACTGCGCACAGCGGCGCTCGCATTGCTGCGCGCGGCATGGGCCGATCGCGGCTGGCCGGCTGCGTCGTCGTCGCCACGGCCTGGTGCGACGGTGTGGTTGCGGCGGTCGCGTCACATCGGACCGGTTTGCGGCGGTCCGGGTTTGGTCGGACCATCTTGCCCGTCGGCTCGCGCAAGCTCTTTGCCGTTCGTGACGCGATCTGGTTCATTCGCGCATGTCCGTCATCCGCACCCGTTTTGCGCCCAGTCCCACCGGTCATCTGCACATCGGTGGCGCCCGCACGGCACTCTTCAACTACCTGTACGCGCGCCGTCACGGCGGTCAGTTCGTGCTTCGGATCGAGGACAGTGATCGCGAAAGGTCGACGGACGAGTTCACGCTCTCCATCCTGGAAGCCCTGTCGTGGCTCGGCCTCGACTACGACGAAGGCCCCCATTACCAGTCGCGGCGCTCTGCCTACTATGCGGAGGTGATCGAGCGCCTGCTCGCCGGCGGGCATGCCTACCACTGCATCTGTACGCCCGAGGACCTGGAGGCCAAGCGCGCTGCGGCGCAGCAGCAGGGGCGCGTTTCCGGCTACGATCGGACCTGCCGCGACGCGGGCCATACCCCGCAGCAAGGCAGACGGTCGGTGGTGCGCCTGAAGGTCCCGCTCGAAGGGCAGACGCTCATGACCGACGTCATTCGCGGCGTGATCGCCTTCGAGAACCGCGAGCTCGACGATTTCGTGATCGTGCGCTCCGACGGCAACCCGATGTTCCATCTGGTCAACGTCGCCGACGACATCGACATGGGCATCACGCACATCCTGCGCGGCGAAGACCACATCACCAACACGCCGCGACAGATGCAGATCTTTGCGGCGCTCGGCGCCAGGCCGCCGGTCTACGGGCACATGCCGCTGATCGTCGGCCAGGACCGGACCCGTCTGTCCAAGCGCCACGGTGCTACCTCGGTCCTGGCCTACCGCCAGGCAGGGTTCCTCCCGGAGGCCACCATCAACTACCTGGCGCGCCTCGGATGGTCGCATGGCGATCAGGAGGTGTTCACCAGGCAGGAGCTGATCGAGCTTTTCGACCCTGGCGACATCAACAAGGCTGCGGCCGCCTGGGACATCGAGAAGTATTCCTGGGTCAACGCCCAGCACATGCGCGGTCGTGGCCTCGAGGAGCTGACACGGCTGGTGCGTCCGCAGCTTGCCGAGCGCGGTCAGGGCGGATGCGAGGAGGCCCGGCTGAGACAGGCCGTGGCGCTGGTGCGCGAGCGAGCCCGTACGCTCGTCGAGCTCGCCGATCAGCTCGAGCCTCTGGTTGCCAATGCGATCACCTACGAAGCCAAGGCGGCCGAAAAGTTCCTCGGCGACAAGGAGTGCTCGCTGCTGCTCGGTTTGTGCGAAAGGCTCGAGGTCATCGAGTCCTGGGAGGCGCCCGCGATCGATGCCGCGTTCCGCGCTCTGTGCGAGAGCCAGGCCATCAAGCTCGGTGCACTGGCGCAGCCGGCGCGCGTTGCGCTGACCGGCGGGACCGCCAGTCCGGGCATCTTCGAGCTGTGCGCGGTGCTCGGACGAGAACGCACGATCGCGCGCATTCGAGAAGCCTGCACGGCCGCCGCCAATGGCGCGCTGCCGCTGCGAGCGCCTGCGCAGTGAGTCCAGGCTGGCCGGATACTCGAAAGAGCGTCGGGTTGACGCGCGTCGCTCTCCTGACTAAGAGGGCACGCGTGTTGCGGTTTTTGCCGCGCACTGCATCGCGCCTGCGGGCGCCTTGGCCCCATCGTCTAGCGGTCTAGGACGTCGGCCTCTCACGCCGAAAACACCGGTTCGATTCCGGTTGGGGTCACCATCCTTTCTTCTGCAACAACCAGCTTACCGAGCGCGGTCATGACCGTGCCCCGGCCCTCCGCGCTCGGGCTGTCCATCACTCGCTGCGGGACTTGAAGACGTTGCCGCTGTTGACCGAGGGCGTGGCGAAGTCGGCCTCCCAGCACGGGGTCCCGTCGTTGCGCTGCAGGCGCACGGTGGCAGGCAGCGACAGGAACAGGGGATCGACCCCGAGAGGATCGCCGCTGCCCTTGAGGACGATCTTCCCCTGCAAGCCTTCCTTGATGCGGATGCTGGTCAGCCCGTCGCCGGCGCGAAAGGCCGCGCTGGTGTCACGCACGTCCCAGCACGCACCGTCGCCGCAATCGCTGCCGCTCTGCGCCGTGGCACTCACCACCACGCCATCGCTGTCGTAGACGCACAGGGTCAGCTCGGTCGAGACGTGGGGAGCGCCGAACTCGTCGAGCTCCACCGGAGTCTGGCTCTTCCACTTCCACGTCACCGAATCGCCGGCACCGGTCAGACCGTCCTTGATGGTGACGACGCTGCGGCCCGGCTCCGGATGCTGGCATGGGAAGATCGCGGTGGGCGGTATGCAGCCGAGCTCGGCGTCGCATACCAGGCATGGGTCGCACTGGACCAGGTCGCCGCCCTGGCAAGTCCCCGCGCTGCAGGTCGCACCCGCCATGCACTTGTTCTGGTTCACGCACGGCGTGCCATCGGCGCCGTTGGACATGCAGTCGGAAGCGCAGCAGTCGCCACTGGCGAGGTTGCCGTCGTCGCAAACCTCTCCCGGATCGATCGTGCCGTTGCCGCAGACCGTGCAGACTTCGAGGCTCCAGCTCTGCAGCGTTCCCGAATCGCTGCCGGCGGTGTCCTGGAACCGGAGCGACCAGACTCCTGCGGTCGATTCACCGAAGAGCGGCGCCAGCGGCTCGCTTGGCTGGCGCAGCTGCGAAGGATCGGTTGCAGGACAGGTGATGGACGAGGCGGTCTCGTCGCCGAGGTAGAGGTCGAAGTCCTCGCTCCCGCCGCACACGTTGTCGAGCAGGGTGACTTCGGTGCCGCTCGGGCTGGCCAGCTGGGCGACGACGTCGCCGAGATAGGAGTGCTCCCCTGCCATGCGCACGCGCATTCCGGTGACCTCGCCGAGATCGGGCAGAGTCAGGTTCGAGACCGCCGAGGCGAGGTCGGGCAGCGTCTTGGGCACGTCAGTCGAAGCGTATTCCGGACAGATCGGCGCCGTCGTACCGATGGTCAGCGGCACCTCGACCGTGTTGTTGGTCTCGTCGGACTCGGCGATCTCGCCGTCGGGATCGATGGTGACTCGCAGGGTGTAATCGCCGTCGGGCAGGACGGCGTCGGTGATGTCCACATACTGGCAGGGCAGCCCGGCCGAGTAGACGTCCGCGCAGCCCGCGCTGATTCCCTGGAACGAGCAGCTGTACTGCGGATCGTCGCACTCCAGATCGAGCAGGCAGAAGCCGTACTTGCGGCCTTCGGCCACGACGTTGTCGTTCGAATCCAGCAGCTGGGTGCGCGCGAAGGACTCGAAGTGCGCGTGTCCGTGGGCCGTTCCGCACACGAACAGCGGGTTGCCACAGACCGCGCCCGGACTGGTCGAGCAGTTGGGACAGTTCGGGTTGCCCAGGAAGAGGTCGTCCTGGCCGATGTTGCGGGTGCGAAGCGAGAAGTCGATGAGCCGGCGATCATCGACTCCGCCCGCGCAGCCTTCGGCGGCGTCGTCGGGGTCGACGTCGCGGCGATTGACGGACAGGTCGTAGATCTCCGCGATCAGGTCGGGCAGGGCAAGGGCGGGGCCGGGCGTGGCCGCGGCGATCGAAAACATCACCGCCGCAGCGGCAAGGACGCGCATCATCAGCATCGAAATTCCCCCGTCGCCTGGGAAGGCGAGGGCGTCCCTCTACCATGGCGCCGCACCGGTGGGTACCCCTGTGGTGCCCGGCGGCGCGGGTCTGTGGCGTCCTCGCACGCTCTCTGGCAAGGGAGGCCCATGCGCATCTTCGACAAGATCCTCATCGGCGGAGAATGGGTGCCTCCCCATGGCCAGGGCTCCTTCGAGATCGTCAATCCGGCAACCGAGGAGCCATGCGGCCGCATTCCTCGCGCCGACCGCCTCGATGTCGAAGCTGCAGTGGCGGCGGCCAAGGCAGCGCTCCTCGGCTGGAAGCTGACGCCGGCGGCGGAGCGGGGCAGGTGCCTGCGCGCCATCGCCGACGAGATGGATGCACGCGCGGCAGAGCTGGCGGACGTCATCGTCGAGGAGCTCGGCTCGCCTGCGGCGATGACCGCCCAGTACATGGTCGGGTTTCCCGCCTCGACGATCCGGTTCTATGCCGATCTGCTCGAGAAGAACGCCTACGCCTTCGAAGAGCGCATCGGCAATTCGGTGATCATTCGCGAGCCCAAGGGCGTGGTGGCGGCCATCACTCCGTGGAACTACCCGATCCATCAGATCACGGCCAAGGTCGGTCCCGCTCTTGCGGCCGGCTGTACGGTGGTGGTCAAGCCGAGCTCCGAGGTGGCGCTGTCGTGCTTTCTGTTCGCGGAGATCGCCGGACGCCATCTTCCGGCGGGTGTCTTCAACTTCCTTTCGGGCAAGGGCAGCGAGATCGGCGAAGCGATGGCGACGCATCCGCACGTCGACATGATCTCGCTCACCGGCAGCACCGAGGTCGGGCGCAAGATCATGGCGCTGGCTGCGCAGTCCATCAAGGACGTCTCTCTCGAGCTCGGCGGCAAGGCAGCCAACATCGTGCTCGACGACGCCGACCCTGCGGTGATCAGCGCCGGCGTCCACCACGCCTACACCAATGCCGGCCAGACATGTGCCGCCTGGACGCGCATGCTGGTGCCGCGCTCGATGCACGAGGAGGCCTGCCGCGTGGCCAAGCACGTGGCCGAGAACGTCATCGTACCCGGCGACCCGAGAACACCGCCGCAGCCCGGTACCACGAGAATGGGTCCGCAGGTCAGCCGTGGGCAGTACGAGAGCGTGCTCGACTTCATCCGAAGCGGCATCGAGGAGGGGGCGCAACTGGTGGCCGGCGGACTCGAGCGGCCACCGGGCATGACGAAAGGCTACTTCGTGCGGCCGACGGTCTTCGGCGAGGTCCGGCCCGGCATGCGCATCGCGCAGGAGGAGATTTTCGGCCCCGTCCTGACGATCATGCCCTACCAGGACGAAGAGGACGCCGTTCGCATCGCCAACGGGACCATCTTCGGCCTCGGAGGCGCCATCTGGTCGCGGGACGTGGAGCGGGCGATGGCGCTGGGGCGGCGCATCGACACGGGCGGAATCGACATCAACGGCGGCACCTTCAACACGCTGGCGCCGTTCCGCGGCATCAAGCAGTCCGGGATCGGTGCCGAGCTGGGGGTGGCAGGCCTCGAGGAGTACCTGACCACCAAGTCCTTCCAGCTTCCCATCGATGGCAAGATAGCCGCCTATCTGGAGGGCCGCTTCGAAACCAGGAGCTGAGCCGCTCGGCTTACGGCCGGTCAGTAACAGAAAGCCCAGTTAGGAGTTTGCCTAGGCCTCGGCAACGGCGGTAGTGTTGGGGCCGTTCGGAGTTGCGTCGACCCATCCGGTCGCACGCACGATGGCTTTCCTTCCCATGTCCTCTTTCCCTTCCAGTCGCGAGCGCGCGCGCCGCGGAGCCGCGTCGTGACATCGACGATGGGAATGTCGCGGCTGCGCATCGACCTGACGCCACTGCTGTCGTGGCTTGCGCTGGCCAGCGTCACGGTGGTGATGTTCTTCCTGGACCTGTTCACCAACGGACAGGCAGCATTCGGGCTACCCGACCTCCTCGTTCTGCTTTTCGGTCATCGCGTCCTGCGCGGTCGCTACACGTTCGTGCTGGCAGCCTTCGTTGCGGCCCTGGTGGTCGCCGTGCCCGCCATCATTCATCAGCTGGTGCCGGGACCGATCCCTGCCGGGCACATCCTGGGGCGCACCGTCGTGGTGGGGTCGGTATGGCTGTTCGCCGTCCTGCTGGTTCAGCGCGACCGCGCGCGTGCCGAAATGCTCGAGCAGCAGGACTGCGCCGAGGACACTCTGGTCAAACGCACGACCGAGCTGCGCCAGGTCAACGTCCAGCTTCATCGCGAGATCAACGAGCGGCGCCGCGCCGAGAACCGCTCGCTCTACCTCGCCTCCATCGTCGAATCATCCGAGGATGCCATCATCGGTCATGGCCTCGACGGCATCATCGTCAGCTGGAACCCGGGCGCGTCACGCGTCTACGGCTACCACCGCGACGAGATGATCGGCCAGCACGCATCCATCCTGCTGCCTGTCGAGCACGAGGCCGAGAT
>DASPNH010000003.1:0-17599 GCA_035626675.1 Binatia bacterium
CTGATCCCGGCACTGCCGGCACACGCGGACAGCTGTTCGTGGGTCTGCGCAGTCGTGCGGATGGACGGATTGACGGCGTCATGAGCTGCATGCGTTTGCTGAAACCTGGGCTGTGCTGACGCGACTTCCGATTCAACCGGCGCCAACGCCGGCGTCGGCGGGGCGGCGCTCGAGAGCCTTCGCAAAAGCGGTCCGCCGGATCCCTGTTGATGGCGCCACCTACGACGCTGCGGTCGCGCGCGAGCCTGGCCGCACTGCGGCACGGCACTCGCCTTGAACCTCCCAGCGCGTACCTGGGCGAGTGACATCTCTGTAAGACAGCTGACTCCCCTGCGCATTCTTTACTGGAAGGGCGCGAGTGCACTTCTTCGCAGCACCGCCTGGTGCCAACGTATTGAGCACCAGGCACTACCGCCTGCATCTGAAGAGGAGGGCCTCGTCATGAGAAATCACACCACCGCGGCTGTCGTGAGCTGCGTCATGTTCGTTGCTTCCGCCGCGACCGCGCGAGCCGAAGAAAGCGGTATGGGCCAGTTCGGCAGAAACCTGGGAGCTGGCGTGGCGCAGGGATTGAAAGCGGGGCTCGTCCCGGCGGCCGACAAGGATTTTGTGATGAACGCCGCCAGCGGCGGAATTGCCGAGGTTGCCATGGCGCGCGTCGCCCTCGACAAGTCTGATTCTCCCGCCGTCAAGAAACACGCGCAGCTGATGATCAACGATCACACCCAGGCCAATGAGGAACTGCGACGCATCGCGACCGACAAGGGCATAACGCTCCCGGACACGCCGAACGCGAGTCATAAGGCGATGGTCGACAAGATCAGCGCCACACCGGCGAAAGACTTCGATCGAACCTACGTTCGCGAGGCTGGCGTCAACGCGCATCAGGAAATGCGCACGTTGTTCCGCAACCAGTCCAGTAGCGGGCTTGATCCGGACATCAAGGCCTTCGCTGCCAAAACCCTTCCGACCGTGGAGACTCATCTGAAGCATTCGGAACGGATGGAGCAGAACCTTCAGGCCCAGTAGCCTCCAGTAGCCTGGAAACCTGGCCGGCGGAGACTGCTGCTCCGGCACCTGCCGGTACGAGGCGTCCGGCAGCGCGTGCACGGGCGACGGAGTGTCGTGCACGACCGACAGCTGCAACGGCTCGGGCAGATGCACGCATACGCAGGTGAACGCCGCCTGCAGCGACGGCGATCCCTGCAATGGCGTCGAGACGTGCAACGTCGGCTCGGGCTGCGTTGCCGGCACCGCTCCGGACTGCGACGACGGCGACCTCTGCACGCAGGACGACTGTGACGCCGACCTCGGCTGCACCAATACCTATGAGCTGGCGACCACGTGCGCCGATGCGCCCGCCAAGGCGCAGCCGTGCTGGCGCCAGTCCGGGACATCGCGCGTCAGCTTCGGCGGCGACGCGGATGTCGCGTATGTACTGGAAGGAACGACGCCCGCTCGTATCCGACCCGCGCTGCGTCTATTGGCGCCCGGATGAATCCGTTTTTGACGGTGATCGGCGCCGCGGTGCTGGCTGCCATACTGCTCTATCTCGTACGCACGTACTCGGCTCATTGGCGAAGCGTGGCGTCACGCTACGCCGGAACTTCCCGCCAGAGCCTGATCGCCAGCAAATTCCCCGAGCACGTGGTAATCACAGGTCGCGCCTTTCAAAGTTACGTGCCGCTTACCGTGGGCGTTCATGAGGACGGGCTGTCCCTGAAGCTCATCTGGCCATTATCGCTGGCATGCCCGGCACTTCTTCTGCCTTTCGAGAAGGTGACCTGTCGGCAGACCGGCTGGTTCCTCAACACGCGCTCGTTCGCGCTCCGGCCCGCACTTCTCGATGTCGACATCGTCGTCGATGAGAAGCTCTGGAACTGGATCAGCGCGCGCAGCCCATTGACTTCGAGCTATGCCCAGGAGGCGATGGAAGCGGCCTCCGGCGAGCAGCGGCGCACCTGATCCTTTACCAGGGCGGCTCACACCGGCTTGGTGAGCGGCTCGCCCTTGACGCACATCGGACACGCCGTCGGCGTCCAGACCTGGCTCTCGATCCAATCCAGGACCTCGAGGCCGAGCTTGTTGGTATCGGCAAAGCGCGAAACCCAGTGGGTCAGAGCCGCCAGCGATGCGATGGCGACCGGCTGCGCATTGCATCGCTGGAGATCGGCGAAGGTCCCGCGCACGGCCGAACCGACGTTGATGGCGTCGTTGACGATCGCAACGCGCTTTCCCTCGACCTGCGGGCAGAGCGGGGCGGGGAGCTGGTAGCGGATGGGATAGAGGTCGGCGGGCTTCTCTTTCGGCAGCGGCTGCGAATACGTGAACGGGATTCCCATCTCGGAGGCGACCAGCAGGCCCAGGAACGCGCCCTCGACGAGAGGACCGCAGATGATCTCCACGTCGTGCTTTTGCAGGCGCGCGGCGAGCTCCTGGACGGGCGGCCGGATGCGGTCAGGGCGGAAGCACAGGAGCTCCAGGTCGAGCCACAGGTCGCCGTGGTGTCCTGATTCGAGCAGGAAATGCCCGCGTCGCGTTGGAAGATGATCGAACATCCCGACTTTGCCTCCGCGACCCGGGCGCCGGCGCCATCGCGTCGGCTGCGCGTTGCGCCGCTACGGGCAGGTCAGGTCGATCGGCTGCCCCACGGCCTTCTTCAGGATCGCCAGTGAATCGGTTGCCGTTATACCGGCCGGCATGCCGGCGTCGCAAGACTCGGGCTGACACCACGAGCCCACGGCTGCCTCGAGCGCGAACAGAGAGTCGCCTGCCTTGGCCGTTCCGTCGCGGTTGCCGTTGCGCAGGATCGTACGCGGCCGTCCAGCAGGTAGATCCGGCGTCACTCAGCCCATTCTTGAAATCGATCAGGCGGTGGTAGCCCTCGAACTCGGCCTACCGCATCTCCAGTAGGAATCGGTCGGATCCAGGCCCGTCGTCGGTGACAGCTGCAGCCCGCAGATTCATGTCTCAGCATGGGCAGAAAGGGCAGCTCAAGGGAGTGTCGGAACCTACAGCCTTGCGCAGGACGAAAAGCGAGTCCGTAGCCGTGACGCCGCCGCTGTCATTGGCGTCGCAGACGCAGATGTCGCAGCCGGTGGTTCCGACCGCACTGCGCAGAACGAACAGGGCATCGGAAGCGGTGATGATCGTTGCGGGGTGCCCGTCGACCTGTTCGAAGAGTGGGTCTCCGCAGATAAAACAGCGTCGTCGTGGTCGTCGACGTGTCGGGCGGCGTGCTGCAGGCGATGCGCATCTTGACACCGACCAGGTCTCCGACCGAGCCCGCGCGCGTGAGCACCAGGCTCAGCGTGTCTCCTTCCTCGACATCGACGTCGGTAACCGCATCGACACCGCCGGACCCGGCGGTGAAAAGGAACGGCTCGGCGCGCGAGTACGCATCGCCGCTACCGATACCGCCCTGCGTGAGCAGTGTCTGGTTGTGGTAGAGCGCCCAGTCATTGGAACGACCGATCTCGCGCGTCGCCCAGACCGCGCCGCGAATCGAAACCGTCGTTCCGACGGGGCTGGTCCACGACAGGGTCGCGGGACCGTTGCCCGTTCCGTTGATGTCATCCGAGGTGTGGGCGACGACGTCGCAGCGATGGTAGTCGTGTTCGAAAGTCTCGTAGCCGTTGCTGCGAAACCAGAACGGAGAGCGGTTGTTGCCGTCCTCGGAATCGGCCCATCCCGGCTGCGCACGAGTCCAGCCGCCCGAGACTCGCTGCCACCAATCCACGTGCGGCAGCAAATCAGCGCCCTCCTGATACGCCCACGGATCGTTCGGGTTCGTCTCGTCGCTCCAATCCAGTCGGACGTCGAAGCCGCTGCACTCCTGCGCGCCGGAGGACACCGGCTGCGCGAGCAGGAGCGAGACCGCGAGTGCGGCCGTAGCGGCGGAGAATGGATGCGTCCGGCGTATGGTCGTGTCCGGCATGTGCGGCTCCTGATCGCCTATTACGCTGCGACTGCTGCTGTTGCGACTATCGCGCTCGTGGTCGCCGTGCTGGTGGAACAGATGCCGCCGCCGCAGAAACCGGATGGAAAGTTTGCGCGCCCCGGTGGTAGAAAGGATGAATGCGCCGCTGGAATCGGATCCATTCGCCTCAGATCGTCTCCTTCCTCGCGTGCACTTTGTTCCTGGCCGGCTGCGGCGGCGGCACGGACGTCGGTGGATCCGCTCACACGCCTCCGGACCAGCCCGCGATCGAGCTGCGCCGGATCAGCCAGGCCGAGGGCGGTTTCACCGGAACCTTGAGCGATTTTGACAACTTCGGGTTCTCCGTGGCCGCCGCCGGAGACATCGACGGTGACGGCGTGACAGACCTGGCCGTGGGCGCACCGTGGAACGAAGACCCTCAGAGCTACTACGCTCCCGGTGCGATCTGGATCCTGTTCATGAACCCGGACCTGACGGTTCGGTCCCAGCGCAAGCTCGTGCCGGGCGAGGATTTCGCCGCTGCTCTCAACGACGGTTCGCAGTTTGGCAGCGCCATCGCCGGCCTCGGTGACCTCGACGGCAACGGCGTCCCCGACCTTGCCGTCGGTGCCCCATGGCATGGCCAGTGGGAAGGCGAGCAGGCCGGCGTCGTCCTCGTCCTGCTTCTGGAGAGCGACGGCTCGGTCAAGGCCGCGCGCTCGATCGGTCCTGGAATCGTCGGCACGCCGGAGGATTGGCCGTCCACCGCGCTCTTCGGCATGACCATGGCCGTCATCGGCGATCTCGACGACGACGGGATCAACGAGCTGGCCGTGGGAGCCAACGATCCGGGATATTCGGTGGAGCCGCGACCCAGCGGCGTGCATGTCGTGTTTCTGAAACGCAACGGAGCCGCAGCCCGCGTCGTTCCCGTCAGCGAGCTGCCCGGAGCAGGTCACGGCGTGGCCGGCGTCGGTGACGCCGACGGCGACGGTGTCGAGGACATGGTCGCCTCGGCGACTTACCCGTACCTTGTCCTTCTGCGACCGGATGGTTCGACCAAGGCGGTCCATGACGTGACCGACCCTGCCAGGAACCACGAGCAGCGGTACTACAACCTGAGTCAATCGGTTGCGGGCGCAGGCGATGTCGATGGCGACGGCATCGGCGAGATCGCCTTCCTCGAAGACAACTATGGCTACCGGCCGCTTCACAGCATCATCCTTTACTATCTCGCTGCCGATGGTCCCTTTCGGATGATGCGTTTCATCGACGTCGGTCGCGACGACATCTCCTCGCGCAGAATCGCCGGGCTCGGAGACATCGACGGCGATGGCCGTGCCGAGATCGGAATCCTGACTCCCGACGATGACGACGGCGGGCCCGCGCGCGGCGGTTTCTGGCTGGCCTCACTGGCCGATCCCTCCGGCACCACGACCACGTCGACGACGACCACCACGACCGAGACCACTTCGACCACGACGAGCGAGTGTCTGCCCGAGGACTGCGCGCCGGACGAAGGCACCGACTGGAACGTCGAGCTTTACCTGGATGAATCGCGGCGCCTCTCCGCGATCGATTTCCGCATCGATTTCGATCCGGCCGCCGGCTTCTTCCTCGGCAAGGACGGCGACGTCCAATGCGATGACGACCGCAGCCTCGGGGTCCTGACCGCGTTCAACGACTGCGATACGCCCAGCTGGTCGGGCTGCAGGAAGGGTGAGCTGACCGGCGGCGTCATCAGCATCCAGGGTTTCCAGGGACCCAGCCGCCTGGTCACGTGCCGCTATCGCAGCGTGGTCGGCGAGCCTTCGATCGAGGACTTCGCCATCACGATTCGCGATGCCGGCCAGACCAGCAACATGCGTCGAGTCCATGCCTCGCTGTCGATCGTGATCTCGCCCGCCGAAGAGTGAGAGGCGGGCGATAAGAGCTCATTGCCTGTTGCTCTATCCGAAGCGCGCAAACAGCCTCGCGAAGAACCCGCGCCGAGGCACGCTCAGCCGTCCCGATTCGACCAGCTGCTGGATCTGCCTGCCGCTTTCCATCGCATCGATGAGCCGCTTCTGGTCCTGCCAGTCGGGCAACGGCTGCGAATGCCACTGGCCGTCCCAGAATCGGCGGATCGCGTCGACCAGCAGCAGCTGGTTCACCTTGCCGGAATCGACGACCTTCGCCCGGATCCACGCTGGCATCGTGTTCCACATCGGGCCGTACTTGCGCAGATGACGAGCCTCGGACTCCGCACGGGACTCCCACAGAAGGCGCGGCGCGCTCCACTCCAGCCACTGCGCCATCGGATCGAGCCAGCGGCAGCGAACGTCGGAGCACTCCAGGAATTCCGCGGCGACCAGTGCATCCAGGAGCGGCGCCGGCAGCGAGGGGCGGAACCAATCGGCTGAAAGCTCGAACGCTTCGGGCGCATGCTCGCGCATGCCGGCGAAGTCGCCGATCAGCCGCGAAAAATCCTTGGGCGTGATCTTGCGGCCGTCGAGAGCGCGCCGAAGCTCGATCTCGCCGGCGAGGCGGAAATGCGGCGGTGGCGACCCGTAGCCGCGGTCATCGGGAGGGTTGCCGTCGGCATCGGTGGTGACGGCGCCGCCCACGCCCCACAGCGTGTAGCACGCTCCTGTCAGCGGCGAGGTGGCGCTGTCGAGCACGTCGCCGCCGGCTGCGGGCTTGAACGCGCCGAAACGTCGGACCTGATCGGCGATCCAGACTGCAAGCTCGACGGCGAGACGGTGCTGTCCGGCGGGAGTCACGCGCGGGTTCGGTTGGGCCGCCGCATTGGGTTTCGGTTCGACGCTCGCTGCCGTCGCGTCGTGCCCGCGCGGCCGGGCGCTCAGCGCATGAACGCAAGCGACGTCAGGACCGCAAGGTCACGGCACCGTCATGGTGGTGGTCGTGGGAGCGATCGTGGTCGTCGTCACGCTGTCGGGACATGCGGTGATCGCCGGCGCGGCGGTGCTCGCCCTTGCATACTTCCACTTGCACGTGTCGTTCTCTTCATCCGTGCGATAGATCGAGATGCCCTTGGCCTTGTTGCCGCTGATCTTGAGGCGTCCCACCTCATCGCTGTCCGGGTCGCAGTCGGTCAGCCCGATCTCCCCTTTGGTCGGTACGGTCTGCGACTCGATGACGGTTCCGAAGTACACGTACTCGCCGCCGTCGACGTCGATCGCGACCTCGTTGCCAGTCTGGACGATCTCCATCACGCTCTCGAACTTGTCCACGAACTTGCCGCCGTTGAACACTTTGCAGACCTGCCGCCCGGTCCAGGTTCCCTGGACGTCCAACGCCTGGGCCGGCGCGGCCGTCAACAATGCTGCTGCGACGAATGCTGGTACGATTCCTTTCGACATCGTGACGATCTCCTGACCTCTGGTTTTCGGAACACGCGGCGGTGCTCGTTGCACCGCGCGCGTCGGGCCGCAGGCGCCGCCCGCCCAGTTGGTGCAAAAACCGGCCTGACGCAAGCCCGATCGCTGCCTCCCGGGAAAAGGGGTCAGGCACCATTTCGCAAGGATGCCTGACTCCCTTTTTTCCGAACGCGACTTGTTTCTGGCTGCCCGACATTGCAAGTTCGCGCGCGCGCTATCGCGCCCGGAGACCTATGAAACACTCAACTTGCCTGTCCGCTTTCTTCACCGCTCTCGCCATCAGCACCTGTGCCGTTTCCCCCGTCTGGGCGGACAACCTCGGTGCCTGCTGCTTCGCCGACGACGGTGATTGCATCCTTACCTGGGAGAGCCAGTGCGACGCGTTCACCGGTGACTATCAGGGCGACTTCACGACGTGCTCGCCCAACCCGTGCCCGCAGCCGACCACGACGCTGGCGGCGGAGACCACCACGACGCTGCCGGCGACCACCAGCACGACGCTTCCCGAACCGGAGTGCGGCAACGGCGCGATCGAAGGCGGCGAGATCTGCGACGACGGCAACACCGCCGGCAACGACTGCTGCACGGCGACCTGCACCTTCCCGTCGCCTGCCGGCTGCTTCCATTCCGGCGGCTCGACGCTGACCTACGTCGATGATCCGTCCGACGATTCCAAGGACAAGCTGGCGTGGACGTGGAAGAAAGGCTCCGAGGTGACGATGGCCGACTTCGGTGACCCGGCCAGCACTACGACCTACCAGATGTGCGTGTTCCACGTGGCGCCGGCGCCGACGACGGTGGAAGCCAGCCTGGTCATTCCGCCCGGCGACTACTGGACCGGCGGTACCAGCAAGTGGAAGCTCAAGACCGAGTCGTCGCCGGTGACCTCCGGCATCACCAGCGCGCTGCTCAAGCCTGGAGTTGCCGGCAAGTCGTCGGTCAAGATCAAGGGCAGCGGCAGTGCACTGCCGGACCTCGATCTCGGCTCGGAGGGGACGCTGCGAGTGCTTCTGCTGAACAGCGTCGGCAAGTGCTGGCAGTCGGGCCCGATGCCAATCGTCAAGGTCAAGGGAAAGAAGACCAAGGCCGCAGGCGATGGCGGAGCAGGCGGCGCCTAGACCGCCTTGGCGTAGGCATCGGCATCGAGACATCGGAACCGAGATGTCGGCCCGTAGATGTCGGCGGTCGAACGTCGGCGCGTGAACGTCGCACCCGGTGCCCGCGGCGAGGCGATCAGCGGCCGCGCCGATGTCGCCAACCCGCGTACGCCGCGAATGCTGCTGCAGCAGCGCTGCCGCCCACCAGCGCGCGCGCTTCGAGCTGCGTCGCGATCGCCAGCGTCGCCAGCAGTCCGAGTGCCGCGAGCACCGGCACGCCCGCGACGCTGCCAGGCACCTTGAACGGTCGCTCGCGCTCAGCGTCGGAGCGCCGAAGGACGATCAGCGCCAGGTTGACGCCGGCGAAGGCCAGCAGCGATGCGAATGAGGAAACGCTCCCGACCAACTCGACCTTCCCGACCGGCGCCAGCGCTGCGGCAACGGCTGCGACGACGAGCGTAGCCGCCCACGGCGTCTTGCGCCCCGGCAGCACCGCGGCCAGTGAGCGCGGCAGCTCGCCGGCGCGTGCGATGCCGAACAGTACCCGGCTCGACACCAGCATCGAGACCAGCGCCGTGTTGGCAGTGGCGAAGAGCGCGATGCCGCCGAGCGCGCCTGCCAGGCGCGGCGACTGCGCACGCGCAGCGTCGGCAAGCGGCGCCGAGGAGCTCGCCAGCTTGTCCGGCGTCACCAGCGCGACGGCGGCCAGCGCCACCAGCACGTACAGCGTGGTGGCGACCGCGAGGCTGACCAGGATCGCACGCGGCAGATCACGCGCCGGGTCCTTGGCCTCTTCGGCCAGGTTGGCGATGTTCTCGAAGCCGAGAAAGGAGAAGAACACGAGCGCTGCCGCCGAGGCGACACCGATGTTCGGCGCGGAGGCCAGCGCCTCTCCGAACCCCTCGGCTCGCGCGCCGACGATGACGAACAGGACGAGCCCTCCCGCTTCCAGCAGCGTGAAGACTGCGTTGACCCATCCCGACTCCTTCACTCCGATCACGTTCACGAGCAGTGCCGCGCCGATCAGGGTCCACGCAGCCAGCATCGGTGGGATCGGCGCGAAGTCCTGCAGGTAGCCGCCGAATGCGATGGCAACGGTTGCCGTGGTGGCGGTTCCGGACAGCGCGACCAGCAGCCCGGCCACCAGCGCAGCCGACGGCCAGCGCGGAAACGCCTTGCGCAGATACGTGAACTCGGCGCTGGCCTCGGGATAGGTCGTGGCCAGCTCGGCGTAGGAAAGGGCGGTCAGAAGCGCGACGAGGCTGCTGATCGTAAAGCTGATCCACAGCGCGTCGCCGGCCTTGCCCGCTGCGGCTCCGAGCACCGAATAGATGCCCGCGCCGAGGATGATGCCGACGCCGTAGAAGGTCAGGGATGGAAAGCCGAGCGCGCGTTTGAGCTGCATGGTGGGAGCCTGGCCTCGGACGGACCGACGTCTGCAGTCGAACGGAATACGCGCAAACGTGCTGCATGGCGAGTGACTCGAGAAACGGGGTCAGGCACCTTTTGCGAAAAGGTGCCTGACCCCTTTTTCCGCGCCCGCGATTGACTCGCTCTGCATGCGCCAATACGTCGACGATCGTGCCGGAGCCCACGCTCTCTCTTCCCGACTCCGCCGTCGAGCTCGCGGCGCTCCTGCGCCAGCGCAAGCTCTCCTCCGCCGAGGTGACGCGTCATCATCTCGACGTCATCGAGCGGCGCAACGGCGAGCTCGGCTCCTTCGTCGAGGTGCGGCGCGAGCGCGCGATGGCTGCGGCCAGACGTGCCGATGCGATGCTCGCAGCGGGCGGCGATCTGCCGGCGTTTCTCGGCGTGCCCAGCGGCATCAAGGACCACGAGCATCTGCGCGGCTGCTACACGCGCGTGGGCTCGCGAGCATTGCGATGGGTGCTGTCGCCGGTCGATGGTCCCGTCGCCAAGGCCTGCAAGCGCGGCGGGCTGGTGCTGACCGGCAAGCTGGCGACTTCGGAGCTGGCCATCCTGCCCTTCATCCACACCGCGCTGCATCCGCCTGCGCGCAATCCGGTCTGTCCCGACTGCTATGCCGGAGGATCCAGCGGCGGCTCGGGAGCGGCCGTGGCCGCAGGCATGCTGCCGATTGCGCCGGGCTCGGACGGCGGTGGTTCGATCCGCATCCCCGCCGCATTCTGCGGCCTGGTCGGGGTCAAGCCCGGACGCGGAACGCTGCCGCATCCCTACGACGCCATCGATCGCGTCCGCATCAGCGCCATCGGCCCGCTCGCACGCACGGTGCGCGACGCGGCAGTGATGATGGACGTGCTATCGGGCCGCTGGTCGCACGCGTGGTCGTCGTCGCCGCAGTCCTATCTTCGCGCCTGCGAGGAGCGGCCCGCCGCGCTGCGCATCCGCGTGTTGCGCTCCTCGCCCAACGCCACCGTCGATGCCGAGGTCGATGCCTGCGTCACGCGCGTCGCGCAGACGCTGGAGAGGCTCGGCCACATCGTCGAAGAGGCGCCGCCGCTTCAGCTGTCGGTGGACGAGTTCATTCCGCTCACGGGCCGCATGGTCGCCAACGTGCCGCTCCCGTCGATGTTCGACCGCATGATGCAGCCGACCACGCGATGGCTGCGCGCGCGAGGCCGGCGCATCCGCAACGCGGAGGCGATGTCGCTGCACCAGGTGCTCGAGCGGCGCGTGCTCGACTGGTTCGGCGACGCCGATGTCTGGATCACTCCGACGGTGCCGACGACGGCGCCGCCGGTGGGAAGCTTCGACGGCCTGGACGGCGAAGGCATGTTCCGCGCCGCCGCTCCCATCGGCGCGTTCACTGCCCCGTACAACGTTTCGGGCCAGCCCGCGGCCAGCCTCCCGGCAGGTGTGTCGAGCGCCGGCCGTCCGATCGGCGTGCAGATCGTGGGACCGATGGGCGGCGAGGCGCGCGTGCTGTCGCTGGCGGCTGTCTTGGAAGAAGCGCTGGCGTGAAAAAGTGGTCAGGCGCCTTTTCCGGTCGCCGGACAGTTGCCTGGCCACTTTTTTCTCAGCTCGCCTCGATTCCTTCCATCTTTCCGTCGTCGCGCCACGCTTCCAGCAGCGAGATGAACTCGGGCGACCCGGTCCCGCCACCGTAGAAGCCGTTCTGCACGCTGCGCTCGGACAGCTTGCCCTCGTTGTTGTAGTAGCCCGGCGTGCAGTTTTCGAGGAAGGCCATGCCCGCGCCGGCCTTGTCGATGCAACGCTGGACCCATTCGCGCACGCTTCGTTCGCTGGCTTCGATCCGCGTCAGACCTTCGTCGGCGGCGCGGCGGATGATGTAGGTCAGGTGCTTGGCCTGCTCGTTGAGCATGTGCGGGAAGTTGGCAGTGAAGCCCGCCTGCGAGTTGCTCATCAGGAAGCAGTTCGGGAAGCCGTGGATGTGCATGCCGTGCAGGGTCTGCACGCCCTCGGACCACCAGTCGGTCAGGCTCATGCCGCCGCGTCCGAAGATCTGCATGCCGGCACGCCGGCAGTAGTCCGTGCCGACTTCGAAGCCGGTGGCGAAGATCAGGCAGTCCAGCTCGTACTCGCGTCCGCCCGCCACCACGCCGCGCTCGGTGATGCGCTCGACGCCGCGTCCTTCGGTGTCGACGAGCGTGACGTTGTGGCGGTTGAACGTCTCCAGGTACTCGTTGTGGAAGCACGGCCGCTTGCAGAACTGCCGGTACCACGGCTTGAGCGCCGCCGCGGTGGCCGGGTCCTTGACCGTGGCGTCGACGCGCGCGCGGATCTCTTCCATCTTCTCGAAGTCGGCCATCTCGACGGCCTTGGCGATTCCCTCCGGCGTGAACTCGACGGCGTCGCCGCGCTGAATGCCGAGCAGCAGCTTGGTGATGATGTCGGTCCAGCCGTCGTCGACCAGGTCCTGTCCCTGCGGCACGCCCGAGACCAGGTTGTTGAAGTTGTCCATGCGGTGCTGATGCCAGCCCGGCTGCAGCGACTGCGCCCACGCGGGATCGGTGGGCGGATTGTTCTTGAAGTCCACCGACGAGGGCGTGCGCTGAAAGACGTAGAGGTGTCTGGCCCACTCGCCGAGATGCGGAACGATCTGCACCGAGGTCGCGCCGGTTCCGATCACGCCCACGCGCTTGTCGGCAAGTCCGGTCAGCCCGCCCTCGGAGCTCCCGCCCGTGTAGTGGTAGTCCCAGCGGCTGGCGTGAAAGGAGTGGCCGCGAAACTCTTTCAGGCCCGGAATGCCCGGAAGCTTCGGACGATTGAGCGGACCGGTAGCCAGCACGACGAAACGCGCCCGCATGCGGTCGCCGTGATTGGTCGAGATGATCCAGCGCGAGGCCGTCTCGTCCCAGCGCAGCTCTTCGACGCGCGTCTGGAAACAGGCGTCGCGATACAGGTCGAAGGTTCTGCCGATGGCCTGGGCGTGCTCTAGGATCTCCTTGCCGCCAGAGTACTTCTCCTTGGGCACGTAGCCGACTTCCTCGAGAAGCGGCAGGTAGGTGTACGACTCGATGTCGCAAGCGATGCCGGGATAGCGGTTCCAGTACCAGGTTCCGCCGAAGTCGCCGGCCGGATCGATCATGCGGATGTCTTCGACGCCCGCCTGACGCAGGCGCGCGCCGGCCAGCAAGCCGCCAAAGCCGCCGCCGATGACGGCCACTTCGACCTCGTCCGTCAGCGGCTCGCGCCGAAAGCCGGGCTCGACGTAGGGATCGTCGAGGTAGTGCGCGAAGCTTCCGGCGACCTCGATGTACTGCTCGTTGCCATCGGTGCGGAGACGCTTGTCGCGCTCGGCGCGGTAGCGTGCGCGCAGCGAATCGGGATCGTAGGCGGGCGAGTTTTTCGCGGACGACGGGTCGTCCTGAAGGCCGTTGCTCATCGAAGCTCCTGGTGCGCGTGCCGCGCCGGCGAACCCTTCCATCGGTTAGCCAGCGAGTCCAGCAGTGCAGCGGCGTGGCCGGGCCCTTGGCCGGTTCGGCATCGAGCACGGCTGTTCGGACGAACTGACCTCCGGCGGCTGGCTTTCGCAGATCGGCCCGCCGCGGTTTCGGCTGCCGGACCGGGGCGGTGGGAAGCGGATCGTTTCGTTCCGCCTGCGCCCCCCGCAGCGGCGCACCGGCCACATCCCTGCACCGCCGGGCACCGCCGACCTTGGCGCAACGGCCAAATCGCATCGCTGACCGACACGCCGTATGCAACGCTTGCGCTGTGCCGCACAGCATCGCTCTCGGCCTCATCGCCCGCTTCCGATCCGCAGCGCGACCTGCCATTGGCCGGCGCGTCGCGATCTGCTCCCTGCTGGCGTCCATTGTCACCTTCGGCTCTGCGGGCGGGAATGCGATGGCCGCGCAGGGCGACTGCGGCCAGCAACTGAGCGGCGGCGATGCGCCCGCCGCCAGCGATTGCCTCTACATCCTGCGCTCCGCCGTCGGCTCGCAGGTCTGCAATCCCGTATGCACGTGCGACGTCAGCGGCGGCGGCGGTGTCACGGCCAGCGACTCGCTGCTGTGCCTCAAAGTCGCGGTCGGACAGCAGCTCGTGCTGTCGTGCCCCTGCGCCGTGACCACGACCACCACGAGCACCACCACCACGACCGAGCCGCCGTGCGGCAACGGCAGTTTGGACCAGGGCGAGGAATGCGACGACGGCAACCGTGACGACTGCGACGATTGCAGCCATGACTGCAAGATCGAATGCGGCAACGACGTCGTCGAATGCGACGAGGAGTGCGACGACGGCAACCTGGAGCCCGGCGACGGGTGCGACCTTTGCGTCCACGGATGCCTTGCTCCTTTCATGTTCTGCAGCAGCTCCGCCCAGTGCTGCACCGGCATCTGTGACGGCGCCATCATGGAGTGCTCGTCGTGTGCGCCGCCTGGCCACTCCTGCAGCGAGCTGGCGTGCTGCGTCGGCGACTGCATCGGCGGCGAGTGCTTCTTCAATCCCGAATGACCGGGCTCGACGAGGGCAGTGCGAGCCGCCTGGGTCGCCGACCCGCGCAGGCGATCCCATGCTCTACGATGGACCGGCCGCTTCGCCGGCGGCGCGGTCGCACCGAAAGGGTTCGGGGGCTGGGCCGATCGCTCGTTGGACGATGGTCGCGGGGTCGCGGCGCAGCATCAGACCGCGGCCAGGGGCGGCGGCCCGACTCGGCCCAAGCGTGCAACAGAACCGCGGGCCCTGCTATTGTCGCCGCCGTGCCGGCCGGCGCGGATCGCGCGGGCAACGGCGAAGGGAGGCCTGCGATGGCGACCGCGACGAGTACCAGCACCAAGGCATTGGCAGTAAGGCGTCTTTCCGGCTCTCTCGGTGCGGAGATTCGTGGAATCCGGCTCGTCGAGGCTACTGCGGCCGATGCCGACGCGATCCGGTCGCTGCTGACCGAGCACCTGGTCCTGTTCTTCCCCGACCAGCACCTGACTCCGGACGAGCACATCGCCTTCGGCCGCCTTTTCGGCGAGCTCGAGGCCCATCCCAATCTCGGCATCGATGCCGAGCGTCCCGAGTTCTTCGAGCTCCACGCCTATGGCGGTCAGGGCGCGGTCGCCGACGAATGGCACAGCGACCTTTCGTGCCAGGCCAGCCCGTCGCTGATCGCGATCCTGCACATGGTCAAGTGCCCCGACGTCGGCGGCGACACCCTCTGGACCAACACCTACAAGGCGTACGACGAGCTGTCGGCTCCGATGCGTGACCTGTGCGACGGACTGTCGGCGCTGCACGACGCGCACTCGCACGGCAAGCCCGAGCAGATGGCGGTGCATCCGGTGGTGCGCATCCATCCCGAGACCGGCCGCAAGGCGCTGTTCGTCAACGAGCATTTCACCCGCCGCATCGTCGAGCTCAGCCATCAGGAAAGCGAGGTGATTCTCGGCTATCTGACCCGATGGGTCGCCAGTCCGCGCTTCACCGTTCGATACCACTGGACCCAGGGCACGATCGCGATGTGGGACAACCGCTGCACCCAGCATCACGTGCTGAACGACTTCGAGGGCGACCGCATCATCCAGCGCGTGACCGTGATGGGCGACGACCCGAAGCCCGCAACGCCGCCGCGATGGAAGCCTTACGTCAAGGCGGTGACGGCAGGGAGCCACCGGGACTTCCAGCTGCAGTCGTACCTGAGCAGCGAGGCGGGGCGGCGGCGAAACTAGAGGCTCGGCCCCGCGCCCGGTGCGCACTTAGCTCATACTCAAAAGTCGGCACTCTGCGGCCACGAATCAGGGGGCAAAGTGCTTCGGCACTGGCTTCCCGGCCAACGGCGGTGTAGTTGCAGTGGGTAGGAGCCGGTCCGCGGGAACGTTCTGCGGCATTGGCCCCCCGGCGTGTCGGTGCCGTATCGGCATCGCGTTCGGACGCCGCCTCACCAAACCCCACGATGAAGTCGCTCAGCGAGACGCTGATCCGTTCCCGAACGGATGCCGTCCAGGATCAGGCGGCGGCCGCCGACAATGCGCGCGCCGAGGAGATGCGGCTCGCCGCCGAGCTGTCGAGCCGGTTCATACGAACGGCATCCACCGAGCTGGACGTGGCCGTGGATCGGGCGCTCGAGGAAATCGCGCGCTTCTTCGACGCCGACATGGCCGTCATGGTCAGGATCGACCCGGAGGGCCGCGTCGCCGAGCTCGCCCATTCCTGGCTGAGCCAGGCTGCCATCGAGGTGCGGCAGGGCAGACCGCTGCGCGACGTGCCGCTGGACGAGATGGCCTGGCTCCTTCCCACGCTCGCCAACGACATCCCCTTCTACACCATCGATGCATCGGCGTCCGAGCACTTGGATCCGGAACGCTGGCTCGCATCTCGCCAGTTTCGCGGCGCCATCGCCGTGCCGGTGGCGATGGGCGGTCACCTTTCCTGTTTCCTGGCTCTTCTGGCGCTTCAGCCGCGACCGCAGTGGACGCAGCACTCGGTCGCCACCGTCCGGTTCCTCGGAGAAATGTTCGCCAACGCGCTCGATCGTCAGGCCGCCGACGAGGAGCGCCAGCGCGGCAGCCGCGCCATGCAACTCATCGCCGGCCTTTCCACCGATCTGGTCAGCCTGGCACCCGAAGCCGTCGAGCCTGCGGTCGATGCGATGCTCGCCAGGATCGGCGAGTTCCTCCAGGCCGACGGCTGCGCCGTCTACCGCTCGAACTCGGAGCATACTCGCGCCCGACTGGTCCACGTCTGGAGCCCGGAGTACCTGGATCGCCGACGCGAGTACGAGGTCGTCGCGCTGGGCCCGCTGGAATGGGCGTACGCGCAGCTTCGAAGCGGAGAGACGCTGGCCGTCCCCGACACCGCCGCGCTCGCCGACGACGCGGGCATGCTGCGCGACATCCTGGCACCGTTCTCGGTCCGTTCGATCATCCTGGTTCCGATGGTGCTGCAGGGCGCGACGGTAGGATTCGCCGGCTACATCTGGACTCGGCGGACGCGCGCCGATCTGCTCACGTTCGAGCCCATGCTGCGGCTACTCGGCGAGCTGCTGGTCAACGCGCACGAGCGCAAGCGCACGGACGAGGAGCTGCGCCGGCTCAATGCCACTCTCGAGGAACGCGTCGAAGAACGCACGGCGCAGCTTCAAACGAGCAATCGCGAGCTCGGCGCGTTCAGCTACTCGGTCTCCCACGACCTTCGCGCGCCCCTGCGCGCGATCAACGGCTATACGCAGATCCTGCGTGACGAGCATGCGTCCGAGATGAGCGAGGCGGCGCGCGGCCTGCTGGATGACGTGTGCCGTACGACCAGGCGCATGGGCGAGCTCATCGACGCGCTGCTCGGGCTGTCACGAATCTCGCGGGCCGAGTTCGAGCCCGAACCGGTCGATTTCACCGTCCTGGCTCGAGAAGTGCTCCAGCGACTTTCGCGCGAGCAGCCGCAGCGGCGAGTGTCGTGCCGGATCGCCGATGGACTGCATGCGCGCGGGGAGCCGCGCCTGCTGCAGATCGCGATCGAGAATCTTCTCGACAACGCGTGGAAGTTCACCGGCAAGCGCGAGGTCGCGCACATCGAGGTCGGCAGGGTGGTGCGCGACGACGCGCAGGTCTTCTTCGTGCGCGACGACGGCGCGGGCTTCGACCCGCGACATGCCAGCAAGCTCTTCGGGACATTTCAGCGATTGCACCATGCGCACGAATTCGAGGGGCACGGCGTCGGACTCGCCTCGGTTCAGCGCATCGTGCGGCTGCACGGCGGGGACATCTGGGCGGAAGGTGCCGTGGATCGCGGGGCGACGTTCTGGTTCATGCTCGGCGGCGAGCGGGTCACGCAGA
>DASPNH010000004.1:0-2521 GCA_035626675.1 Binatia bacterium
GTCCGCTTCGCCTTCAGCTCAGTGCCATCTTTTCGTTGAGCGCGACACAGGTCGGCCGTACTCGTCGTCGCGTCAGTGCTCATTGTCGTGCTGTAAACGCCCGTCGCGGTGCGCTTCGAGGGTCGGCCGAGATCTTGCACCACACGGGGTCGGCCGAGATCTTGCACCACACGGCACACGATCATCATAGTCCTCGTGCCCGGCGACCGTTCTTGTCGATTACGACCATTGGGTGGCGCGCACCAACGCCGAAAAAGCACTCAAAGAGTGGATCGTAGAAAAGCCAATCTAAGAAATCGTCCTCGTCATTGAACCCGCGATTGAAGAAATCCAATGGGAGGACGTCGACAATTCCATTCTTGACGTCCACCCTGTAGATGCACTGCGCGCCCAAGCTTGCTGTGGCCCACCTTATGGCCTTTGAGCAACTTGCAACATAAATGTGTATGATATCGTCGCCGACCGCAGAAACGAACTCGCTTGGGAACACGGCTTTGTGAGTACCCGGTGCCCAATCCCGAGGCAAGCTTGTCTGCGCCAAGATCCTCGATCCATGATTGACTATATCGCATAGCATCACCCTCAATTGCCCCTCTCTCGGTAAGGCAGGAAGTTGGTCCCAAACGACCCATAAGCCATTACTTCGAAAGCAGCCCGCACGAATCCAGCAAACCGTGAGGTTGGACCCATCGAGCGATTGTACCGCAATAAGTCCGTCGATGCCGCGGACTACGTTTTCGACAACTTCCTCGCACGTCGAGGGTACAACCATCGGTAAGTCGGGCGATCGCAAGATCTGCTCCAACCGTGAACGGAGTTCGGCGTCCACATGGCGCGGCGTGCGGGAGCGTCCGCATCCGAACGCTTCCGTCACGATTACGAGACAAGCCACAAGTGCAAGTGAGGCTGCGACAATGCGCAGCAACAAGCGGCCAACTCTAGAAGAACGCGAAGCCATCGCCTCTCGCGATTATGGCGGCCTTCTCGGGCCAAGTGAAGCGATTGCGTCCCGTGCCGCAAATCTTCCCGCCCCAATTCACCTTTCCGAACGGCCCGTCGAATTCGATGACTTCGATTGTGCCCCCGTAGAGGTGTGGATCAACGTCTACGCCGCCGGGCGTTGCGTCTCCAGTCGATGGCCTGCCCGGACCGGGCCGCGCACCGCCTCCAGTGGTGCCGCCGCCGCCCGGACCGCTGCCGCCCGAAGCCCCTCCGGTGCCGGGTCGCGGTCCGGTGCCTGACCCGGTTGCGCCGCCAATCGCTCTAACATGTTTATTGACGACGGTTCCCTCTGGAATGAAGAATATGAGTCCGCCGTTAGAAAGCGCGTTTCGGCAACAAGTCCAGCAGTCTTGCCTGGCCTCGCAACATGCGATTCCGACGCTATTGTTGTGCATGTCTTGTGCGGATTCGACCGCGCGCTGAAGGTCTCGTGTTCTGCCACCAGCGTCTCGATTCTCCTTTAGTTGGCCCTGTCGGCGCGCCTCTTCTGGTCCTACGCGTTGGTCGCAAGCCATTAGGCAGCTCCAATAACAATGCTCCATAGCATTGCCTGGTCCGTTGCGCCACCCGAAGTAGCCACCGCCTGGTATGCCGGAGAGCGCGACTCTGGCACCCGCTGCCCTCGTTGCCTCACCGACAGCATCCCCGATGGGATCTGGCGCAGGAGCACTGCTACCAAAAATAAGGTTAACTAGAGATTGCCCCATCGATTCCATGCGACGTTCACTTTGCAACCCGAGCGGGTCGGTGAGGTCTATCGGGTTCCAGTCTGCATAGTCGTATAGAGAGCGCGGCAATGCGCTGCGCAGCGGATCTCGAGACAAGAAACCTGATTCACTCCCGTAGATTCTAAATCGATAATAGAACTTGCCGAGTTCCGACATCCACTCTCGGCCGGTGTAGGTGATGTCTTGGGCTCCAAGCGACGCATTCGGCGAGTAGTACGTCCCGTTACCCGCGCAGAATTGCACCTCACCGTATTCCGTGTACCGGTAGGCCTCCAACACGCCACCGACGTTGCCGATGTCGTCGACGATCACTTGCACCGACCCGAGGTGTACCGCGCACATTAATTTGGCACTGACCTGCGGCGGGACGACGGCGCCCGGCCTCCGGTGATTCTGACCAGTCCGAACCGCTCCATGACGGCGAAGGCCGCCTTGCGGCAGGCGAGCGTCCTGGCGCGGCTGTGTTCATGGCGTCGTTCGGCGCCCTCCATGGCGCGGCGGCAGGTCGCGTAGAACGCCTGCCGCGGCACGAGGGACGTCGCACGCGGCAGTATCGAGTCCGCCTGGTCGGCGGTCAAGCCTTTCCGTGTGGCGTGGCGGCGGTTCGCGTCGAGCCGCGCCGCGGTCGACTTCAACCTCTCCTCCTGCTGGGCGGCGGGCATTCCGGGGTCGAGCTGCGCCGCCTCCTTGAGCTCCCGGATGCCGCGCTCGCTCCAGGCGTTGTGCTGCGGCGTGCGCGGGAGCCGCGGCAGCAGCACCACGCCGTTCGCTTCGAGGTAGTCCTTCACCGT
>DASPNH010000005.1:0-7118 GCA_035626675.1 Binatia bacterium
TCACCGATGCCGGCGGCCTGGCCGAGCAGGTCGAGAATGTACGGGCGGTTGCCGCAGGCGACGCCGCAAGCCTGGCCCTGGGTCTGGAAAGGCTTCTGCTGTGGGGACGGCGCCTGCCAGGTACCGCCCCCGAAGAATTTCACGACGCCTGGCGGGCGGTGGTTGAAGCGATCGTGCAATGAGCACGTCCATACGGGCCGAGACTCGGGTGTTGGGCCCGAGACCGTAAAGGTGGTGGACCTGATCGATTCGGTGTGGCGCAGGCCGCCGTCGGCGCCGCATGACATACGCGACCATTCCTGGGCCTGGCCGGCGCAGCGGGGCGCCGTGCGCTCGCGCCGGCGTGATGGCGTAACTCGGCGGGTCGCGCCGATGCGCGACGGTGTTAAGATGCCGCCTTTCGAGCAGCATTGAGATGGCAGCCTACGCATACCGCGCCAGCACCCGAGAGGGTCGGATCGTCGAGGGCCTGATGGAGGCATCGGGCGAAGCCGCCGTGGTCGCGTCGCTGCGAGGGCAGGGCTTCATTCCTCTGGTGGTCCGCGAGGGAGCTTCGGCCGGTGGCGCCACGCGCGGTTTCTCGCTGCCCGACCTTTCGACCTCGCTGCCATGGAACCGCGCCAAGAAGGTCAAAGGCCACGATCTCATGATCTTCACGGGCGAGCTGGCCACGCTCCTGAAGGCGGGCCTGCCGCTGGACCGCAGCCTGGCCAGCCTCTCGGCGCTGTCGGAGAATCCGACCCTCAAGGGCGTCATCGCGCAGGTGCTGGCCCGCGTCCAGGAAGGCCGCTCGCTGTCGCAGGCGCTCGCTGAGCACGCCGCGATCTTTCCGCCCCTGTACGTCAACATGATCCGCGCCGGCGAAGCCGGCGGCATCGTCGAGGACGTCCTCGAGCGCCTCGCCGACTATCTGGAACGCAGCGAGAAGACGCGCGAGCAGATCAAGTCGGCGATGGTCTATCCCATCATCCTCATCGTCACTGCCACGCTCGCGATCGCGACCCTTCTGATCTTCGTGATGCCGCGTTTTGCCGCCATCTTCACCGACCTGGGGACGGCCATGCCGCCCTCTACGCAGATGGTGATGGCGATCAGCGAGTATCTGAAGAGCTTCTGGTGGCTGCTGGTCCTGCTGATCCTGGCCGCTCGCTACGGCATCAAGCGTTACGTGAACACGCCGGCGGGCCGCGAGCGCTACGACAGCTTCACGCTGGCGGCGCCGCTGTTCGGCGACCTCGTGCGCAAGCTGCAGGTGGCGCGTTTCGCGCGCACGCTCGGCACCATGCTGCGTGGCGGCGTTCCATTGATCCAGTCGCTCGACATCGTGCGGTCCATCGTCGCCAACGTGATCATCTCGCGCGCACTGGCCGCCGTGCAGCGCGACGTCAGCGAAGGCAAGGGGCTGAGCGGACCCCTCGAGAAGACCGGGGTCTTCCCGCCGCTGGCGCTGCAAATGGTCGGCGTGGGCGAGGAGACCGGCCGCCTCGATGAGATGCTCATCGTCGTCAGCGACCACTACGACCGCGAGGTCACCAACGCCGTGGCACGCGTGATGACCCTGATCGGACCGGTCGTGCTGATCTTCATGGCCGCCGTCATCGGCGTGATCGTGTGGGCGATGATGTCGGCGGTGTTCAGCGTCAACCAGATGATTTTGTAGATTTGGCGAAGGCCGGCCACGCGACGGCCGTGCCGGAGGTAGGAGAACGTGACCGAAGATCGAGCAAGAGACGAACAGCAGTGCCTCTGCGAGGCACGCCGCAGCCGCGAGCGTCAGAGCGGATTCACCATGATCGAGCTGCTGGTGGTGATGGTGATCCTGGGCATGCTGGCCGCCCTGGTGGCGCCGAACTTCTTCCAGAACGTCGGCAAGGCGCGCGCCAAGACCGCACGCGTGCAGATCGCCAACCTGTCGACCGCGCTCGACGCGATGGCCCTGGATACGGGCAGCTATCCCAACAGCCAGCAGGGTCTGGATGCGCTGCTGGACGCGCCCAACGGAATGGACATGTGGGACGGACCCTACATCAAGAAGCTGCCGCGCGACCCGTGGGGTAACGAGTACGTCTATCGCGGACCGGACGGCGGACGAGGCGACTACGAGATCATGTCCTACGGCGCCGACGGCAGCCCCGGCGGCGACGGCGACGCCGCCGACGTCTCGAACATGGACTGAAAGGGCCAGGCACTTTTTCCGGCCGCCGAAAAAGGTGCCTGATCCCCGTCCTGGCAACCACACCGACAGTGCATCGCACCCCGACCCCGCGCATACGCAGCCAGCACGGCTTCACGCTCTTCGAAGTCGTCGTGGTCGTGGTCATCATCGGTGTCGTCGCGGCGCTGGTGTTGCCTTCGATGAACTCGGGCTGGCGCCAGGGTGCGGTGCGGCGATCGGTTCGAACCTTCATCAGCGCCACGCGTGCCGCCTCGGCCAAGGCCGTCAATACGCGCAAGCCGGTGGGGCTGGCGATCTTCGGCGACGAGGGACGCTTTGGCCTCGAGGGCGGTGAGCAGGTCTTCGAGCTGCCCGACTTCGCGCAGTTCGGCGCCATCGACGGCGGCCGCTTCGGCGAAGCCGAGGACGAGATCGTCTTCGACTTCTTTCCCACCGGTGCATCGGTGGCGGGCAGCGTCGAGATCGAGTTCGAGATTTCCGGAGGGCGCCAGGCCTACCTTCTCGTCTTCGATCCGCTCATCGGCCGCGTGCGAATCGAGGAAGCGTCGTGAGCATGTCCTGGCTTCGCGACCTGACCGGCGTTCCCGAATCTCGGCCGCGCGCGCCTCGTCCAGGCGCCGTGCCGAGGCGATGCGACGCGTCCGCACGTCGCGCCGGATCAGGCGCGGACCGCGCGCGAAGCCAGCGCGGATTTACGCTTCTGGAGGTGATGGTGGCAGTGGCCGTCATGTCCATCGGCATCGTAGGGGCGCTGCAGCTGTTCAGCGGCAGCCTGCGCCTTGCCGGCGAGGCCGATCGCCAGACGCGCGCCATGGTCCTTGGCCGCTCCCTGATCGACGAGGCGATGTGGCGAGCCATCCTCGAGGAAGGAACCCAGACGGGGCAGGAGGGCGAGTACTCCTGGTCGCTGACCACGCGTCCCATCGACCGCTCGCTCGTCGGCATGACCGAGACCATCGACGAGAAGGCCGAGTCACCGGGCGACCTCGGGCTGTGGGAGATCGTCGCCGAGATCAGCTGGCTCGGCCCCATCGGGGAGAAGACGATCGTCCTCGAGACGGCACGCATCGGCGAGGAAGACTTTTGAGCGAGCGGCGCCAGCGCGGCTTCACGCTGCTGGAGCTCGTGGTGGCGATGGCCATCTTCGGCCTGATGTCGGTGACATTGTACGGCGTGCTCGTGCTGGGAGCGCGCTCGGCTTCCTCGGGCGAGCGCGTCAGCGAGCAGGCGCGCCGATTTCGCATCGCGACCGGGCTGATGGCGCGCCAGGTCGCTGCCATCGATCCCATCAAGCTGCCGCCACAGGACGAGGAAGGGCTGGGGGACGAGGACGATGGCGGCGAGGCCGAGCCTTTCTTCTACGGAAACGCCCAGGAGGTAGAGTTCGTCACCACCGCTCCCCAGCGTCTGGACGCAAGTGGGCTCGCCATCGTCCGCTATTGGGTGGAAGACGGGGAGCTCAAGATGTCGGAAAAGCCGGTCTATCTGGCCTATGGCACCAGCGAGGGCCTGGACGACGACGACGCGGTCGACGAAAGCTTGGAAACGACGCTGCTGTACGACGTAGAGTCGGTTACGTTCAGCTATCAGCGCGAGGCGGATGCCGATGAATTTCTGGAGATCTGGGACGCCGTCGAGGAGGATTTGCTGCCGGCGTGCATCCGGATCGAGATCGCTCCGGCCACCGTCGACGGTCCCGCGCTCTATCACGAGATGCCGCTGATGGTTGCCACGTTCAATCAGATAGCCGATGCCGAAGGCGACTTTGGCGGCCGCCGGGCCCGCGGCGCGGGTGACGACGAGGACGACGACGCCGATCCGGTCCCGCCCGATGACGACGACGATCTGGACGAGGACGACGAGGACGATGACGAAGACGACCTCGACGAAGATGACGCCGACGAATGATGTCCAGCAGTGGGCTGCCGACCCAATGCGCACGAACGACGAACGACGAACGACGGAGGAGGCAACATGCACGCTACGAACGAAGCCGTAACCACACCTGGCAACGACTCCCCCACATCCTTGCACGGCATGCCGCCGCACGTCCTCGCCCAGCTCGAAGCCATGGCCGGCCGTGGCGGCAAGAGCAAGAAGACCGAGGTCGACGAGGACGCGGTCGAGGAGGAGGACGAGGAGGACGAGGAGGACGAGGACCTCGAAGACGACGAAGACCTCGAAGAGGATGACGAGGAGGAGGACGACGAGGAATTCGACGAGGACGACGACGAGGAGTTCGAGGACGAGGACGACGAGGATTTCGACGAAGACGACGAAGACTTCGAGGACGATGACGACGACGAGGACGACGACGACGAGGACGAGGAAGAGGAAGACGACGAAGAGGTCTGAACGCGGTCAGCGCGGAGTCGCGCTGCTCGTGGTGGTCTGGACCTTCGCCGTGCTCGCCGTGCTGGCGGCCGAGTTCGCTCGCGCCATGCACGACGAGGCCATGAGCACGCGCAACTTCAAGGAGTCGGCCATCGCCCGCAACACGGCGATGGCCGGCATCAACGAGGCGATCCTGGCCCTGATCGCGCGCCGCAAGCACGAGGGCATGTTCGAGAAGATGGAGGACGAGGAGAACCTCGACCCCATCCGATCGCTGTCGCAGGGGGACGGCACCTGGGTCGAGGCGAACTGGCGCGGCAAGAATTTCGAGCTGCGCGTGGTGGACGAGGCCGGCAAGCTGGCCCTCAATCACCTGAGCTCGGCCCAGATCGCGCAGATCCTGTACAACCTGGAAGTGCCCGACGACGAGGCGCAGGTCATCGCCGACTCCATCATCGACTGGCGCGACAAGGACGACCTGCACCAGCCCGAGGGCGCCGAGTCGGAATACTACGAAGACCTGCCGCGGCCGTATCGCGCCAAGAATGCCCCGTTCGATGCCATCGACGAGCTCCTGCTCGTGCGCGGCGTCACGCGCGAGATTTACGAGGGCAACGAGGAATATCCGGGCCTGAAGGACATCTTCTCGATCTTCAACAAGAGTCCCAAGGTCAGCCTGCGAGCGATCTCGCCCGAAGTCATGCAGGCCCTCGGCGGCATCGACCGGGAGGAGGCCGGACAGCTGCAAGCCGATCGTGCCAATAGCCAGGAGGACACCATCCCCGAAGCGCTACGCGATCTGATCGCCGGCGGCACCGTGGGCGAGGCGCGCTCCAAGCCTGCCATCGAGATGACCATCGAGGCCCGCGTCAAGGCCGGCCAGAGCGACGTCATCCTGGCGCACGTCGGAGCGGTTCTGCACCTCAACGCCAGCGGCGATGGGTTGAAGGTCTACAGGTGGTATGATTCGATCTTCGACGATTCCGACAAATCCGGAACCGCAGACTCCGAGAGCGGTGGGGAATCGAGCGAAGAGGGCTGATCACGGGTGGACACCAAGAGCCTCATCCGCCGCGTCGTACGGGCGGATTTCGCCGATGTGCTGGGAGTGTCCCTGCGCGGCGACGTCGTTGCGGTCGCGCACGTCCGTAAGCGCCTCAACGCCGTGCGCGTGGTCGAGCTGGCCTCCCAGCGCCTGGAAGGTCCGGCCGAAGCGCACGGCGCCGAAGCCACCAGTTTCCTGCGAGAGTTCGTGGCCAGTACCGGCGTCGAGGCCGGCCGCGTGGCCATCGCGGTCGATCGCAGCGTCACGCTCATGGCCAGCATGCAGATCCCGGCCTCGGCTGCCGGCAATGCCGCCAGCGTAGCCGGCTACGAGCTCGACCGCCTGATCCCGGTCCCGCCCGAATCCCTGTTCTGGGGACACCTGGTCCGGCCCATCGGTACCGTCGGCGAGCGCGTGGCGGTGACCATCGTGGCCGCACCTCGCGTGGCCGTCGAAGAGGCCGCCGCCGTCGTCACCAATGCCGGCCTTCCGATCTCGGCCGTGACCGCCGAGCCGCTGGCCCTGGCCGATTACACCGGCTTTGCCGGTCTGCCTCTGGCGGCCACGTTCACGCGCTCGGGAAGCCGCGACTACATCACGCTTTGCACCGAAGGCCTGCTGGTCTCCAGTCATCATCTGGATCCGCGCGCCCGCTCTCGCACCGAAGCCGTGGCGAGAGAAGTGGAGTCCACGCTGCCCGAGCACAGCGGGCAGGCGCCGGCGTGCCTGGCCGCCTCGCCCTTCAGTGACGCTGAAGTCAGCCTGACCTCGGCGGCCCCCGCCGACTTCTTTCCGGTGGGTGCGACCGTGGGCGAGGCCGAAATCGTGGCGGTGGGCGCGGCGCTGTCGCAGGTCGGCGAGTCGCGGGCCGCGCTCAACCTGCTGCCTTCCAACCTGGTTCAGACCTCGGCCGGCGTCGGTCTGCGCGAGATGGCGCTCTCGGGTGCGGTCGTGGTGATGGCGCTCGTCCTGATGGGCACCATCGCCGCCAAGAACCTGGCCATCGACAATGCCCTTGCCTCGGAGGTCGAGCGCCTGGAGCCGCGTGCCGAAAAAGTCCTTCGCCAGCAGGACAAGAACCTGGAGACGCTGGCCCGCGTCGAGCGCCTGGAGACCAAGAGCCGAAGCCACGTCGTGCGCTACCTCAAGGAGATCACCGATCTGGTGCCTCAGGATGCGTACCTGACGACCTTCCGCTACAAGGAGAACCGCATCGAGCTCGACGGCATCGCGACGCGCGCAAGCGATCTCATCGCCATCCTCGAGGCTTCGGCAAGCTTCCGCAACGTGAACTTCACCGCGCCCACCACCAAGTACCTGGCCAACCAGGAGCGCTTCTCGCTTCGCATGGACCTGGAAGAATGACGCTGATCGAACGCTGGGGCGCGCTGTCCTCGCGCGAGCGTCTTCTGGTCGGCGCCGCCACGGCAATCGCGGTGGCTCTCGTGCTTCGCTTCGCCATGGGCGGAGAGGAGGAGGAGATCGGCGCCGTCAGCGCCGACGCGCAGTGGGTGCAGGTGGCCAAGATCGAGAACTACCGGCGCCTGGCCGCGCGCGAGCGCG
>DASPNH010000006.1:0-83037 GCA_035626675.1 Binatia bacterium
CCTCCGCCTTCCGCCGCACCCGGCATCAAATTCAAGCAACCATTCCCCTCGGCCGTTCAACAGGACCGTCCGGGTAAACACACAACAGCCGCTTAAGGAGACCGTCCCCTTGAACACGGCACGACGAAAAAAGGGGTCAGGCACCTTGCCCGAAAAGATGCCTAACCCCTCTTATTCTTAAGGGGACTGTCCCCTTAAACGTTTTCAGTCGTCGCCGAACTTCCCGAACGTCGTCTCGCTGAGCGTCGTCGCCAGGTCGTCGGCGGCGTTGCCGAGGCAGGCCGGATCGGCGTCCATGCCCTCGAAGCGGCAGCCGAGCAGGTCGGTGGTGTCCTGGCACTTGTCGACCGAGGCATCGACCGACGCGCGCAGCGCCGCGATCTCCTCGACCAGCGTCGCCGCGCAGTCAGCGTCTTCGTCGTCGGCAAGCACTGCCGCGACCTCGCACTCGTTCAGCGTGGCCGCGATGCGCGCCATGCCCTTTTGCAGGTCGCGAAGGATCCTCTCCTGGCACGCCATCGCATCGTCGCCCGCGATCACGTTGGGCGGCAGATCGGGCGGCCCGGTGCCGACGCCGCTGCGCAGGAAATCCGTCATCACCTCGTCCTGCACGCAACGCAGGCACGTGCCGATGTCCGAGATGTTGTTGACGGGCACGTCCGCGCACTCCCCCGGGCATTCGTTCGGGAACCCGAGGCTCGCCCGCGTCAGGCCGGCGCCCGCACACAGCTTGTCCTTGGCCCCGCCGATTGCAGCCGCCAGCTTCTGCGCCGCCTTGGCCAGCTTGAGGTCGCGGGCGCCGGTGTCGCACGCACGTCCGGCCAGCTCCTCGAGGTAGCAGCGGTTCCATTCGCGAAGGTGCGCCTTGGTGTAGCGCGCCAGCGATTTTGCGATCGACTCGAAGCACGGCGCCCGCAGCGCGCCCTCGGCCGTGGTATCCGGCGTAGCGACGGCGCTGATCTCGAAGTCGTACGCGGGCTCGTCCGGATCGTTGGAGTGGATGCGCAGGGTGGCCGACGAAAAACTGCTCGTCGTGGGCGTGAACACCAGCTGGATGACCTCGCTGCCATCCAGCGGGATCGACAGCGGCACGCTCGGGCCGTTCAGCGACAGCGAAGCCGGCGCACCCGGCAGCAGCTCGTACCCGCTGATCTGCAGAGGATCTTCGCTGCCGTTGTTGTGAACGGTGACGTCGAAGGTTTCGACGTCTCCCACGAACGCCACCATGAAGCCGGAGCCCGGCGTCACGCGAATGTCACGCGGCTCCAGGCAGCTCGCCACCATCGGCGTGATGTAGGTGTCGTAGCCGTCCGGCGGCAGCACGGCCTGCACGAAGTTGGTGCAGTTGAAGCCCGGCAGCGTCAGGTAGTCGATGATCTCCTGGCCATTGGTGAAGCCGTCGCCATCGCTGTCGGCGCCTTCGACGTCATCGAGCGACTGTGCCACCGACTTGCCCAGATAGAGCTGCTGCTCCACCGAGTGTCCGAACGGATTGCGCGCACCCGAACCGGTGAAGCGAAAGTGGCACACTCCGCACGTATCGAGGTTGCTGGCCTCGAGGATGCCGTAATGGGCCTTGAAATTGTCGAAGTAGGTCGGACGCGCCGACGCATCGCCGGCAACGATTGCCGTGCATGCGAGCGCAGCGAGTCCGGCCCGTCGAATGAACTTGCTGGTGCGGCTCACGGGTAGGCCACCTCCGCATACGCCGGCACCACAGCGCCGAGCGCATCCTCGATGCACTGGTAGGCCGCTGCGCTGCCGGCGCCGTCCGCGCATCCCTCGATGCTGGTGAACGACTCGCACGCACCGACGCGCGCTGCCGCGCTGCCCTGGGCCGAGCCGATCTTGCCGCTGGGATCACTGGCGCAGTCCAGCGGCGGCACGTTGGTGCCGTTGGCGTTGCCGGCTTCGCACTTCTGCAGCGTCCTGGTCCAGGACGTGGCCAGTTTGGTCGCAGCGTCGGCGATGTTCTGCTGGCACTCCAGCGGCGCACCGAAGTTGACGCTCTCGGGCACCTCGGGCGGCGATACGCCGTAGGCCGACGACAGGGCCGCGTCGGCAACGGCCTCTGCCATGCACACGGCGCAGGAGGCGACGTCGGTCAGATCGAACAGCGCGATGGCAGAGCAGGGCACCGGGCAGTAGCTGCCGAGCCCGATGCTGCCGGGCGTAAGGCTCGCGCCGGCGCAGCGCTTGTCCTTGATGCCGCCGAGCCGTTCGTGCAGGCGGGCTTCCGCAATCTCGAGTGCGTCCTCGATCGCGGTCTCCTCACAGGGAAGGCTGCCGGCCTCGGCCGCGTAGCATGCCGACCACTGGCCGAGATAGGTCTTGAAGTACTTGGCCTGCAGCTTGTCGACGTTCTTTCGGCAGGCATTAACTACGTCCTCGTCCGTCTGCAGGAAGAGGCGGGCCATCTCGACCGGCGGCGCCTGACCGTTCTGATCCCACAGGTCGAACAGGATGGGCCCGGCTGCGTTGGTGATGTTCTCGTCGCGCAGGAACTCGACGTACTCGCGCGAAGTGGTCTGGTAGTACAACGTCACTTCGGCAGCCACCGCGTCGGGACCGACCGGATAGACGACGTCGTCCCAGTACTGGCCGTCGGCGAACGTTGCTCCGACCGGATGCGCGTCGACCGCTTCGAAGGCGGCGTTGGTGAAGCCGCGAGGAGGAATGCGATTGTCCTTCTCGCGCACGTTGTTGAGGATCAGGTGGAAGTCCGCGTCGGGATCCAGGCCCGCGGCCAGCGCCACGTCCGGGCTCATGCCGTGCAGCGCTTCCCAGACCTGGAGATGCGGATCGTAGTCTTCGTCCGTCGGCGCCGCGTCGTAGCCGGCGATGGTCGCATCGGCGAAGGAGTAGCGGCCCGAGCTCAGCAGGACGTTGCGGTCCGCGTCGAAGGCGCGCACCTGCAGCCACATGCGGCGCCCCTCGGGATAACCGGTAGGCAGCTTGTGTCCGGTCTCGTTGGTCACGCGCACCGTCAGGTTGCCGCCGGCGATGGTCGCCGAAACGGTCGCGGCACGCCGCAGCATCTGCTCGGCAGCCTGCGCTCCCTCTTCGAGAATGTCGGGATCGACCTCGCCGCCGAAAGCCGGATGCAGCGGAATGATCCGCGGCACGAACGTGTTGGCGCCGACCATGCTGTGCAGCGGCATGTTCTGACGTGTGATGCCGGTGCTGGCGTCCTTGCCGACGATGCGCGGCATGTGGCAGCTCTGACAGGTCGAGACGCTGTAGTCACCCTCGACGCCTGCGCCCGCGCCGGCGAACTGCGGCGCGTGCACGCCGCCGTCGGCGTACTCGCTGTTGGCCCATTCGTCGTAGGTGGACTGCTCGGGGAAGGCCAGGCTGAGGTCCCCTTGCTGGTCGAAAGTGTTGAGCTCGTACTCGCCGCCCATGTTGCGAGTGAAGATCGGGTTCTTGACGTTGTGGCAGGTGCCGCAAAGCTCCGAGGACTCGTGGTAGGGCGAGACCAGCGTGTCCTTGGGATGCGGATTGCCGCCGAGATCGGCGACGATGTCGAAGGGGCCGCGCAGTCGCTGCAGGGGATCGACGATCATCTGCGCGTTACCGAGCGTGGTTACCGGCTCGGTCAGCGCCGCGAGGATCGCTGCGTCCTGCGCCGGAGCTCCTGGGTTGCCCTCGGGATCGACGAGGCGGTGGCAGATGCTGCACTGGACGCCGTGACGATCGTCGGCAGTGGTGGCCGTGGCGTCCTCGGGTACCGAGCGCCCTTCGAGCCAGCCCTTGGGCATGTGGCAGCGGATGCAGGTCTCGCCGGCATGCGGCGCATCCTGATTGGCGATGGCCATGGCCGCGTACATCAGCGGATCGCGCCCGGACTGCGCCATCATCGAGCCCTGCCAGTTGCGATACGGTTCGACGGCCGGCGAGCCGTAGTCCGAATGGCAGGGCGTGCAGTCGGTGGGCACTGCGAAGGTGTCGGTGACGGACAGCGGCTGGGTGCCGGGCGCCTCGAAGTCCTGGCGCGTGGAGGGAAGGGGAGCGGCCTGCGCCGCCATCCCCCCCGACACTGCAAGGGCTACAACGAGAGCGGCGGGAAGCGCTCGTCGCACTTCCCGCCGCCGCTCGGCCTTCGAAATCGAAAGCCTGATCAATGGAGTGACCCCCTACGTTACGGGCAGACCGGGAACGGCTCCGCGCCCTCATGCAGCGAGAATTTCGGATCGGCCACTGTTCCCGCGAAACAGGTTCCGTTGGTGTCGGAGTCCAGCGCGAAGACCCAGTTGCCGAACGAGTAGAACTCCTCGGTGTCGGGATGCGGATTGCCGCCATTGGCGGTCACAGAGTTGTTGCGGAACTCCAGCCGCTCCGTGTCCTGGTCGGCGCTGGTCGGCTCGAACGGCCCGGGCCCCTCGACCAGGAAGTTGATGATCTCCTGATCCAGGATCGCGAAGCCGAACGTGTCGTTGTCGCGCACCAGATTGCGGCGATACACCGAGTCGTCATCCGAGATGATCATGAAGCCCGTTCCGTACAGGACCGCCGAAACCGTGCTTCCCGGAATGGCGAAGTTCGGCGTGTTGTTCTCGTACGAGACGTTGTCGAAGAAGTGGTGGAAGCCGTGCGTCTGGATCGCCGGTCCGGGCAGCTTGAACGAGAGGATGCCGCCGGTGTTGGCCGTGGCCACGTTGCCGTAGACGTCGGCGTTCAGGCTGTTCTCGATCTCGATGCCGGTGACGTTGTCGTGCACGTCGTTGTAGCGCACGGTGATGTCCGAGGACTGGCCGACGTAGATGCCGGCATCGCGCACGGCGAAGACCTCGCTGCCCTCGACCAGCACGTTGCGGCTGACCACGGGGAAGACCGCGTAGACGCTGAAGTCGGCGTCGGAGGTGTTTCCGTCGCCGAGGATGTCACGGAAGCTGATGCCGTCGGCGTTGGTCGCGAAGACGCCGTTCTCGTCCCAGCCGCGCAGCTCGAGCGCCTGGAAGTGCAGGCCGTCGACGCCCGCGGCGGTGATGCCGTTGGGGTCCGCGCCCATCAGCGGAGGCGCCAGCACCGGACGGTTGTCGCTGGCCGCGCCGCAGCCGACGATCGAGACGCCGTCGCTGCCCGACTCGCAGGTTCCGCCGCCGTCGCAGTCGCTGTCGCCGAGGCAGGCGGTGCCGGGCTCGCTGCCGCCCACGCACAGCGCAGGCTTCATGATGATGCTCTCATTGTAGGCGCCCGATCGGATCAGAAGCTTGTCGCCCGCAGCCGCAGCATCGACTGCGTCCTGAATGGGGCTGGCGCCGACGTCCGCTACGACGGTGCCGGTCTCCGCATACTGCTGCTCCACGATCTCGAACGTGGCGTCCAGGGTGCTGCATTGCAGGCACTCGACGACATCCGCACCGGTGGTCGCACCCGGGCATGCAAAGAGCGATTCGATGACTGCCGGCGAGAGCGAGTTGCAGTCCTCCATGACTGCTTCACTGCTCTTGGCCAGGGCCGCCGCGATGGCGTCCGACGTGTCGGTGTCGCCAGGCGGCGTGTAGACGCCGCCGCTCATCGAGCCGAGGCACTCGTCGCCGATGTCGGTGAGCTCCCCGTCCTTGATGCGCGTCTCGATGCACTTGTCGACGGCCTTGAGGACCGCAGGCAGGACCTTTTGCGCTTCCTTGGCGATGCTGGAGACGCATGCGTCACGGCCGAGTGCGCCAGAGACGACGCCGGCGGCGCCGTGGGTCAGGCCGACGAAGATCTCGCCGGTGCCGTGGTGCTGGGAGAGGGTGCAGCTGCCGACGTCGATGCCCTGCGCGGTCGAGTACGAGCTGCCGAGGGCGCTCACGTTACCGCATGCGGCCGTGATGGCGGTCTCGGCCTTCAGGGCCGCCTTGGCGATCTTGAGGTCGTCCTTCTCGTTGGGGCAGGCCGTGTGGTCGCCCTTGGAAATGCATTTGCCGCGTGTCTTGACGAGCGTCTTGACGAACTTCTGCGAGTTCTTGGCGATCGCCGACTGGCAGGCCACGCCGTCAGCGCTGGGCGCGGTGATCTGCAGCGCGGCACGATCGTGGCAGTAGACCGGATGGTCACTCTGGGCCGACGCCGCCGAGGTCAAGGCAAGAGACACCGCGACCGCCGCGGCGCCCGAGAAACGAATCTTCATGAAAACCCTCCCCTGGGTTAGATGGTGCGACCCGGAAAAGCCCGGGAAGCGGGGCACCCTAACTGCGGGAGAGGACTAGTGTCAAGGAAAGTTCCGCCGCTGCGCGGCGTTATCGCTGCCTCAATGCGTGCGGGCCTCGACGTCGGAGAGATGGCCGAAGTCGGCCACGGCCCGGATCGCCTCCGAGTCCTGGTTCTCGAGCGCCGCCGACGCCAATTTGCTCGCGGGTAACGAGACCGAGAAGGTCTCGAAACGCGACGGCTTGGCGGCGTCCGGCTTGTCGGCAGTGGCCTGAACGCCGAACTGGAACACCAGCTCGAGCCCGCCCGGGTCCAAATGGAAGGACTTCATGTCCTCCAGGACCGGCCCGGCCACCTCGCGCCAGATCGCATCGGTGCGGCCATTCTGCGTCGTCTCGGGCTCGGCGAAGATGATGCCGGTGTCGATGTCGATCTCGAGGTAGTCCTTGCCCAGGCGAGCCGATGGCCCGGCAACCCGCACTTCGGTGGGGCCGATGGCACCGGCGGCCAGGCTGCGCATGAGCAGCTTGGTTTGCAGGATGACACTGTCGGGGCCGTGGGCGCTGGCAATGCGGCGCAGCTCGGCGGCCAGGTTGTTCATCCGCTCGCGCTTGACCTCGTCCGGGATGCCCTCGTGCTCGAGGATGGGATCGGGCTGCGGCTCCGGCTCCGCTGCCACCGGCACAGCTACGGGCTCGCTCGATGGCTCGAGCCTGCCAGCGCCGGCGTGAACGGCGGCGAGCAGCATGAGACTGCTCAGGGTCGTCACGGTCGCCAGCCAGGCCATGAGCCGATGCTGCCAGCGGAGGAACGGGTTTGCCAAGACCATCCCGGTCCGTTTGCCCCTGCCGCGCTGGTGAAGATGATGCGCCCCGTGTCCCGCGCCGCCAGCAATCGACTTCCGCGCCGCTCCTTTGCCGTGCTGGCAAAGGTGCGATCGGCGCTCGAGGAAGCCGGCGTCCGCGACTGCCGCATCCTGGCTGGCGTGTCCGGGGGCGGGGACTCGATGGCGCTCCTTCTGATGCTGGCCGAGCTCGCCTCCTCGCTGCATCTCGAGGTCGAGGTCCTGTGCGTCGATCACGGGCTGCGAGCGGAGGCCGCGACCGAGCAACAGCTCGTTGCCGAGGCCTGCAGTCGTACTGGATTTCCCTTTCACCTTGCGCGCGTAACGCCCGAGGACGACAGCGAAGACGCCTGCCGGCGCCACCGCCACGCCGCGCTCGCGCAGGCCGCAACCGAGCATGGCTGCCGCTGGATCGTGCTCGCGCACACCGCCGACGATCAGATCGAGACGATCGTGCTGCGCTTCCTGCGCGGCGCAGGCCTCGGCGGCCTGGCGGCCATGGACCCCGTTTCTGACCGTGTTGTCCGGCCGCTGCTGGACGTGCGTCGCTGCGAGCTGCGAAGCTTCCTGATCGAGCGCCGTCAAATGTGGGCCGATGATGCCACCAACCTCTCGGATCGTTATGCGCGCGGCCGGCTGCGCACGGGCGTCTTGCCGGCCATCGAGCGCTCGTTCGGGGAAGGCGTGCTGACGCACCTGTTGGAATCGTCGCGCCACTGGCGCCGCGACCATTGGTTTCTGGAGATCGAGGCGGCTCGCCTGGAGGCGTACTGTGTGCGTCGTGGCCGCAATGGCAACGCCGAGATCGAGCTGGCCTCGGTCATGGATGCGCACATTGCGCTGCGTGCGCGAGTCGTGCGCCGATGGCTGACCGGGCTTGGAATGTCGGGCGCGCCCGATGCCAGCTACGTCGAACAGGTGCTGGCGATGATCGAGGCCGGCAGTGGCGCATCGGGAATCGATCTTCCTGGCGTGCGTGTCTGGTGCGAAAATGGTCGCTTGGTTGGCGCACGCGCAGGCGACGAGACTTCCCCTATGGGCACGATCGGTGGGCGCTCCGGCGTGTTGCCGCCTGCCAAGGGGCGTGTTAGGTTGCGGCGCGTCACGAAGAAATCATAGGAAATTCGAGCGTTTGTAACTGTGCATCGGGCTCTGCCGGATGCCTATAAGGAAGCGACGAACCGTCCGCATGAATCAGTTCTCTCGAAACCTAGCGTTGTGGCTCGTCCTTGGCCTGATGGTCGTGTTGCTGTTCAACATGTTCCAGGCCCAGCAGATCCGGGATCAGGAGATCAGCTACAGCGACCTCATCGCCGAAGTCGACGCCGGCAAGGTTCGCAACGTCACCGTCCAGGGTGAGCTCATTCGCGGACAGCTTTCCGACGACCGCGACTTCCGCAGCTACGGCCCCTCCGAAGACGCCATCAAGCGTTTCATCGACAAGAAGATTCCCTTCTCGGTCAAGCCCGAAGCCGAGGATCCCTGGTACGTGATCATGCTCGTCCAGTGGTTCCCGATGCTGCTGCTGGTGGGCGTCTGGATCTTTTTCATGCGCCAGATGCAGATGGGTGGCGGCAAGGCGATGTCCTTCGGCAAGAGCCGCGCCAAGCTCCTCAACGAACATACCAACAAGGTCACCTTCAGCGACGTGGCCGGCATCGACGAAGCCAAGGAAGAGCTCGAGGAGATCATCTCGTTCCTGCGCGATCCCAAGAAGTTCACGCGCCTCGGAGGCCGCATTCCCAAGGGCGTGCTGCTGGTGGGCTCGCCGGGCACGGGCAAGACGCTGCTCGCTCGCGCGGTTGCCGGCGAGGCCGGCGTTCCATTCTTCAGCATCTCCGGCTCCGACTTCGTCGAGATGTTCGTCGGCGTCGGCGCATCCCGCGTCCGCGACCTGTTCGTGCAGGGCAAGAAGAACGCGCCCTGCATCATCTTCATCGACGAGATCGATGCCGTCGGACGCCACCGCGGCGCGGGCCTTGGCGGCGGACACGACGAGCGCGAGCAGACGCTGAACCAGCTTCTGGTCGAGATGGACGGCTTCGAGTCCAACGAAGGCGTCATCCTGATGGCCGCCACCAACCGCCCCGACGTGCTCGATCCGGCTCTGCTGCGCCCGGGACGCTTCGACCGGCGCGTGGTGGTTCCGCGGCCCGACGTGCGCGGCCGCACCGGCATCCTCAAGGTCCACACGCGCAAGGTGCCACTGGCACCGGACGTCGACCTCGAGCAGCTCGCCAAGGCCACACCCGGATTTTCCGGCGCCGACCTCGAGAACCTCGTCAACGAAGCGGCGCTGCTGGCTGCGCGCGAAGGCCGCGACACGGTGGTGCAGCGCAACTTCGAGGATGCCAAGGACAAGGTCCTGATGGGCAGCGAGCGCAGAAGCCTGGTGCTCTCCGAGGAAGAGCGGCGCAACACTGCCTATCACGAGTCGGGACATGCGCTGGTAGCCAAGATGCTTCCGGGCGCCGACCCCGTGCACAAGGTCACGATCATTCCGCGCGGAATGGCCCTCGGCCTGACCCAGCAGCTGCCCGAAGAGGATCGCCACTCCTACGGCCGCGCCTTCCTGCTCAACACGCTGGCCATCCTCTACGGCGGGCGCGTGGCCGAGGAACTGGTGCTGAACGAGATCACCACCGGCGCCGGCAACGACATCGAGAAGGCCACGCAGCTGGCACGCAAGATGGTCTGCGAGTGGGGCATGAGCGAGAACCTCGGCCCCGTCATGTTCAAGCGGCCTGCCGACGAGCCGTTCCTGGGCATGGACCTGCACCAGCAGCGCGAGTACTCCGAGGACACCGCGCGCAGCATCGACGAGGAAGTGAAGCACATTCTCGGAGACGCCTACACGCGCGCCAAGTCGATCCTGAAGTCGAACCTGGACGTGCTGCACAAGATGGCTTCGGCGCTGCTCGAGCGCGAAGTGCTCGACGGCAAGGAGATCGACGAGATCCTGCGCTCCAGCGGCTGCGCCCTGCCTGCAGGAGCCTGAGAACGTGGCCGCACCCAAGGCTGGACGCGGAGCAGGCTCCGCCGCCGGCGGCAATGGTGCGACGGCCACGCCCATCAAGAGAAAGCTCTTCGGCACCGACGGCATTCGCGGCGTCGCCAATCAGGAGCCGATGACTCCGGAGACGGTGATGCGGCTCGGCCGCGCCGTCGGCCTGCACTTTCGCACCGAGAGCCCGCGCCGGCACAAGATCGTCATCGGCAAGGACACGCGCATCTCGGGCTACATGTTCGAGACGGCACTGTGCGCGGGCCTGACCTCGATGGGCGTCGACGTGCTGCTGGTCGGCCCGATGCCGACGCCGGGCATCGCGTTCCTGACACGCAGCCTGCGCGCGGACGCCGGCGTTGCGATCTCGGCCTCGCACAACCCGTTTCAGGACAACGGCATCAAGTTCTTCGGGCCCGACGGATTCAAGCTTCCCGATGCGGCCGAGGCCGACATCGAAGCGCTCATGTTCGGCGATGCCATCGAGAACGACCGGCCCCGGCCGACCGAGATCGGACGCGTCACCCGCATCGACGATGCCGGCGGGCGCTACAACGTATTTCTCAAGAACGTGCTGCCGCGCGAGCTGACCCTGGAAGGCCTGCGCATCGTCATCGACTGCGCGCACGGCGCGGCCCATCGCATCGCCCCCGTGGTGCTGGCCGAGCTCGGCGCCGAAGTGATGGCCATCGGCATCAAGCCCGATGGTCTCAACATCAACGACGGCGTGGGTGCGCTGCACGTGGCCGCGCTTGCCGAACAGGTGCGGGCGATCGGTGCGCACGTCGGCATCGCGCTGGATGGCGATGCGGACCGCTGCATCCTGGTCGACGAAAAGGGCGAGGAGGTCGACGGCGACCACGTGCTGGCGATCCTGGCCATGGCGATGAAGCGGCGAGGGGAGCTGCCCTGCGACACCGTCGTGGCCACCGTCATGTCGAACTTCGGGCTGGAGGTCGCGCTGCGTGAGCAGGGCATCACGCTCGAGCGCACGCCGGTCGGCGACCGCTACGTCGTCGAGCGCATGGTCGAGGGCGGATTCGTGCTCGGCGGCGAGCAGTCGGGCCACATCGTCTGCCTGGATCACACCACCACCGGTGACGGCATGGTCACGGCCCTGACGGTGCTGACCTGCATGAAGGTGTCGGGCAAGCCGCTGTCGGAGCTCAAGGCCGTCTTCCGGCCCTATCCGCAGCGCCTGATCAACCTGCGCGTGCGCGAGCGCAAGGAGCTGACGAGCATTCCCAGCGTGGCCGGCGCCATCGAAGAGGCCGAAGGCGCGCTCGGCGGACGCGGACGCGTGCTGGTGCGATTCTCCGGCACCGAGCCGCTTGCTCGCGTGATGGTCGAAGGCGAGGAGATCGGCGCGGTCGAAGCGCACGCGCGCCGCATCGCCGCTGCCATCGAAGCCGTTCTCGGCTGACCTTCCTTCCGAGCCGGGGAGGGATCGATCGCAGGCGTCACGGCGATGGGCTTCAAGCTGGACGAGGAGCCGCTCAAGTCCAGCGTCTCGATGTCACTTGGCGGCCCCGGATTCCTGCTCCCTCTGTCCGCGCCACTGTCCGGGCCCGTAACGGCTCAGATCCGCAGCTCGAACGGCGGCTGCTGGGGCGCGACGTTCTCCGGAGAGGAGATCAAGAAGAACGACGGCGACAAGGTGATCGCCGTCGAGAAGAACGAGTTTCGGTAGCAGCGGCGGCCGGGCGCGCGCCGACCTGGCGTGCGCCCGGCTACGCTTCTAGGCCAGATCGCAGCAGTCACACAGCAACGTCACATCCTGGCCGACCGCGCGGCGCAGGACCGCCAGCGAATCCGTCGCGGTGGTCGCGCTGGAGCGATTGACGTCGCAGATGCATTCGGGACACAGAGACGTTCCCACGGCTGCTCGCAGCACGATGAGGGCATCGGTGGCCGTCAGGCCCGCCGGATCGGCCGCGTCACCGCAGCCGCGATCGGGCGCCGTGTCGAGCTTGCCGACATCGACGGTGAAGCTGCCGGAGTTGTTGAACCAGCCGACTCCGTCTCCGGTGCCGAGAAAGAGCCGCGTGGCGCCGGGCGGGATCTCGAAGAACTGCGGCGCGCCACCGGTCTGACCGGCGTTGCTGTCGGTGGTCAGACCATCGCCGATGAAGAAAATCTGCCCGACCTCCGGGCTGAGGTTCGTAAAGTCGAGTGCGGAGGTGAAGTCGAGCCGCGCCGGCGTCTCCATTCCGGTCGGCGATTCGTCGCCGAGGAAGACCCCGTAGAGAGCGTTGGCGCGCACGCCGTTGGGCGCCGAGATTCCGTCGCCGAAATTCGTCATGTCGAAGGGAGTGTCGCCGTCCGGATTGTTGCCGGGGCTGACGCTGCTCGTGAAGGAAACCTTGCCCGTGACCGTGAAGGTCAACGTGTCGCAGCTCATCAGCTCCAGGCCGGTCACCTCCGGCGGCGATTGCGGAGGCGAGGAGTCGCCGCCGCAACAGGTATAGCCACCGGCGCGGTCGGCGAGATTGGGATTGGCCGAGCCGGGTACGATCAGCTGTGAGCCCACGGGGCCGGCTTCGATGGCGCCGGCGTGAAGCACGGCGGCGAAGGCGGCTGTGGAGAGGAACGTTCGGACGTGCATGAAGCTTCCTCCAATCGTAGGGAACCAGAGATGATCACGGCGAGTCTACCGCGCATCCTCGTTGCCGCCGAGAGCTGTCGATGTCGCCGGGGCGACAGAGGCGGGACGCGTCTGCCCCTCGAAGGGAGCCTTTCCATGCGCAAGCGCAACTCGACAACCGATGCCTGATGGGTCAGGTTCGGGTCAGCGCGAGCGCATGACCATGGGCCACCCTGTCGCCTCATCCATCCGGCTCGGCGTCAACGTCGACCACGTCGCCACGGTCCGCCAGGCTCGCGGGGTCCACTATCCCGATCCGGTCGAGGCCGCGCTTGCGGCCGAGCGCGGCGGCGCAGGCGGAATCACCGTTCACCTTCGCGAAGACCGCCGACACATCCAGGAGCACGACGTGCGCCGCTTGAGGAAGCTGGTGCGCACCAAGGTGAACCTGGAGATGGCGGCCACCGAGCAGATGACCGCACTGGCCTGTGACATCGCTCCGCACGACGTCTGCATCGTTCCCGAGAAACGCGAAGAGCTGACCACCGAGGGCGGCCTGGCCGTCGCCGGTCGCGAGGCCATGTTGCGTCCGCTCATCCGGCGCCTGCGCGAGGCCGGCATCCACGTCAGCCTGTTCATCGAGCCGCAGCCCCACGAGATCAATGCAGCCGCCGAGGTCGGGGCCACCATCGTCGAGCTGCACACGGGCTCGTACGCCAACGCCCTGGCAGCGGCATCGGTGGCGCGCGAGCTCGAGGCGCTGCAGGCCGGCGCCGCCCATGCCCGCGCGTGCGGCCTCATCGTCAACGGCGGGCACGGCCTGACTCTGGACAACGTCGTGCCGATCGCCGCCATTCCCGAAATGGTCGAGCTCAACATCGGCCACAGCATCGTCGCGCGCGCGCTCCTGGTCGGCATGGAGCGCGCCACCGCCGAGATGCTCGAAACCTGCCAGCGTGCACGCCAAGGACACACCTGATGCTGGAACCGACCAGCGCCTCCTCCTTCGTCCTGTCGCGCCAGGACATGCGCGCGCTCGACCGCAAGACCATCGCGGCCGGCACCACCGGCATCGACCTGATGGAGCGCGCCGGCGAAGCCATCGTCGAGCTGCTGACCGATCCGCTTCGTCTTGCCGGCGCCAACCTTGCCGTGGCCGCCGAGCGCCGCCGCGTCCTCGTGCTGGCGGGCAGCGGCAACAACGGCGGCGACGGTTTCGTGGTGGCGCGCGAGCTGACCGCGCGCGGCTGGGAATGCACCGTGGCGATGACGGGCCGCGAGCCGCAGCCCGGCAGCGACGCCTGCGCCAACCTGACGCGCTGGCGCCAGCTCGGCGGCTACGTCATCGACCCTTCGCGCGCGGACGATGCCGTGGAGGCCGCCGCCCGCGATGGGCTGCTCGTGCTCGATTGCATGTTCGGGACCGGCCTGGACAAGGACATCTCGGGTCCCACCGGCGACCTCATCCAGAAAATCAACGATGCGGCCCTTCCAGTGCTGGCCATCGACGTTCCCTCGGGCCTGTGCGCCGACACCGGCCGCCCGCTCGGCGCGGCCGTGCGTGCCCGCGCCACGGCGACCATCGGTGCGGCCAAGCCGGGCCTGTTCGTCGGCGAGGGGCCGGACTACGCCGGCCGCGTCTTCGTGCTCGGCATCGGCCTGCTGCCGCCCCGACAGGAAGGGATCGGCCCGGTGGCCACGCTGCTCGACGCCTCGACCATGGCGGGATCGCTGCCGCTGCTGTCGGCGCTGGCGCACAAGGGAGACCGCGGCCACGTGCTGATCCTGGCCGGCTCGCCCGGCAAGTCCGGCGCTGCCGTGCTGGCGGCTCGAGGCGCCCTGCGCGCCGGCGCGGGGCTGGTCACGGTAGCCACACCCGCATCGGTGCAGCCCGATGTGACCAGCGCGCTTCCCGAAGCGATGACGATGGCGCTGGTCGACGACAAGGAAACCGGAGAGCTGGCGCCGGCTTCCGTGCGCGCCTTGCATGGGGTGCTCGACCGTTACGATGCCATCGTGGCCGGTCCCGGGCTCGGCACCGGACCGGGCGCGGTCGAAGCGGTCTCGGAGATCCTGCGCGCCGCCAGATGTCAGGTGGTGCTGGACGCCGACGCCCTCAACGTCTTGTCTTCGCTGCATCATGAGCAGCGCATCTCGCTGCTTGCGCGCAGGCCGGAGGCGCCGTTCCCGATCCTGACCCCACATCCCGGTGAGATGAGCCGGCTGGTCAACCGCCCCATCGACGAGGTTCAAGCAGACCGTCTCGGCATCGCCATCAACACCGCCAAAGACTTGCGCTGTGTGCTCGTGCTCAAGGGCGCCGGAACGATCGTCACCGACGGCGAGCTGGTCGCCATCAACAACAGCGGCAACGCCGGCATGGCTACCGGCGGCATGGGCGACGTGCTGGCCGGGGCCTGCGGGGCACTGGCCGGCCGCATGCTGGACGACATCGATGCGGCAACGCTGGCCGTCTACGCCCACGGCGCGGCCGGTGACGAAATGGCACGCATCACCGGAGGCCCCGGCTTCCTCGCCAGCGAAGTCGCCGACGCCTTGCCAAGCGTGCTGGCACGGCTGTCCTGGCGGTGACGAGCACCCTGCAGCTTCGCACGCGCAACGAGAGCGAGACCGAGAAGCTCGGGCGCGTCCTCGGCGAGAACCTGGCCGGGCCGGTGGTCGTCGGCGTCGTCGGCCAGCTCGGCGCCGGCAAGACCGTGCTCGCGCGCGGAGTCGCGGCGGGCCTGGGCATCGATCCTGCTGCCGTGTGCAGCCCGTCCTTCGTCTACCTGGTCGACTACGACGAAGGCCGCCAGCGCTTCGTGCATGCGGACCTGTATCGCCTGGCCGACGTGCCCGCCGACCACGCCGAGCGCGTCTACGAGAGCATCGGTCTGCTCGAGGCCGTTGCCGCGCCGGCGGTGACGCTGGTGGAGTGGTGGGACTGCTACGCGGGCCCTCAGCCCGAGCGCCTCGTGCGCATTGAAGTCGCCTGCGAATCCGGCGACAGTAGGTCGATTCGCCTGGAATTCAGGGGCGTTGGGATGGAGGAAGCCGCGCGAGCGGCGGGCTCGCTCATGGCAGACACAACCCGCATCGTTCAGAAGTACGGCGGCACCTCGGTGGGCACTCCCGAGCGCATCCACGAGGTAGCCCGGCGCGTGAAGCGCTACTACGACCAGGGCCACCACATTGCCGTCGTGGCCTCGGCGATGTCGGGCGAAACCAACCGCTTGCTGGCCCTTGCCGGCAAGGTCTCCCCGCAGCCTCATGCCCGCGAGCTCGACTCCCTGGTCTCGACCGGCGAGCAGGTCTCGTGTGCGCTGCTCGCCATGGCCCTGAACGATCTCGGCGTGCCGGCGATCTCGCTTCTCGGCCATCAGGTGCAGATCCAGACCGACTCCTCCTTCGGCCGCGCCCGCATCCGTTCCATCGACTGCTCGCGCATCGAGCAGGCTTTCGAGGATCGCTGCGTGGCCGTCGTGGCCGGCTTCCAGGGCGTCGACGACGATCAGAACATCACCACGCTCGGGCGCGGCGGCTCCGACACCACCGCCGTGGCTCTGGCCGCGGCGCTGGAGGCCGACGTCTGCGAGATCCTGACCGACGTCACCGGCGTCTTCACGACCGATCCGCGCGTGTGCCCGGACGCGCGCCAGCTCGACAAGATCAGCTACGACGAGATGCTCGAGCTGGCCAGCCTGGGCGCCAAGGTGTTGCAGATCCGCTCGGTGGAATGCGCCAAGCGCTACCAGGTCCGCGTGCACGTGCGCTCCAGCTTCGACGACAGCGAGGGAACCTGGGTGGTCCCCGAGGACGAGACGATGGAAGAGATCCTTGTTTCCGGTGTGGCCTTCGAGCGCGATCAGGCAAAGGTGACCATCGAAGGCGTTCCCGACAGCCCGGGCCTGGCGGCTTCCATCTTCGTGCCGCTGTCGGAAGCCGGCATCATCATCGACATGATCGTCCAGAACGTCAGCGCCGGCGGCCGCACCGACGTCACCTTCACCGTGGCGCAGAACGACCTGGATGCGACGCGCAAGATCTGCGAGCAGATCCAGGGGAAGATCGGCGCGCGCGGCGTCAACGCCAAGTCCAAGGTCGCCAAGGTCTCGGTGGTGGGCCTGGGCATGCGCAACCATGCAGGCGTCGCCGCGCGCATGTTCGAGGTGCTGGCGCGCGAGAGCATCAACATCCAGATGATCACCACTTCCGAGATCAAGATCTCGGTCGTCGTCGACACCGAGCAGGTCGATCCGGCCGTGCGCGCGCTCCACTCGACGTTCCTGGGTCCGGAAGCGCAGGCCATCGAGCCCGGTGCGACCTCATGAGCGCGCGCCGGATCGAGATCTACGACACCACGCTGCGCGACGGCACCCAGGGCGAGGGCGTCAACTACACGGTGCGCGACAAGGTCGCGGTGGCAGAGAAGCTGGACGACCTGGGCGTGGCCGTCATCGAGGGCGGCTGGCCGGGCTCCAATCCGCGTGACGCCGCCTTCTTCGAGGACATCAAGCGCGCGCGCCTTCGCAACGCCAGGATCGCGGCGTTCGGCTCGACCAAGCGCCCGGGCAAGACCGCCGCGGAGGACGCCAACCTGGCGGCCCTGCTGGAGGCGCAGACGCCGGTGGTCACCATCGTCGCCAAGACCTGGGACATGCAAGTGCACGAAGACCTGCGCATCGAGCTGGAGGAGAACCTCGAGCTCATTGCGCAGTCCATCGAGTACCTGAAGTCGCGCACCGAACGCGTGATCCTGGACGCCGAGCACTTCTTCGACGGCTACGAGGCCAACCCGCAGTACGCGCTGCAGTGCCTGCGCGCGGCGGCGCAGGCCGGCGCCGATCTGCTGTGCCTGTGCGACACGCGCGGCGGGTCGCTGCCGGGCCGCATCGCCGAGATCACCCGCGAGGCAGGCAAGATCGGCACCGCTCTCGGCATCCACTGCCACAACGACTCGGGTTGCGCCGTCGCCAACTCGCTGGCCGCCATCGAGGCCGGCGCCTCGCAGGTGCAGGGCACGATCAACGGCTTTGGCGAGCGCTGCGGCAACGCCAATCTGTGCACCATCATTCCCAACCTGCAGCTCAAGCTCGGCTACCAGTGCGTCACCGACAAGCAGCTGGCGCATCTGACCGAGGTCTCGCGCTTCTGCGCCGAGCTGGCCAACGTCGAGCTGGAGCGGCGGCTTCCGTACGTGGGACGCTCTGCTTTCGCGCACAAGGGCGGCCTGCACGTGGCGGCGGTGCGCAAGAACCGCGAGACCTACGAGCACATCGATCCGGTCCACGTCGGCAACGAGCAGCGCGTGCTGATCTCGGACCTGTCGGGCCGCAGCAACGTCATGAGCAAGGCCGAGCAGTTCGGCATCGAGGTCGAAGGCCGCCACGACGAGCTGGCCTCGCTCCTCGGCCACCTCAAGGACCTCGAGCACTCCGGATTCCAGTTCGAAGGCGCCGAGGCGTCCTTCGAGCTGCTGATGCGCAGGAACCTCCATCCCTTCCAGCGTTTCTTCAAGCTGGTCGGCTTTCGCGTCATCGACGAGAAGCGCCAGGAGGACGGCGAGACCGTCTGCGAAGCGACCGTCATGATCGAAGGGCCCGAGGGTGCCATCGAGCACACCGCCGCCGAGGGCAACGGTCCGGTCAACGCGCTCGACAAGGCGCTACGCAAGGCGCTGACCAAGTTCTATCCGGCCATCGAAGCGGTGCAGCTGCACGACTACAAGGTGCGCGTGCTCGACGGCAAGGCCGGCACCGACTCGCGCGTGCGCGTGCTCATCGAGTCCGGCGACGGCACGCGGCGCTGGGGAACCGTCGGCGTCTCGCACAATGTGGTCGAGGCGAGCTGGCAGGCCCTGGTCGACAGCGTGGTCTACAAGCTCCTGCAGGACGAACTGGCCGGATCGCGCCGGCGCGCCGGGGCGGGGCGCTCGCGTCCGGTGCAGGCACGCCGCGGCGGCGCCTGAACCCGGAGGCATCACGCCATGCAAGGCTACTTCGACTACAACGCCAGCAGCCTGCTGAGGCCGCAGGCCGCGCGCGTGATGAGCGCGTGGATGCAGGAGGGCGGCGGCAATCCCTCCAGCATGCACGCGCGCGGACGCAGTGCGCGCCAGGCTCTCGAGAACGCGCGGCGCTCCATTGCCGCGCTCGCGCACGGCGCTGCGGCGCGCGACGTCGTGTTCACGTCCGGCGCGACCGAATCCAACAACACGGTGATGCGGGCGTTCGCGGCGGCACTGCCGCAGGCCGCGATCCTCACCTCGCTCGTCGAGCATCACTCGGTGCTTGCCACGGCGGCGGCGCTGGAGGCGGCCGGGACCCGCATCGTGCGGCTGCAGCCGCGCGCCGACGGCTCCTACGACCTCGAGGAGATCCGCGTGCTGACCTGTCAGGGCCCGGCGCTGCTGTGCCTCGGCCATGCCAACGGCGAGAGCGGCCACATCCTCGACATCGACGGCGTGCTTGGCGCGTGCTCGCCCGAGACGCTGGTGCACCTGGATGCGGCGCAGGCGGCCGGCCGCGTGATGCTGCGGCTGCGCGACGGCGTCGACTCGATCGCGATGTCGGGACACAAGTTCGGCTCGCCTCCGGGCATCGGGGCACTGATGCTTTCCTCGCGGATGCGGGCGATCCTCAAGCCGCTGCTGACCGGCGGGCCGCAGGAGTGGGGACTGCGCGCCGGCACGCCCAACGTCGTCGGCGCGGCGGCGATGGGCGCAGCCGCCGACGCATCGCTCGATGGCATGGAGCAGGAGCAGGCACGTCTTGGCGAGCTTCGCGAAGATCTGTGGGTGCGTCTGCACGAGCAGGAGCCGGACCTCCTGCGCATCACTCCTGCCGACGGCCTTGCCAACACGCTGACCATCGCCGCTGCCTCGGCCAACGCCGATTCGTTGATCGCGGCGATGGACCTGGCGGGCTTCTGCATATCGTCGGGGTCGGCGTGCGCGGCCGGATCGCCCGAGCCCTCGCACGTCATGCGTGCGCTCGGAATCGAGCCGCGTTACTACGGCGGCGTGCTGCGCATCAGCATGGGCTGGTCGACGACCCGCCAGGATTGCCAGGCGCTGGCCGCAGCACTGCTGGCAACGGTTCGCAAGGCGGCGGCGGCATGAACACCTCGCCGATCATGCCTCCTGCGGGCACGACCGGCGCGTCTCCCGACGGCACGCGCGGCAGCGCTTCCGATGGCACGCGCATCATGCCTCCTGGCGGCACGCGCATCGTCGTTGCCATGAGCGGCGGCGTGGACAGTTCGGTGGCTGCATCGCTGCTGGTGGAGCAGGGGTACGCGGTCGTGGGCATCTCCCTACGGCTTGCCGAAGAGCGCCCCGGCGGGAGCTCGAGCGGCTGCTGCAGCCTCGAGGACTTCCAGGACGCCGAGCGCGTCGCCGCAGGTCTCGGCATTCCGCACTACGTCTTCGACATGCGCGAACAGTTCCGCGCGTCGGTGATCGATCCGTTCGTGGCCGAGTATCTGGCAGGCCGCACGCCGAGCCCGTGCATCCTTTGCAACCGCACGATCAAGTTCGGCGCGCTGCGCCGCCGCGCTGCCGAGCTCGGCGCCGAATGGATCGCTACCGGGCACTACGCGCGCATCCATCAGGAGGCTCACGCGTCCCAGCCCCGCCTCTTGAGCGGACGCGATGCAGCCAAGGATCAGTCCTACTTCCTGTTCGAGATGGGTCCGCAGGAGCTGGCTCGCACGCTTTTCCCCGTCGGAGACATGACCAAGCAGCAGGTACGCGAGTACGCCGTTGCCCGCGGCATCGCCACCGCCGACAAGCACGAGAGCCAGGAGATCTGCTTCGTGCCCGACGGTCGCTATGCCGAAGTGGTCGAGAGGATCTCGGGCGTCGCGGGGCGCCGGGGCGTCATCGCCGACGAGGAAGGCCGCCAGCTCGGCACTCACCCCGGCGTGCATCACTTCACGATCGGGCAGCGTCGCGGGCTCGGCGTCTCGGCCAGCAAGCCTCTCTACGTCTCGCGCATCGACGCACGCGCCAACACCGTCACGCTCGGCGCGAAGTCCGATTTGCTGCGCGCAGGCCTGGTGGCGCGCGAGCTGTGCTGGACCGTCGGTGCGCCGCTGCGCGAAGGCGAGCGCGTCCAGGCGCGCATCCGCTATCGACACCGCCCCGTGCCGGCAGTGCTGAGCCGCATCGAGGGCGACGAGCTCGAGCTGCGCTTCGAGACCCCGCAGGAGGCCGTGACGCCGGGACAGGCGGTGGTGTTCTATCGCGGCGAGCAGGTGCTCGGCGGCGGCTGGATCGCGCACTCCATCCCCACCGCCGCGCCGGCAAGGGCGGAGGCGAACACGTGCGCGTAGCGATCGCGACCCTTGGCTGCAAGGTCAACCAGTACGACACGGCGGTGTTCGAGAAGCTCGTCGGCGAGCGTGGCTGGTCGCAGGTCGAGTTCGGCGATCATGCCGACGCCTACGTCGTCAACTCGTGCACCGTCACCGATCGTGCCGACGCCGATTCGCGCCGCCTTGCGCGCCGCGCCCGCCGAACCAATCCGGATGCGCGCGTCATCATGACCGGCTGCTACGCGCAGGTCAGCCCGGCATCGATCGCCGAGCTGGACTACGTCGACTATGTCGTCGGGCTGGGACGGCTGCCCGATCTGCTCTCGGCAGTTGCCGGCGAGCTCGCCAGCAAGGTGTCGGTTTCCGATCTTCGCCATGCCAGCGAAGTCGCCACGCTGGGCATCAGCAGTTTCTCGGGCCGCAGCCGGGCGTTCGTGAAAGTGCAGGAGGGCTGCGACCTGTTCTGCACCTTCTGCATCGTGCCGGTGGCACGCGGCCGGAGCCGCAGCGTCGAAGCGCGCGTGGTGCTCGACGAGATCGAGCGGCTTGCCGCGCGGGGCTTCCGCGAGGTCGTGCTCACCGGCGTGCACCTCGGCGGCTACGGCGCCGATCTGGACCCGCCGGTCGATCTGGCCTGGCTTCTCGAATGCATCGCCGAGCGGCGACCTCCGCTGCGCGTGCGCATCAGCTCGGTGGATCCGCCCGAGCTGACCGATCGCTTCCTGGACGTCGTCTGCGACACCTCGCTGTTCTGCCCGCACTTTCACGTGCCGCTTCAGTCCTGCGACGACGCCGTGCTGTCGCGCATGAAGCGCCGCTATACGGTCGCCGAAGCGGCCGCGGCGCTCGATCGCCTGCGCGCAGGGGTCGGCGACGACGTCTGCATCGGCACCGACCTTCTGACGGGCTTTCCGGGCGAGACGCAGCAAGAGTACGACAACACGGCGGCCTTCCTGCGCGACGCCGAGCTATCGTACCTGCACGTCTTCCCGTACTCGCAGCGCACCTCGACCTCCGCCGCCAAGCGATGGCAGCCGCTGGCCGACTCGCTCGTGCACGGCCGCGCGCGCCAGATGCGCGAGCTCGACGCGGAGCTGCGCGCCAGGTACCGGCGCCGCTTCCTCGGCCGCACCGTGCGCGTGCTGTTCGAGAACCGGCGCCGCAGCGAGGCCGCTGGCCTGGACGGCTATTCGGAGCACTACCTGCCGGTGACCTGCTCGGCCGACGACCGATGGATGAACACGGTCGCCAGCGTTCGCATCGCCGGCGAAGACGGCGACCGCCTGAGGGGAGAGCTGGCGTGAGCAAGCACTCGCACCGTCACGAGGAGCCGAGCAATGCGGCCTCTCTCGAAGAGGCCATCGGCTACACCTTCCAGGACCGCACGCTGCTCGAGCGCGCGCTGATGCACAGCTCGGCGGCAACCGAAGAGGCGGCCGAGAGCAACCAGACGCTCGAATTCCTCGGCGACGCCGTGCTCGACCTGGCGACCTCGGAGCTGATCATGCGCCAGCATCCGGGCTGCGCCGAAGGCGAGCTGACGCGCATGCGCGCCGCCCTGGTCAGCGCACGCGGCCTTTCGCACGTGGCGCGCCAGCTGGATCTGGGACGCTGGGTCCGGCTGGGAAAAGGCGAGGCGCGCAGCGGCGGCAAGAACAAGGCGCGCATTCTGGCCGACAGCTACGAGGCCGTGGTCGCGGCTGTGTTCCTGGATGGCGGATATCCTGCCGCCCGCGCGGTGGTCGAGCGGACCTTCGCCGACCAGATCACCAACGCGGTTCCGTCCGGCACCGACTACAAGACCGAGTTGCAGGAGCTGACCCAGCGCCTGTACCGAACCACTCCCACCTACACCGTGCTGTCGGTGTCGGGGCCCGACCACCAGCGCCACTACCAGGTGGCCATCCGCCTGGGCAGCGAGTCGCTGGCGCAGGGCGAGGGCCCCAACCGCAAATCGGCCGAGCAGATGGCGGCGCAGGCGGCCGTGGCTGCCATCAAGGAAAAGAGCGAAGCTTGAGATGCGGCGGCGAGCCGGTCGGCTTGCCCGGCATCGCCGGCCGAGGAGAGACCATGTCCGATCAAGAGGCGTCAGCGCCGGTTCGTCGCGCCGGCTATGTGGCCATCGCCGGAGCGCCCAACGTCGGCAAGTCCACGCTGCTCAATCGCATGCTGGACCGGCCGCTGGCCATCGCCACGCCCAAGCCGCAGACCACGCGCACGCGCCTGCTCGGGGTCGAGACCCGCGGCGACGTGCAGGTCGTCTTCTGCGACACGCCGGGCCTGCACAAGAGCGAGGGCCTGCTGCACGATCGCATGAACGCACACGCCCGCGCAGGCGTTCGCGAAGCCGACCTGGTCTGCTGGGTGATCGACGGCACGCGCGGCATCCGCACCGTCGATCGCGTCGAGGCCGAGAACCTGGATCCGGCGCGCACCATCGTCGTCATCAACAAGACCGACATCACGCCCAAGCCGAGGCTGTTGCCGATGATCCAGGAGCTCGCCGCGCTGGTGCCGGGCGCCGAGATCTTTCCGCTCAGCGCCAAGACGGGCGACGGCGTGGCCAGGCTATTCGATCTGCTGGCGTCGCGGCTGCCGGAATCGGACTTCTTCTTCGAGCCCGACCAGCTCACCGACCAGACCGAGCGCTTCCTGGTCGGCGAGCTGGTGCGCGAGCAGCTCTTCCTGCAGCTCGAGCGCGAGCTGCCTTATCGCGTGGCCGTGGTCATCGACGTGTTCGAGGACAAGCCGCGCAACACCTCGATCAGCGCGACGATCTTCACCGATAGCGAGTCCTCCAAGCGCATCATCGTCGGCAAGGGCGGCGCGCGCATCAAGGCCGTCGGGGTGGCAGCGCGCAAGGCCATCGAGGACCTCCTCGATCGCCCCGTCTTCCTCGAGCTCTTCGTCAAGGTGAAGCCCGGCTGGCAGGACGACCCGAGGTTCCTCGAAGAGCTCGGGCTGTAGGAAAGGGGTCAGGTACTGAAAACGCGGTTTCTGCTCGCCTCGCGTGCCCAGCGTAACGCCGCAGTGGACGTGCGTGGCCTGTTCGCGGGCGAGGCCGGGGCGGCCCTTGCGATCGACGCAGTTCTGGCAATTCGCAGGCTTAGCCGCGAGGCTCTCGACCATCGCTTCGCCAGCACCGAGGCGCCACGGGATGCCGTGATCGATCCGTTCGAGCCCGATGCCACCGCACCCCGCAGATTAAGGGGACTGTCCCCTTAACCTTAAGGGGACTGTCCCCTTAATGGACATCGCGTGGTTTCTCGGTCACCACGGCTCGATCATGTTCGCCTGCCTGCCGCCCGGTTCCGCCAGCCAAGTCCGAGTCTCGTCATGACCGCCCGCCGTCTTCGCGTGGCCATCGTCGGGCGGCCCAACGTCGGCAAGTCGACGCTGTTCAACCGCCTGATTCGGAAGCGGCGCGCGATCACCCTGGATACCCCCGGCGTCACCCGCGATCCGATCAGCGAGCCCGTGACCTGGGACGGCCTGGAGCTGGACCTCGTCGACACCGGCGGCCTCGGCGGCGAGCAGGCCATCGCGCTGGCCGACCGCGTCCACGAGCACACGGTGCGGGCGATCCACGCCAGCGACCTCCTGGTCGTGCTACTCGATGCCAAGGAAGGCCTCAGCCCGCTCGACCGCGAGAGCGTCGAGCTGGTCGCGCGAAGCGGCGTCCCGGCTCTCTACATCGCCAACAAGGCCGAAGGCCGCGCCGGCGAAGACACGGCGCTCGAATTCTGCGCGCTCGGCATCGACCCGCCGCTGACCATCTCGGCCGAGCACGGGCAGGGGATGACCGAGCTGCGCATGGCCATCGTCGAAGAGGCGCAGCGGATCCTGGCCGAGCGTGGCGCGCGGCTTGCCGATGACAGCGTCTCGGACGAAGAAGCTCGCGACGGCGCCGAGCCTCCGGACGACGACGGCGCCGAAGCCGGCGAGGACGACGCAGGCGGCGAGGTATCCGCAGAGGATGGCCGCGCCAACGGCGACGACCAGACCTCCCGTTCCTCCGATCGTCGCAGCGCCACGCGCAAGAAGCGCGACGGTGCGCGCCAGGAGATCACCGCCGAGCAGGCCGCAGCGAGCGAGGCAGTCGCCGCAGCGAGGCCGATCCGCGTGGCCTTCGTCGGCCGTCCCAACGTCGGCAAGTCCTCGCTGCTCAACCACGTGGCCGGCAGCGAGCTCTCGCTCGTCGACGACCGTCCGGGCACGACGCGCGACGTCGTCGACATCGAGATCGAGCGGCGCGGGCGGCGCTACGTGCTGCTGGATACCGCCGGCATGCGCCGGCCCTCGCGCGTGGAAGAAGGCATCGAGCGCATCAGCGTGCGGCGCAGCATCGAGGCCATCGATCGCGCCGACGTCGTGGCGCTGCTGATCGAGCCCACCGAGGGGCTGACCGACCAGGACGCGCGCATCGCCAACCGCGCATGGAGCGAGGGCAGGGCGCTGGTGCTGCTGCTGAACAAGATCGATCTGGTCGAGCCGGCGCGCGTCAGCGAGGTGGAACGGCAGATCCGCGGCTCCTACCCCACGCTGGCGCCGGTTCCTCTGGCGCCGATGTCGGTCAGGCAGGGCCGCGGGATCGACGAGGCATTCCGCCTGATCGATCGTGCGCATCGCGCGCACAACCGGCGCATTGCCACCGCCGAGGTCAATCGCGTCATCGGCGAGGCCGTGGCGCGGCGCGAGCCTCCGGTGCTGGGCGCCGGACGCGCCAAGTTCTTCTACGGAACGCAGACCGCCGTGCGCCCGCCGAGCATCGACATCTTCACCAACCGCGCGCAGGTGCCCGAGGAGTACCAGCGCTTCATCGAGCGCTGCTTCCGCGAAGAGATCGATCTGACTGGAACGCCGCTGCGATTGCGGCTGGTGCGCCGCTCCTCGCACGGCAAGCGCGACGAGGACGGCAAGCGCTGAAGCAGGCAGGAGGGGTCAGGCACCGAACGCGAATCGGAGGATTCACGATTCCGTACCTGACCCCGGTTTCGTGGTTCAGATGTTGGGATCGGCGTCCACGCGCAGCACCTTGAGGCTGCCCGTATAGTCGTTGCGGCTGAACGTGACGCGGCCGACGCCGCGATAGATGTACTCGGTGCGGAAGTTGTCCTGGCCTGCCGCGCCGTAGCCGGGAATCCAGCGTTTGCCGGTCTCGTAGTTCCGCTGGCTGTCGGGCTGGCCAAGGATGCGCTCGACCTCGGTGTGCGGCATGCCGCGCGTGATTTTCGAGAGCGCCGAGCCCGCCGGAGCCGTGGTCGCACCTTTCTTGGCGGCCGGCGCCTTGGCAGCCGGCGCTCTTTCGGGCGCAGCCTCGCGCACCTCGCGAGCAGGCGGCGGCGGAGCCTCGTCGGCTGCCGTACGGCTCTTGGAAGCACAGCCGGCGGCCAGCGCGATGGTGAACATGGTTGCGGTAAGCAGTGGATAGGAGCGGTTCATAGGGACCTCCATCCCGTCTATCTACACGGGCAGCCGCACAGGAAAAGCCTTGCCGCGCGGCCCCGGCCGCGTCGCGCACACCGACCGCCGCACGCGGAGCAGTTTAAGGGGACAGTCCCCTTAACGTTAAGGGGACTGTCCCCTTAAACCCACCGCGCGCTTTGGGACCGCATGACATTCCCGCCACCCATGCGCCGCCGCGAGTGCTGCCGCACCGATGGCGTGTTATAGACGAGGCGATGCCGTTCCCTACCAGCCCCGATCGCGGCAAGACCATCGTCTTTTGCGAGCCGCCCTACATCTTCTGGGACCGCAGCCTGGACGGTCTTCGAAAAGGCGAGGAGACCATTCCCGGCATGGGGATGCTGATCCTGGCAGCGGTGGCGCGGACCAAGGGCTACCGGGTCCATCTCATCGACGCCAAGGAGCAGGGCAGGCCGCTCGACGACGTCGCGGCGCGGATCATCGCCCTGCAGCCCGACTACGTCGGCTTCTCGGCCACGACCATCTCGGTCACCAACGCGTCGCGGCTGGCCGCACGCGTCAAGGCCGCGCTCCCGAACGCAGTCACCATCGTCGGTGGCGCTCATGTCAGCGCCGTTCCGGAAAGGACGCTGGAGGCGTTTCCCGACATCGACTACGGCATCGCCGGCGAAGGCGAGCACTCGCTGTTCGACCTGCTCGACCGTCTCGAGAACGATGCGCCGATCGAGAACGTGCAGGGCCTGGCCTATCGCGGCGCCGGCGGCGCGATCGCAGCCAATCCGCGCGCGCCGTTCATCGACGATCTCGACGACCTGCCGATGCCGGCCTGGGACCTTCTCGCCGATTTTCCCCACCACCACGCGCCCACGCTCTTCAGCTATCCGCATACGCCGGTCGCATCCCTGATCACCTCGCGCGGCTGTCCTTTCTCGTGCACGTTCTGCGATCGCTCGACCTCGGGCCGCAAGGGACGCATGCACAGCGTCGCCTACGTCGTCGAGATGTGCCGGCATCTGGAAAGCCTGGGCGTCCGGCACATCCTGTTCGTCGACGACCTCTTTACGGTGCGCAAGGACCGTGTCCTGGAGATGTGCCACGCCTTCCTCGACAACGCCTTCCGCTTCACGTGGAGCTGCGCCAGCCACCCGAACCTGCTCGACCTGCCGGCACTGCAGCTCATGAAGAGAGCGGGGTGCTGGCAGATCAACTATGGAATCGAGTCGGGCTCGCAGCGCGTCCTTCAGGTGGTCAAGCACGAGGTGAAGATCCCGAAGATGCGCGAGACGCTGCGCATGACGCGCCAGGCCGGTATCCGCGCCAAGGGTTACGTCATGCTCGGCCATCCCACCGAGGGCCTGGACAGTCTGGCCGAGACGCTCGACTTCCTGCGCACCGTCGAGCTCGACATGGCCCAGATCACCAAGTTCACGCCGTATCCGGGCACGCCCGCGTATCCGACGATCCATCAGCACGGACACTTCGAGGAGAACTGGGAAGAGATGAACGCGATGAACTTCGTGTTCGTCCCCCACGGCTTGTCGGTCGAAATCCTCGAGACCTACTTCGAGCAGTGCTATCGCACGTTCTACCAGCGTCCCGACGTGCTGCGCGGACTGGCGGCGCTGATGATCCGCGAGCCGCGCTTCCTGCTGCGGCTGGCCTCCAGCGCCTCGACGTACCTGCGCAACAAGAGTGGCGCCGCACGCGACTTCTTCAAGCGAGACGTTCCGGCCGAGCTGCGGCCGCACGGCTGACGAGCGCGGGGGCTGGCCGTGCCGAAGGCGTACGGCGCAGCCCGCACGTCCAGCTCCTGCATCAAAGACCGCCGCGCCCGTCGCGGGCTCTGAAGACGTAGTAAGCCGAGAGGTCGCTTTTTCGCGCATCGACCCCTTTGCGTTCGTTGACACCGAATGAGCGCGCCACCTATGGTCGCGCGATGATCGATCGCGCACATCACCGTCTCATCGTCGCTGCCGCAGCGTGCCCGCTGCTGATCGCCGCTCCGGCAGCCGCCGTCACGCACTGCAAGGCCAAGTCCATCGATGGCGTCATCGCGGTCAGCGCTCGCGACGTGGTCGGAACGCCGCGCTGGGGCGTGCGTTACGACGGCGAAACCGAGAGTTTCGACGGCGCCGGGAGCTGCCTGGTCGGCGATACGATGCGCAACTGCGCCCTTGCGGCGATCGGCGAGCCCGAGCGCACCACCGCGCCGCCCAGCTGCACGCTCTACCTGGGCGACGACGGCGCCGAGCAGTGCAGCGTCTGGATCAAGCGCTGCGTCCCTTCTTCCGAAGCGCCGCCTTGCGCCGTGCTGCCGGCCGACAACATCTGGAACCGCGACATCTCCTCGATGCCGGTGCACGCCTCCTCCGAGGACTGGATCGACAGCATCGGGCGCGATGGCACCGTCCACCCCGACTTCGGATCGGGTCTCTACCGCAACGGCCTGATCGGCATCCCCTACGTCGTCATCTCCGCGACGCAGCCCGAGGTTCCGATCTCCTTCCTCTACGACGACGAGAGCGATCCGGGGCCGTACCCGATTCCACCGCTGGTGGCCGTCGAGGGAGGCGGCAGCAAGCCGAGCAAGGGCAAGGGCGACGCGCACGTGATCCTGGTGCAGGAGAACACCTGCGAGCTGTTCGAGGTCTACGCATCCAAGCGCCAGAATGGCGGCGCCTCCTGGAGCGCCGGCAGCGGCGCGGTCTTCAACCTGAGCTCGAACGTGCTGCGACCCGACACGTGGACGTCGGCCGACGCGGCGGGCCTTCCGATCCTTCCGGGCCTGATCCGCTACGACGAGATCGTGGCAGGCGAGATCACGCACGCCATCCGTTTCACCGCAGCCGTCACGCAGCGCGGGTACGTGTGGCCTGCCCGTCACTACGCCAGCAGCCAGACCGATCCGGGGCTGCCGCCGATGGGGATCCGCGTACGGCTGAAGTCGGGGTTCGATATCTCGGGCTATTCGCCGACGACGCAGATCATCATGACGGCGATGAAGAAGTACGGCCTGATGCTCGCCGACAACGGCAGCGATTGGTACATCAGCGGCGCTCCCGACTCGCGCTGGGACAACGACGAGCTACGCGAGCTCCGCGACCTGACCGGTGACGACTTCGAGGTCGTCAACGTCTCGTCCCTGATGATCGACCCGGACTCCGGCCAGGCAGCGCCGTAGAAAAACGGGAGAAGGGGTCACCTGGCTCTGCTGCACAGACAGGCGCGGCACCTTTTCCGGCACTTCAGGCCGTCGGCAAGTCCAGCGGCGAGCGTGCGAGCTGCGATGAAATGGTCCCCGGTGAGCCGGCTTCGCCTCACTGCCCCCTTTTTCACCACGTCTCGGTGTGGCAGGTCCCGTCGACCGTCAGCGTGAAGTCGAGAACCTCGCTGACGTCGATGTCGCCGCCACCCGGAACCGAGCGCCCCTTGATCTGGATCTGCCAGTAGTCGTTGGCGAAGCCGAGCCTGCGCTGGAACTTGACGCGCGTCAGGCCGTCGATGGCTCCGTCGCCCTTCCACTTGAACTTGCCGACCTCGGGCCGCGAACGGATCCAGCCGAGATCCCCTCCCGGAATCGCCATCGAGACCGTGCCGTTGCCATCGGTGATCTCGAGCGCAACGCCGTTTCGCGGATCCAGGTCCGCATGGTTGGCGCTCATGTCGTAGAGGTAGCCCTTGTACCGGAAGCGCAGCGCATCCGAGAGGATCGACAGGCCGTAGAGGTCGTCGGTCGAGCAGCCCAGGTCGCAGCTGCAGTCGCCGGCACAGGCGCCGGGACAGGCATCGTCGGCATCGCCGTCGCACTCCTCGCCGCTCTCGAGGACATCGTTGCCGCACATCGGAGACGGGCACGCGCAGCCCGAGCACAAGCCGTCGCAGGCCGCATCGGAGGTGCCGTCGCACTCCTCGCCGCTCTCGACGACATTGTTGCCGCACACCGGAGCAGGGCAGGAGCAGGCCATGCACGGTCCGACGGCGCACTCGCCGAGATCGGTGCCGTCGCACTCCTCGCCGCCGGTCGCCTGGTTGTCGCCGCACACCGGAGGCTCACCCGCAAACTCGGTGGTGGTGATCTGGTAGTCCCCGGTGCCGGTGCTGCGCTGGACGGTGATGGACCAGTTGCCCGGCGCTGGATCGCTGATCTCACAGCCGGCAAAGACGACCCCGCCATCGACCTTGCAGTCGAAGTTGCCGGGGCCCGCGACGCCGTTGCCCGCCTTCACGTACAGGCTCGACTTGAACGCGCCGCTGTCCTCGCCGTTGAACGTGAAGCGCACCAGACTCGGCGTTCCGGTCAGTGCGACCACGTAGCTGTCGGTGGCATTGGCGCTGCTCAGCGTTCCCGAATGCTCGGTGATGGTGACCTCGGGATCGCCGACCACCGGCAGGTCGCCGCACGCCGCGGTCGAATCCGCGCCGAGCTGCGCCTGGATGTAGGCGCGGTTGAAGTAGACGCTGGCGTCCCAGCTGTGATCGAGCGGCAGGCAATCGGCGGCGGAACCCGCCGAAGTCACGCCGACCACTTCGGTCGAGCCGCCGAAAGTCATGAACAGCGGACCGCCCGAGTCGCCATTGCAGGTGTTGGAGTCCTCGCCCGGAGCGCCGACCGGCGACGCATAGTCCCAGCAGACCAGCTTGTCGTTGCCTTCCCCGCCAGTCTCGGCCGTGTCGCAGTCGGCCGTGACGACGTCGCCGTAACGCTTGATGCCGTAGTCGTTGCCGCTGCCCGAGGTCTGCCCGAAGCCGGCGATGACGCCGTCCAGGCCGACCCCCATCGCGTCCAGGTCATGCGTCGTGTTGATGGCGGTGGGGTCGATGCCTTCGACCGGCGTGGCCAGCTTGAGGATGGCGATGTCGTTGCCACTGTCGCCGTCGTAGCCCGGATGCTCGATGACGTCGGCGACTTCGTAGATGCCGCCGTGCTGCAGGTAGACCCAGTACTGGTCCTCGTCGCCGCTGTCTTCGACGCAGTGGGCGGCCGTCAGGAAGGTGCTGCACCCGATCAGCGTGCCGCTGCACCAGGAACCCGCCGTCGATGGCGTGATGGGACCGTCCGGGTTGTGCAGGAGCGCGCCCGTGGTCGGAAAATCGTGGGTGGCAAGGCCGTTGACGATGCGCGGCGTGGCGGCGCCGGCGACGTTCCCCAGGCCCAGCATCAGCCCGAGCACCGATGCCAATCCTGCCCCCATGGAACGCCAATCGTGAGCTGTTCGTGAAATCCCCATCCGCCCTTTTGACCAAAGGGCGCACGGTTCGGCAAGTCGAAATCTGCGTCGGCGGCCGAAAAAAGGCGCGGGACCGCCGACCCGTGCGTGTCAGGGCGCGCTGCTTGCGTGCCTTGCCGCGTACGACACGTAGTTGCGCGACGACTCCTGCATCCACGCGCGCTCGGCATCGGTCACCTCGCGCACCACGCGAGCCGGCGCTCCCATCGCGACCATGCCTGCGGCGATCTTGGTCCCCGGCGTCACCAGCGATCCGGCCGCGACCAGGGCGCCTTCGCCGATCACCGCCTGATCGAGCACGATGGCGCCGATGCCGACGAGCGCGCCGCTCTCGATGGTGCAGCCGTGCAGCACCACGCGGTGACCGACGGTGATGTCGTCGTGTAGGATGGTGGCATAGCGATCGTGCGTCACGTGCAGCACGCTCTGGTCCTGCACGTTGGTGCGCGCGCCGATGCGGATGTGGAAGATGTCGCCTCGCACCACGCACCCGTACCAGATGGAGGACTGCGGCCCGATCTCGACCTCGCCGATGACGTGGGCGCTCGGCGCGATCCAGGCGCTCGGATGGATACGCGGCGCAAGCTGCTGGTAAGGACGGATCACGACGAGTTCGTATCTGCGCCACGCGGCCGGTGCCAGTTCCCGTGCGCAGTGGCCAGGATGTTCGCATGGCAGCTGCACTGTTGGCGATACCGCGTTACCGAGCATGCGTACCCGGTCGCCCACGCGCTGGCGACGTCGCCTCTTCGGCCCCCAGCACGGGCCGGACTTTGCACAGCCTGCCTTCTTCGCGCGGATTCTTCTTTGCAACGCGCCGCACGCCTGGCTACAAGAGAACATGGAACCCCTGGAGAATTTGCGCGAGGCCCTGACCTTCGACGACGTTCTCCTCGTCCCTGGGGCCTCTTCGATCCTTCCCGCACAAGCTGACGTCGGCACTCGACTGACGCGCAGGATCCGCCTGAACATTCCGCTCATCTCGGCCGCGATGGACACGGTCACCGAGTCGCGCACCGCCATCTCGATGGCGCGCTCGGGCGGCATCGGTTTCATCCATCGAAACCTCGATGTGCAGGAGCAGGCCGCGATGGTCGCGCGCGTCAAGAAGAGCGAGAGCTGGATGGTGCGCGATCCCGTCACCATCGAGCCTCAGGCGCCGCTCTCGGAAGCGCTCGAGATCATGCGACAGCATGGAATCAGCGGTCTTCCGGTGATCGAGGGACAGAGGCTGGTCGGCATCCTGACCAACCGCGACGTGCGCTTCGAGCGCAACCTGTCGCGGCGGGTCAGCGAGCTGATGACGAGCGAGGAGCTGATCACCACGCGTGCCGGCATCACGATGGAAGATGCCACCGCGCTCCTGCACCGGCACCGCATCGAGAAGCTTCTGGTCGTGGACGAGGGGGGGCGCCTGCAGGGCCTGATCACCGTCAAGGACATCCAGAAGGCGATCGAGTTTCCCAGCGCATCCAAGGACACGCACGGACGCCTGCTCGTCGGAGCGGCCGTCGGCGTCGGTCCCGATCGCACCGAGCGCGTGCGCTGTCTGGTCGAAGCAGGCGTCGACGTCGTGGCGGTCGACACCGCCCACGGGCACTCGAAGAACGTCATCGAGACCGTGGCGGAGATCAAGAAGGCGTTCCCCGATCTTCAGGTGATTGGCGGCAACGTGGCCACGCGCGACGGCACCCAGGCCCTGATCGACGCCGGCGCCGACGGCGTCAAGGTCGGCATGGGCGTGGGCTCCATCTGCACGACGCGCGTGATCTCGGGCGTGGGCATTCCGCAGCTGACCGCGATCGCCGATGCGTGCGCGGCGGCCGACGACGCCGGCGTTCCGATCATCGCCGACGGCGGCGTGCGCTACAGCGGCGACATCACCAAGGCATTGGCGGCAGGCGCCAGCGCGACGATGATCGGCAGCCTGCTGGCCGGAACCGAAGAGAGCCCGGGCGAGACCGTGCTGTACCAGGGCCGCACCTACAAGGTGTACCGCGGCATGGGATCTTTGGAGGCGATGCGCGGCGGACAGAGCAAGGACCGCTACTCGCAGCAGGAGACCGAGGACATCAAGCTGGTTCCCGAAGGCATCGAAGGGCGCGTGCCGTACAAGGGAAACATCGCGCCGATCCTTCATCAGCTCGTCGGCGGCCTGAAGGCCGGCATGGGCTACATCGGCGCGGCAAGCCTCGCCGAGCTGCGTACCAAGGCGCGCTTCATGCGCGTCTCACCGGCCGGCCTCTCCGAAAGCCACGTCCACGACGTGACGATGACGAAAGAGCCGCCCAACTATCAGCGAGAGTAGCTCTGTGTCGATGGTCCTGATCCTCGACTTCGGCAGCCAGTACACCCAGCTCATCGCGCGCCGAGTGCGCGAGGCCCGGGTGTACTGCGAGATCCATCCCTTCAATCTGACCGCCGAGAAGATCGGCGAGCTGGCGCCGCAGGCGATCATCCTTTCGGGCGGTCCGGCAAGCGTCTACGACGAGGGCGCACCATCGCCTTCGCCGGCGATCTTCGATGCCGGCGTGCCGCTTCTGGGCATCTGCTACGGCATGGGGATCCTCGGCGTTGCCGGTGGCGGCGTGGTCGCGCGGTCCTCGCATCGCGAGTACGGCTGCGCCGAGCTGCACGTCGACGTCGACGAGGATCTCTTCCACGGCTTCGGCGTCGGCGAGCCGACCACCGTCTGGATGAGCCACGGCGACCGGCTCGAGAAGCTGCCCGAAGGCTGGGAATCGATCGCGCGCAGCGGCAACTCGCCGCTGGCTGCGCTTCGGCACAAGGGCAAGCGCCAGTACGCCGTGCAATTCCATCCCGAGGTCGTGCACACGCAGCGCGGCCGCGAAGTGCTCGAGAACTTCCTCTTCCGCATCGTCGGGCTGCAGGCCGACTGGACGATGGAGAGCTACGTCGAGAGCGCGGTCGCACGCATCCGGGCCCAGGTCGGGAGCGGCCAGGTCGTGTGCGGCATCAGCGGCGGCGTCGACTCGACGGTCACCGCCGCGCTGATCGAGAAGGCCGTGCCAGGCCAGCTGACGTGCGTCTTCGTCAACAACGGTCTCCTGCGCAAGGACGAGGCCGAGCAGGTGCGCGGCATGCTCGGCCCGCGCTTCGGCGACGACTTCGTCTACGTCGATGCCTCGGCGCGCTTCCTCGGCGCGCTGCGCGGCATCGAGGATCCCGAGCAGAAACGCAAGACGATCGGCCGCGTGTTCATCGAGGTGTTCGAGGAGGCGGCGCTGAGGCCGCGAGCGGGCAGGGCGCAGGCGACGTTCCTGGGGCAGGGAACGCTCTATCCCGACGTCATCGAATCGGTGTCGGTCAAGGGACCGTCGGCCACGATCAAGAGCCATCACAACGTCGGCGGCCTTCCCGAGAAGATGAACCTGTCGCTGGTCGAACCGCTGCGCGAGCTCTTCAAGGACGAGGTGCGCGCAGCTGGCGCGGTGCTGGGCCTGCCGCACGAGCTGCTGTGGCGTCATCCGTTTCCCGGACCCGGACTGGCAGTGCGCGTGCTCGGGCCCATCGAGGAGGTTTCGCTGGCCACGCTTCGCGAAGCCGACGCCGTCTTCATCGACGAGATCCGCCGCGCCGGGCTCTACGACCAGATCTGGCAGGCTTTCGCGGTGCTGCTGCCGGTGCGGACCGTGGGCGTGCAGGGCGACTATCGCACCTACGACCAGGTGGTGGCGCTGCGCGCGATCGTCAGCGAGGACGGCATGACCGCGGACTGGTTCCGCTTTCCGCCCGACGTCCTTGCGCGCACGGCTTCGCGAATCGCCAACGAGGTGCGCGGCGTCAGCCGCGTCGTCTACGACATCTCGACCAAGCCGCCGGCGACGGTGGAGTGGGAGTAGGAGCAGAGTAGTCGGTTCAGCCGCCTCTACGTCAGCGGAGCGTGCCACGACTCGGCGGCTCGCTAGTCCGGCTCGTCCGCCAGAATCTCGGCGGTGGCCGCGAACCGAAACGCACGACCATCAAAACGGAATGATGTTGCCAGGCGCCCGCCAGAGCGCGGCCACGCCACGGGGAGGAAGTCACGATGAAGTTTCAGATCCATCTGCTAAAAGCCCGCTCTCGAAGCGTCCTCGTGCTCGCGCTGGCGCTACTGTCGGCAGCGGCCCCGGCCCACGCCGAGTGGCGAGAGTCGGCATTCCTTACCGCCGCCGACGGCGCGCAGGATGATCGGTTCGGAACGGTCGCCTACGACGGCGACACGCTCGTGGTCGGCGTAGGCGCTGCCGACATCAACGGGGTTGCTGGTCAGGGCGCGCTCTATGTGTACGTCAGGCCGGTCGCGGGATGGGTTGGCGACCTGGTGCAGGTCGCCAAACTGACGGCCTCCGATGGCGAGCTCGGCGACGCGCTTGGCTCGAGCGTCGCGATCGACGGCGACACGATCGTGGCGGGGGCCGCGGGCGAGGACACCGAAGGGACCGACTCGGGCGCGGCCTACGTCTTCGTCAAACCACCAGGCGGCTGGACCGATGCGACGGAGACGGCCAAGCTCCTGGCGAGCAGCCTCAACGGCAGCGAGCGTTTCGGCGACAGCATCGCGATTGACGGCACTACGGTTGCCGTGGGCGCACCGGGCGAGAACACCGTCTTCGTCTACGAGCGGCCTGGCGGTGGCTGGACCGATGCGACGTCGCCCACTGCGACGCTGGGAAGCTTCGAGATCGTCAGCGGCAACCAGTTCGGCAGCGAGGTCGGTATCAGCGGCACCGTCATCGTGGCCGGCGCCGGTGCACGCGACTCGGGTGCAGGCGCGCTCTATCTGTTCGAGAAGCCCGGCCCGACCTGGGTCACGACCGTCACTCATACCGCCAAGCTGCTGGCATCCGACCGCATCGCGGGCGATCAGCTGGGTCTGGACGGCATGGACGTCGAAGGCGACGTCGTGGTCGCCGGAGTTCGCACGCGCACCGTCGCATTCGGCACGCAGGGGCAGGTCTACCTGTGGAGCAAACCCCTCAGCGGCTGGGCGGGAACCCTGACCGAGACGGCAACCGTGATCGCGGCAGATGGCGGCGGCGGCGATCACTTCGGATCGGACGTCGACATGGCCGGCGACGTTCTCGTCGTCGGCGCCGCTGCGGCCGACGCCATCGGCGCCGGTTACCGCTTCGAGAAGCCGGCGACGGGATGGATCGGACAGATTTCGGACGGCGGTCGTCTGGACGCCGCCGATCCTGCCGGAGTCCAGTCGCTCGGGCTCTACGTTGCCGCGGCGCCGGATGTCGCGTTCCTGGCTGCTCCTAACGGCGACATCGGCGCCGTGATGAATCAGGGGTTCGTGCTGGCCTTCCGTGATCTGCCGTGCCCGGTCGCGCCTCGCGACGACTGCGCCACCGGTGCCAGCGGCAAGGGCAAGCTGCAGCTCTCGAGCCGCGACGGTCTGCCCGACAAGAACGCGCTGGCGTGGAAGTGGAGCAAGGGCGAGGAAGTCGACGTCGCAGCTCTCGGCGACCCGCTCGATGCGACCGAGTACACGATGTGCATCTACGACGGCAGTGGCGAGCAGATCGTCTCGATCACGCTGCCCGCCGGCGGCGACTGCAGCGGCAAGCCGTGCTGGAAGCAGACGGGCAACGGCTTCAAGTTCAAGGACAAGACCGGCACCAACCGCGGCGTCACCGGCTTCGGCATCAAGGCTGGCGCCGCCGGCAAATCCAAGCTGAACCTGAAGGCGCGCGGCGCCGCGCTCACCGTGCCCGCGCTGCCACTTGGCCAGTCTCCCGATCCGGTCTTCGTCCAGCTCGAGAACAGTTCGACCGATGCATGCTGGAGCGCACAGTTCAGCGCACCGGCCTCGAGCAAGAACGGCAAGTGGAGCGACTCGAGCGACTGAGCGTTGCCTGAGCCGCTGCGCAGGGTTCTTACGGCACGGTTCCGGCTTCGGTCGCCGCGCGGCTCCATCGCAGGTTGTCGATGACGGCGACCGAGTCGAAATAGGGATCGGAGGTATCCCAGATCGCGATGCGAAGCCTGGCGATCTCGCCCGGCGTCACGTTGCCGGCAGCGGTGAGCCAGCCGGTGCCGCCGCCGACCTTGTCCCCGGGCTGGCAGCCGTTGTCGGAATCCTGATCGAAACCGCTCTGCGTCAGCTCGTTCTGGCCGATGCACGTGGAGATCGAGCTCGTGCTTTGCAACCGCTCGCAGCCGGTCACGCCGTTGCGGCATTGACGGAAAAGTCCGGTCGCATTCTGCGCCAGGCCGGCGCCCACGAGGTAGGGATCGCCTTCGGGGGAGTGGTAGACGGCCAGGTTCTCGTCCGCGGGATTGCCGGCGGCGGTCGAGTCGAGCAGCACCACGAAAAGGTCGTGGTACTGCGTGCAGATCCACTCGGGAAACTCCGCCGTCAGGAAGTTGAGGTTCAGGCTGAGCGAGCGCGCGTTGGTAGGAACACGCACGAGCAGCTCGAGCATCACCGGGTCCAGAGCCTGATCCCCGACGCTCGACGGGCAATTGGTAGTGCTCGGCACCTCGCCGCCGTTGGCTTCGAGCCAGTCGGCGGGGAAGGGCGACATCGTGTCCTTGTCGGCTCCTTCCTCGAACGCGATGAAATTCGGATTCGTCTGCCCCGGCGCTGCCGCGTTGCCCGTGGAAAGCACGACGGCGGCAACGCCCTGCTGCGGCAACACGCCGCCAAACATGGGACGGATCGACCGTGAGGCGGCTGCCGGGGTGCCGGTGCCGTCGGTCAGCGAAAAGCCTGCCGAGATCAGTCCCGCGCGCCGCTCGGGCAGCGGCACATCCTGCGTGGTTAGCGTGCACAGGCCGAGCGCCTTGGCGTAGTCGATCGGATTGCTCGAGTTCGATGCCAGAGCGACGTCGCACACGGCTGCGCCGTCGTCGGCGGTGCCGTTGCAGTCGTCGTCCACGCCGTCACCGCCAAAGTCGAAAGCGCCAGGGTTGACCTGATCGGGCTCGCTGCAGCCGTCGGTCACGAGCTCGCAGCAATCGCCATCGGTGCTTGCCCAGCCGTCGTTGTCCAGGTCTTGCGCCGAAAGCGTGGTCGTCGTGGTCGGCGCGGCGGTCGTCGTGGTCGGCGCGGCGGTCGTCGTGGTGAGGCCGGCGGTGGTCGTGGGCTGCGCGAGAGTGGTCGTCGGCGCCGGCAGCGTCGTCGTCGTGACCTCGGTCGTGGTGGTCGTGATCGGCAGCGTCGTGGTCGTCTGTGCGAGAGTCGTTGTCGTCACGTGCACCGTCGTCGTCGTTACGCTGGTCGATGTCGTCGTTGTCGTGTCAGGTGTGGTCGTGGTGATCGGGGCGAGGGTCGTCGTCGTCGCATCGCACGGGCAGCTGGGATCGTCGAAGCTGCCGACGACCACTCGCAGGCACACCAACGCATCGGTGGCCGTGGTCGGAAGCGATCCCTTCGGCGCGCAGATGCAGGCGGGGTAGGGGTCGCAGGTTCGCAGTGCGACGGCGACACGAAGGATGGCGAGGCAATCGCTGGCAGCGGGGACGGGGCCCTGCGTCTGGGGCTGCGAGCAGTCGCCCGGATCCGCCGTTGCCGACCCGGCATGGCACATCGCCGTCAGGACGGTCGTGATCGCGATGCGGGCCAGCCTCGCCATGAGTCGATCGTGGCATGGGCCGGCGCCCACAGGCAGGTCATTGGCCCGAAGAAACCGGCGGCTGGCGAAGAACCAGAACGTCGGTGGGCCGGCCGCCCGTAGGAAGAGGCGCCTCGGTCAGCCGGTCACCGCGTTGTGCGTCGAAGACGTGAATTCCCTCAGATCCGAAAATGCTTTCGGGAACGAAGACGTTGCCGCTGCGCACATCGAAGCCGATGGCCGGCACGGCAAAACCGACCGACACGTGAAGCTCGGGTCCCTCCTCGACTCCCTCGGCGAAGGAAAAGCGTTTCAAGTGTGAGGAGAGGTCCAGATCGGTGCTGTAGGCGAGAAATCCCGAAGTGGGCGAAGTCATGGTGAACGGGCCGAGATCGGCGCCGGTCTCGCCGTCGGCTTCCGCGATGAGGATTCCTTCGCTGATCAAAGTGGTCAGGTCGATGGCCTCGATGCCGCCGGCGTCGAAGAAGCCGCCGGTAGCGCTCAGCAGCAGCCGATCGCCCACGATCTGCATGCGGTGCTTGGGCGCAGTGCCGGCCAGCTCGATCGCCTGCAGGCCGGGCGATTTCGGATCGGCATCGATCAACTGCTCGGTGTCCAGGTCGACGACCGCGAGATAGGCCGGGGTCTGCAGGCCGCCCGAAGCTTTCTGGTTGGCGCGCCGGATCTGCACGAACAGCCGGTCGCCCGCGATGATCATGGCGCCGAGGTCGGGAATGCCGTCGTCGTCGGCGAACGGCGACAGATCGACGACCTCCTCCATGACGCCAGCTCGTGGATCGACGCGCAGGAGCGAGGTCGCGCCCTGACGGCTGACGTAGAGGCGGCGGCGATGCGCCACGGCGACGTCGTCGGGCGGCTGCGATGTGCCGAGATCGACGGTGTGGAGGATCTCCCATGCGGCTTTTGCGATGACGGAAAGGGTGCCCGCACCCCGGCTGATCACGTAGAGCCGGCGTCCCTTCTCCTGCACCACGGCGTCGCCGCCCACGGTCAGCGGCGGTTTGACCTGGTTCCAGGGAGCATCGCTGTCGAAGACGCGAATGGTGCCGTCGGCGTCGAGCTCATCGTTGGCGACGACGGCGAAGCGGCCTGCTGCGGTGGCAACCGGCGCCCACAGCATCGTGATCGCCAGCATCGCAGCGGGCATCCGCGCGTTCCTTAACACAGCTCGAATCGTCGTGCGGCGAGAGCCTACCACCGCACAGATCGTTCCATTGGCGAGCATGCTGAAAACCGTAGCGGGGATCGGATCGGCTGGAAAGAGTGCCCACGCCGTCAGGGCCACCATGCGGTGGCGGGTACCGGAGGATGGCGGCATGGAGCGCGAACACGCTGAAGGCCCCGAGCCGGCCGACGTAATCGTGCGCGGGTTGTACGTCTAGCCGTGATCACGTCCTCGGGAACAGTTACCGATGCCACGGGACGTCCGTTTCGCCGACGGCCCTTCCTCGATGGGCCCCGGCCGCCCTACGAGCCTCGCCGACCCGCAGGCAGCGTTCTGTATGCCGAACCAGCGTTGGCGATGACGGGTGTAGATGAGCCACCATCGCATGCCTGGACAGAAGCACGGGCCGTGCCTTCGGAGTCATACGTCCTACTCGATGCTCACGCGGATCCACGGCGGCGCGTTGGGCGGCTCGAAATCCGGGGAGGAAGCATCGAGCACTGTCACGGCGAACTCGTTCGGCGTGGGCGGACCGAAACGCCGGAAGCTGCACTCGGCCAGATCGACAGGCCCCTGTATGCCGGCTAGCGACACGAAGCCGAGCGAAAGAACACTACCGGTATCGGCCGCGGCGAATAACCCGGGTGCCAGTCGCGAGCACCGGACCTGCCCGCGCGTTTCATAAAACGTGCCCGAAGCCACCCGATGGTCGATCTCGAGCTGAAGCGCGCCGAGCAGGGCAGGCGTCTCGAGGCGGATCACGACGCGGTCGTTGCAGTCGGTTGCCACCGCAATCCCCACCGCCTTCTGGAGCACGAGGCTGCCGTCAACGACGGTGATCGCCTTGTTGCCGTTGACGTCGCACGCCCAGCGCGGGCAGGCAACGTCCAGTCCGACCGCGCTGCCGACAACTTGCTGCGCATCGTCGGCGTTCACTCCGCCGCTTGCGTCGGCGTCTCCACAGCCATCAGGAAAGCCTGTGCAATCGGCCGAACAGTTGTCTCCGTTGGCTGTGTTCCCGTCGTCGCAGAGCTCACCGTCGGTCGTCACGCCGTTCCCGCACGCCGTGAGCGTACAGTTGGCGTCGCAGCCGTCGCCGCTCTCGAAATTGCCGTCGTCGCACGGCTCCAGCGCCGTGACGATGCCGTCGCCGCAATGACTCAGCATGCAGTCGTTGAGGCAGCCATCCGTGGGATTGTCATTGCCGTCATCGCACTGCTCGGCAGCGCACGAGTCCGCCCAATACGGGCAGCTCCCACCGCCGGTGCGCACGATACCATCGCCGCAGCGGGCAAGGCTGCAGTCGTTCAGGCAGTAATCCTCGTTGGAGGAGTTCCCGTCATCGCAGGCTTCGCCCTCGGTCGCATGTCCGTTGCCGCATGCGGTGATCCGACAGTTGCGATCGCAGCCGTCACCGGAGCCGTAGTTGCCGTCGTCGCATTCCTCGACGCCGTAGTGGAGGAAGCCGTCGCCGCAGCGATTGGCGACACATGCCGGAAGGCACGCGTCCGAAACGGCGTCATTCCCGTCATCGCACTCCTCGGTGTCCCAACGCGTGACCCCATCGCCGCATGAGGTGGTCCGGCAGCGCGGGGAGCACGAATCTTCGGGAAAGCGGTTGCCGTCATCGCACTCCTCGTCCGTCGCGACCACGCCATTCCCGCAGTGGCTCGCTGTGCAGTTCGAATCGCAACCGTCACCTTCGACATCGTTGCCGTCGTCGCACTCTTCGCTCGATTCGATGAACGCGTTTCCGCACCGGGAGGCCGAAGGTGATGTCTGCAGCCAGAGCGAGCTGCTGCCGTCGTCGCGCTCGGTGCGCCAAAGGACCGCCCATTGATCGCCACCTGCGCGTCGACGGCCGACCAGGCTCGCGAGCTGCAGCGACGGATCCATGGCCAGCGCCGCGGGCGCCAGTGGTGCGGGCGGAGACCAGCTGTTTCCGTCGTCCAGGGAGAAGCTGGCTGCAAAGGCAGGCTCGGTCAGGCCCGGTGCAAATGACGGATCGGTGGTTCGCCAAGCTGCAAGCCAACTCCCACGACGAGTCGTTGCGATCGCTGGAAAATCATCGCGCGCGGCATCGACCAGCGCACGTTCGGCCACTGGCCCCGGCTCCGTCCAGGTTCGGCCGCTGTCGTTCGAGCGCGAGAAAACGATGTCCCCATCCCAGCCCCAGCCGCTCGGCCGTACCGTGCGCGCAGGCCAGAGGCCGATCACGGTGTCGCGAGCGTCCGAGGCCGCCGCAAAACCTCGAGGCCAGCGATCGAGCGAACCGAACTCGGAAAAATCCGACGTCAGCGTGTGTGCACCGGACGCGGGTTGCCGGGGATCCACTTCGGACGGGAACACGCCGCGCAGGGTAGAGAATTTCCACAGCGTCAATGGACCCTGCTCGGTCGCGACGAGCTCTGGTGATGCGCCATGCAGTGCGCCGAGCATCTCCTCCAGACGTGCGCCCCACGCCCACGTCGCGCCATCATCCGTAGATCGGCCAACGAAGACCCAGGTCGCAGTTTCGTCGGAGCCTTGGAGGTCCTGCTGCGCCGACAACGCGAGGTACCAATGACCGTCGCCGGCCGCGCTCAAGCGTGGCCGCGCATACTGGAAATCCGAAAGCACTGGCCGCGGCAGATAGTGCGATCCGAACCCGTCGCCAAGAAGGTCGAAGCCGGTCTTCCACGTGCGCGCGTCGTCGGTGGAACGCCAGAAACGCCACAGACATTCCGATGCATCGTTGAATGGACAGTGGCCGCCGACGACGAGCCAATTGCCTTCGCCGTCGGTGGCGGCTGCCACGTCCCACGCATGCCCGAGCAGACGCGGCCCGCTCCATGTCCGGCCGTCGTCGCGCGACACATCCACGAAGGCTCCCGGCCCGGACTTCGTCTGCAACGTCGATGCGATGACAAGGGTGCCAGAGCGGCCAGCCAGGAGGTGAGCTCCTTCGCCGACGTGACCGTTCTCGTATCCATTGCGCTCGATCGGCGGGCCGAGCTCGGGCAACGCGGCTGCCGGCATTGTGGTCGTGGTCGTGGTCGTCGTCGGGTGTCCCTCACCGAGGACGATCTCGCGCCCGAGCCACTGGCCGTCCGGAGATCTCCAGCCGGCGAGCATCCGGCCAGGTGACAGAGGGACCACTCTCCGCATCGGATCGCCCGGAGGCCACTGGCTCGCCGCGCCGTCACCGAGAAGGAACGGCTTCGACAGCGGATCACCGGCGGCCGACCACCACCGGCCGTAGATCTCGACGTCGTAGCCGATCCGCTGCTCCCAAAGCGTCACGAACGTGCCATCGGAATCGACGCCCATGCCGGTCAGCTCGAACTGGCTGCTCGCGCGATCGCTCAGCAGAACCTGCTGCGGAGACCCGCTGCCCTCCCAATCGAAACGAATGTACTCGTATGAGTCAGCATTCCGGTCGTCGTCGTTGATGAAGCGGAAGATGCGCCACTGCTCGCCGGAGCCCGCCACGATGTGGCCCCAGTGTTCGCAAAAGCTCGGCGAGATCTCGAAGCGGGCATGTCGCAGGCGGTTACCTGCAAGATCGAAGCGCGCAAGACTGACCGCACACGGCTCGCGAGACATCCAGCTTGCCACAAAGGTGCCGTCCGGCTCCGACGTGACGATGCCGTCGCCTGCGCGCACGGATTCGTCGATCAGGAGCCTCGGGCTTTCGATCTCCACACCGTCGGCTGCGTAGTGGTGTCGCAGCAGGTATGTCGGCCACCATGTGCTGGAGACGGTCACGTCCCAGTCGAAGGTGACGCGGGAACCGTCAGCCTGGCCGGCCAGGGCGTGCTGGCGCCGCAGGTCCCACACCGGCGAATCGCCGATCTGATGAACCGGGCCGAGCTTTGGAGCGGCGGGCGCGGAGACCGGGCCCAGAACCATGGCCGCGGCCATGCACAGAGCGCTGAGGCGTTGCATGGCACATCATCACCCGAGATTAGGGCGGGCCGCCAGACACTTTTGTCCGGTCAAGGGTTTTCCTCGCCCGGCGCGCGATTTCCGCGACGGGGAGCACGCTTGGCCTCCGCCGCGAGCCCGGCTGCGATCGCCGAAAGGACAATGTCGCATTGCATCCGCGGAGCCGCCGGCGGCCGCCCCGGTCTTCGCCTACGACGCCAAGACCGGCGAGCTGCTGTGGGACCACACCGGACGCCAGCATCGCAGCGGGCATCCGCGCGTTCCTTCGCACATCTCGAATCGTGGTGCGGTGCTTTCCTTTCACGGCCGCCGATCGTTCCATTGTCTCGCGTCGCCGTCTAATGTTCGCGCCGCATGCCGCCAGCCTCCGGTACCCGCCACCGCATGGTGGCCCTGACGCTGGCGCTGATCGCGGTCGCCTACCTGGACCGCGTCTGCATCGCCACGGCCGCTCCGGCCATCAAGGCCGAGCTGGGCCTGGACGACTCGCAGATGGGCATGGTCTTCAGCGCCTTCACCTTCGCCTACGCCATCTTCGAGATTCCCAGCGGCTGGCTCGCCGACCGCTACGGCGCCCGCGTGACGCTGACCCGAATCGTGCTGTGGTGGTCGCTGATGACGGCGATGACCGGCCTTGCCACCGGGTTCCTGTCGCTGATCGCGCTGCGCTTCCTGTTCGGCATCGGCGAGGCCGGCGCGTTTCCGGCCATGGCGCGCGCGTACTCGCGCTGGCTGCCGTCGCGCGAGCGCGGACGATCGTTCGGTTTGGCGATCATGACGGGCGCCGTGGCAGGTGCGATCACGCAGCCGCTGGTCGTACTCCTGCTCGAGCACACTAGCTGGCAGCGCGTGTTCGCGCTGTTCGGATGCGTCGGCGTGGGATGGGCAGCGCTCTGGTGGTGGTGGTTTCGCGACGACCCGCGCCAGCATCGCAGCGTCAACCAGGGCGAGCTCGCCGAGATTGCTGCCGGCGGCGCCGAGGATCGCCCGCACGGCCACGTGCAGTGGCGCATCCTGATGCGCAACCGCACGCTGATGGTGCTTTGCACGATGTATTTCTGCGTCATCTACGGCTGGTACTTCTACCTGACCTGGATGCCGACCTACCTGCTGCGAGCGCGCGGCTTCGAGCTGCGCGAGGTCGGCTGGCTCGCGGCGCTGCCGCTGCTGTCGATCGCGCTCGGTGTCTTCCTCGGCGGATGGATCTCCGATCGCCTCGTGCTGCGCCTCGGATCGCGACGAGGGCGTCAGGCCTGCGGCCTGGTGGGCCTACCCGTGGCTGCCGCTGCCGTGCTCGGCGGCGTGCTGACGAAGGATCCGATGACGTCGGCATTGCTGCTTGCCCTCGGCGGCGGCGCGGCAGCTCTTGGCGTGGCGCCGGCATGGGCGGTCTCGCTCGAGATCGGCGGCGTGCATGCGGGCGTCGTCTCCGGCGCCATGAACATGTTCGGCAATCTTGGCGGCACGCTCTCGCCGCTGGTGATCGGGTCGGCGCTGCAGCGATGGCAGTCGTGGGACTCGCCGCTGATCAGCGTGGCCGTGCTCTATCTGGCCGCAGCGGTGTGCTGGCTGGTCATCGACCCCGGCGACCGGATCGAGCAGGGATGAGCCGCGGCTGGCGTCGGGCCGGGCTCGGTCGCCTGGCGCTGGCAGTCGCCGGGTTCGCGGCGGTCTTCACGCTGCATTCCCGCTTCGTCCTGACGCACTTCTCACGCGATGGCTATCTGCTCGACAGCGGGTGGTTCGCCTGGCTCCTGCAGTCCGGCGATCCATGGCTGCACAACCCGCGCTCGATCAACGAGCTGAGCTACTACGCGCACCACCTGTCGCCGTACCTGTTCCTGCTCGGCACGCCGCTGATGCTGCTCGGGCTATCGGGAATCGAGAGCTTCGCGTTCCATCAGGGGCTGACGTTCGGACTGTTCTTTCTCGCGGTGGTCGCGCTACTGCCGTCCGCCGCGGCGACTCGCGACCGCATCGTTGCCGGCATCTGCGCGGTTTCGATCGGAGCGCTCGCGGACGTCCTGCTGCAGGCGGCGGCCTATCCGCATTTCGAGATCGCGCTCATTGCGGCGGCGGCTCTGATGCTTGCCGCAATCGAACGCGGCCGATGGGCGGCCTCGGTCGCATGCGTCATCGTCCTCGTGCTGATCCGTGAGGACGGTGGTTTGTACGCGGCGGCGATGTCGATCGCGGCGATCTTCCTTGCAGGGATCCGGCCGCATCAAGACGAGCGCGCTCGATCCGGCGTCGGGCTGCATCCCGCGAAGCGGGCTCGATCCCTGGCCGTCGTCGCTGCCATGTCGATGGCGTTCACCATCGTGGCCGTGCTGGCGAAAGCGCTGCTCTTTCCCGGCTACGCGACGTTCGGCAGCAACTTTTCCGGCGACTCCTGGAAACACCTCTCCGGCGATCTGCTGGTGGAGCGTCTGCAGGCACTCGTTCTGAACCCGAACGTCGCGCCCGCGCTGATCGGCAGCCTTATCCTGGCCGCGTTCGACCTTCGCTACGCCGTAGGCATCGTCATCTTCTCGCCGCTGTTCGCGCTACACCTGATCGCGGTGCGTGAGGAATTGGGGCTGTTCCGGCTCTACTACGCGCTTCCCTGGTTGCTGGCGTGTGTCGTCGCGCTGGCCGTCTTCGCGCGCAGGGCTGCAGCGTCGTCCGCGCACGCGGTGGAAGCCGGTATCATGCTCGTGATGTCGGTGGCGTTGACTGCTCCGATGCTGTCGACGCTGGGACTGCACTCCAGCTGGCGCGTCGCCGAGGCAGCGGCGACGCGGCCGGTGGCCGACCTGCGCGCCATGCAGCGCTTCATAGCGGATACGGCCGACGCGGCAGGCGCCGCGTGCGCGTCGACGGGAATTGCAGCGCTTCGGCCGGACGACTTCCTGCCGGCGCAGGTCCTGGCACCGCGATCGCCGCTCGAATCGTGCGAGGTCGTGCTGCTGCTGCGAGGAGACATGCACTACCGCCCGCTGCGAACGCGCCTGGAAAGCGACGGCTTCGAAAGAAGAGGGGCGCGCGGCAATGCAGAAGCGTGGCAGCGCACGGGCGCACCAGAACGCGGCATCCGTTCGTCGCGCGGTATAGGCGCGTGATGCTGGACCCAAGGATGTTGTTGACGAGCAGTCGCGCGGTCCGGGTGCGTGACGTGGCCGGCTTCTATGCACCCGAGGATGTCGTTTGACGAGCGGTCGCCCGGTGTCGCCGATGAATCGTTGGTCGAGTCCATCAACAACCCGCTGCAGTGGAACGCCAGTCCGCGGTCGCGGTCTTCGCGACCAAGACGAAGACGTTACGAATAGGATTCCCGTGTCATGAAACCCCGAGAAAAATAGCGGCAAACGGCTTGCCCTGGGCAGCTGTTTCGTAGTACTTTCGCTGTATGTCTGACGCGGCTGCGATTGACGACGCAGACCTTCCGCGGCCTGACCGAATCCCGGTCGCCGGGGCATCCATTCCGTCACAGCGCGGCGGCGCGAGGCCCAATTGTCAGCCTGGCGTGCGGCCGGCATACGACCGCACCGGCCGCACCAGCACGCCCGTAGGTCCGCGCGCCGAGGCAGAGAAGGCTGACGCCCAGGCCTGTGAGATTGCCGCGCTCGAGTCGCACTGTCGTCTCGTCCAAGCCCAGATCATCGCCGAGCTCGTCAGACGCAACCTGTGGCGACGACTCGGCTTCAGCAGCCTGCATGATTTCGCATTCGAGCGTCTGGGCCTATCGGCACGGACCTTGAAACAGGATGCGCACATCGCCGCCGCTCTGCCTCAGTTGCCGCTGGTGCAACGGGCGTTCGCCGGCAGGGCGCTTCAGTGGACGCATCTTCGATTACTCGTCGGCATCGTCACGATGCAGACCGAAGCCGGCTGGCTGCGATTCGCCCTGACCTCGACGACCCGGCAACTGGCCGATGCGGTGAAAGGCAAGTGCCGCGGCGATCGCGCCCCCGGGGATGAGGAAAGTCCAAATGCGTGCGCCGCATGCGGCGTCGCTTCGAGCCGTCGCACGGACGGCTGTGAGCCGAGTCCAAATGCGTGCACATCTCGTGGTGCCGCCACCGGTTTGTCAGCGTCAGACGGCACCTCATGTGATCCCGCCACCGGTACCTCATCGTCAGAGGGCACCTCAGATTCGACCGGCAGCGGAAACTCATCGTCAGACGGCGCCGCAGATTCGACCATCCGCGGAACCGATGCTTCGACCACGCGCGGCGATGCCGACACCGACGATCCATCGGTATGCTGGCTCATCACCGTTTCACGCGACGGCCGAAAGCTGTGGCGAATGCTCGGCGACCTCGCCTCGCGCATGTGCGGCTCCGACATTCCCGCAAGCCGTGTTGCGGAAGCCGTCGCCGCTGAAGCGATGAGCTGGCCGTACTGCGATCCGCCCAGCCCGGCACCTCCGCCGCATCACCGGACCGGCAGCCGCGAGCAGGCCTTCCTTCGTTACTTCGAGGCGCGCTTCGGAACCTCCGAGGGTTTCGAAGGCCTTCGCCCTCTGCCTGATGCGCGCGTGGAAAAGCTCGACCGTCTGGTCGCGGGACTGGCCGACGCCGATGCCTTCGAAATCGACAATCGCCTGCGCACGGTTCGCAAGGCGATGCAGCAGATCGATGGTCAGCTCAGCCCCGTCCTGCGCACCTTCGCCGACCGCAAGCTCCATCACCTTCTCGGCTTCGCCAACCTGCGTCTCTACGCCGAAGCCCGCCTCGGCATCTGTGGCAGCAAAGCTCGCGCGCTGGTGCGGCTCGAGCGCGACTGTCAGTACAAGTCCCCACTGTTGCTGGATGCGTATCGCAACGGCCATCTCACCTGGCTCGCGGCTACCGCGCTGCTACCCGTGATCAGCCGTCAGCATGAACAGTCCTGGGTAGAGCGCGCACAGCGCGTGACGCTGCGGCGCCTGAACGCCGACATCAGCTGGGCGCTCGACCGCGCCGATGACAGCCGCGGCGATTTTTTCCAGCCGCCACCGCCCATCGACCTGGACGTTACCGCCGATGCGATGGCTCGCATCGACGAGGCCGGGGTCCAAATGCGTGCACGGACCCAGACCGATGTCGGCGCTTTCGGCCGCCGCGTCGGCGCGCGAATCAGCATCTTGGTGCCCTCGAGCGTCGCCTCACTGCTCGAGGAGGCCATCGAAGGCTGTCGCCGCGCCATCGAGCCGCGCTGGCGGGCTTTCGAACGCATCCTCGCCCACGCCTACCTGACCTGGATCGCGCTGCCGGAGCACGAGAATCCGATCTTCGCGCGCGACAGCTACCGCTGTCAGGTGCCCGGCTGTTCGCGGCGCGGCATGCTGCACGCCCACCACGTCTGGTACCGCTCCCACGGCGGGCCGGATTTCACCTGGAACCTGGCGGCCGTCTGCAACGAGCATCACCGCGAGTTCATCCACCTCGGCGTCATCCGCGTCGAAGGCTGCGCACCCGACGGCCTGGTCTGGGAGCTAGGATGCCGATCAGGTCACGAACCGCTCATGCGGCTGAGGGGCGATGTGTATCTGCGCAAGTGAAGCGCGGGCACGCGCCACCGGCGCCGCAAGGTTCACGGCAGCGTCTGCACGCGCCACCGCTGCGAAGACGCCCCCGCTGCCGCGACTTCACGGCAGCGGCTCGCGCGCATACTCCAGATGCGAGTGGGCCGAGCGCATCATCGGCGCCCAGATCTCGGCTGCTGCCACGCCGCCGGTAAGGCCGTTGGTCTTGCGTGCAGGGTCGTCGTTGCCCGTCCACACCGCCGTCACCAGATGCCGGGTGTAGCCGACGAACCATGCATCGGCATGATCCTGCGTGGTTCCGGTCTTGCCGGCCGCGTCCTGGCCGTCGATGCGCGCGCCGGCGGCCGTGCCTCCCTCGCCGATCACGCCGCGCAACAGCCGGTTCAATGCGCTGATCGCGGTCGGAGTCGCGACACGATCGAGCTCGGGCCGGCGTCGCCACTCCAGCGTTGCGCCTTCGGGCGAACGCAGCGTGACGATGCCGTAGGGCGCAAGGCCGTAGCCGCCGTTGGCAAAAGCCGCGTAGCCGGCGGCCATCTGCAGCGGCGAGGCATCGGTGGTTCCCAGTGCGAACGTCAGGTCGGGTCGCACCTCCAGGTCGGGGACGATGCGCGAGGTCAGGGCAGCGACCGGTTTGCGCCCGACCGCCTCCTGCAGCCGCACCGCACAGGTGTTGCACGAGGTTGCCAGGGCGCGCGACAGCGTCATCGTGCCGTGGAACCTGCCGTCGAAGTTGCGCGGCCGGTAGTCGCCGACCTCGAGCGGTGCGTCCTGGATCGGCGAGTCCTCGCGCCAGCCTTTCTCGAGCGCCGCCAGCGCGACGAACGGCTTGGCGAGCGAACCGATGGACCGGCGTGCCTGCACGGCGCGGTTGTACTGGCTGAGGCCGTAGTCGCGCCCGCCCACCATCGCTCTTACCGCTCCGTCTTCGGGATCGATGGCGACGAGCGCGCCTTCGCTGGCGGCGAAGCCGCGTTTGGTCAGCCGGTCCAGGCCCTGCCACAGCGAGTTCTCGGCGTAGACCTGCAGCTCCGGGTCCAGCGTGGTGAGCGCCCACAGCGCATCGCCCTCGTCGGGAAGGTGTGGCTCCAGCAGTGGCCGCAGCCAGTCGAAGAAGTAGCGCGGCTGGATCTCGTGCAGCGTGCGCGTGCCGCGCTCGAAGCTGGTCTTGCGGGTCTTTTGCGCCTCGGCCTCGGTGAGCGAGCCGTTGGCCACCATGGTCGCGAGCACGACTTCGGCGCGGTTGGGCGAGCGCGCGGGGTTGTAGACCGCCGGCTTGGGAAGGGTGGCGATCAGCGCAGCCGCTTCCAGCAGCGTCAGCTCGGCCGACGTCTTCTGAAAGTAGATGCGCGAGGCGGTCTCGACGCCGTACGCACCGCGCCCGAAGTAGGCGTTGTTCAGGTACATCTCCAGGATGCGGTGCTTGCCGTAGCGTCGCTCGAGCTTGACGGCCAGCAGCATCTCCTTGAACTTTCGCAGATAGCTGCGCTCGCGCGACAGGAACAGGCTGCGCGCGAGCTGCTGGCTGATGGTGCTGGCGCCGCCGACGCCGACCACCGCTCCCACCATGCGCACCGGATCGAAGCCGAAGTGCGAGTGGAAGCGGCGATCCTCCTTGGCGATCAGTGCCGTGATCAGGTGCGGCGACATGTGGTCGAGCGGAACGCGAAGGTTGCGCACCGAGTCGATCATCTCCAGACCCGTGGCCTCGCGCCGCACGAAGATGCGAAACGTGTTGATGACGTCGTCCATGCGCGCCGCCGGCGGCAGCGTGACCCAGGTCCAGACCAGCATCGCAACGCCGGCCAACGCCGCGGCGCCGGCCACGCCCCCGGCAACCCCGGGCGCGAAGCGCAACGCCAGTCGCAGCAGCGCGATGGCCACGACGAGCGCGATGCAGCCCAGCGCCAGCAGGCCAAGGAACGCAAGCAGCGCCAGCGCCTGCCGCATCAGCTCGCGGGCGCGTTCGAGCAGGCGGTTCAGCGACTCGAGCGCGCGTTCGACCGCGCCGCTCTGGATCTGCTCGGCGGCGCGCATGGCGAAGTCGAGCCACCGCTCCAGGGCACCGTCATCGCGCTGCGGCTTGCCGGTGGCCTCATGGTCGCGAGGCCCCTCCGGCGGCTGCATCCGAGCATGGGCTGCCAAAGGCTCGGGCGGCGCGGCAAAGGGCGCATGGCGCAGGTCGATGCGCACGCGCTCGCTGCGAAGACGGCGCGCGACGCCGCGCTCGGGCGGCGGCCGCGCGACGACGTTCACGACCACGTCGAAGACCGAGGCTCGCTGCCAGGCGACGCTGTCGCGTCGCACGCGCAGGCTTTCGGACCGGAAACGCGAGACCAGAACCTCGGCAGTGGCGCCGCTGGAAAGATCGACCGCCCACAGCGATTCGTCGTCGCGGTCCGCGTGCACCAGCAGCGCGTATCGTTCCTGCCCAGACCACTGCACCCACTGCTGCGGTCCGAAGCGGCCGGTATCGATCCGCGTCAGACGTCGCTGACCGCGATCGAGGAGATACGGCGCCCGCAGCGAACGGCCGTCGTCCGGGTCGGCGATCAGGATCTGATAGCGGCCCGTGGGTGAGAGGGGCGAGACGCGCACGGCGCTCGCCGGCAACACCTGCGAAGCGCGCGATGCGGCGCCGTCCGCGAGCCCGCCGTACAGCGGCACATCCAGCGGTTCGCCGTCCAGCGCGGCCTTGCCCGGTGCGGTCAGGGACAGTCCTGCTGCGCTCATTCCCGGATGTAGCTCCACCCACGGCTCGCCCGGCGGGGTCGCAAGCGGCGGCGGCGCATCCGTCGACCATCGCCGTACGCGGTCGGTCGCGATCAGCAGCTGGCCTCGATGCTCGACGACCGAGGGCGCTGCCGAGTCGCCTCGCGGCATCGCCAGCTTTTCCAGGAGCGTTCCGCTGTTTCCGTCCCAGACCTGGACGTGGCCGCGATGCGAGGTGAGCAGACGTGATCCGGCATCGGCAAACTGCACGGTCTCGAAGTCCGCCTGCTTGCGCTCGCTCTGCAGTTCGAGCGCCGCATCGCCCGTCGTGACGTCCCACGCGGTGACGCCGCCGCGCCTGGCCACGGCCACGACCGGGCGCACCGGGTGGAAAGCGACCGCACGAACTTCGCGACCGCGATCGAAATGGCGAACCTGTCGCGCTGCGCGCAGGTCCCAGACGCGGGCTCCGTCAGGCGCAGCGCTGGCGAGCATGGCGCCGCTCGGATCGAAGGCGAGCGCGCGCGGCGGTTCGTCATCCAACAAGCTCGGCCAGGTGCCTGCCGTCGGCCGCATCCATGATCACGATGACACCGCCGCCAGTGGCGGCGGCAAGCACGTGGCGTCCTGGCTGGAATGCCAGGGCGGTGACGCTCGTGCGCAGATCGAAGCCCTGGGACGGTCGTCCCGCGCGAAGATCGATCGTCCACACCATTCCCCCGGCGCCGGCAAAGGCAGCGCGTTCGCAGTCGGAGGCGATGGCAACGGCCGAGCTGTCGCCCACCGGCGCATCGAAGCTGGCGAGCCGGCGGCCGCTGGCGACATCCCAGATCGCAACGCGCGCACCGTGGCGCGCCAGCGCGCGATCGCCGCACGGAGACAGGACCGTCGAGCCGTGCTCGCCGAAGCCTTCGAACTCTACCTCGTCGATCAGATGCAGGCGCGGCTGGGCCGTTGCCGCGTCTGCGCTTGCCAGGAGAGCTGCGATGAGGAACGCCAGGGTGCGCATGCGCGGTTCTTGGGTCCGCATCGGTGTGCGGATCGAGGAGGCACTCATGCCTTAGCACCGGAGGGCCGCGCTCTGCACGCGCGGCGGCCCATTCACGACCGTGCACGCGCCAGTGGCGCCCCGGATGCGCCGCACGCCGGAGGAAAAGCGTCCGCGCGCGAAGAAAGACCTCGGCAATCCCCGATACCGGGGGCCGGCAGTCTTACTAGCTCGTCCCCTCGCGACTAGAAGAAAGGTGGGCATCCCGCTGCCTGCCAAAGGGGCGGCGCTCGACTCGAGAGATCCGATGGGAAGCACGATGCGAAAAGCCATGATTGCGTCGCTCTTTGCTCCGCTGATGCTGGCCGGCTTCGCCGGCGCCGCCGGAATCTGCGGCGACGTCAACGACAGCGGCAACGTCAGCTCCACCGATGCGCTGCTGGTGCTGCGAAAAGGCGTCGGACAGGACGTCGAGCTGCAGTGCGGAGCGGCAGCGCAAGCGCTGACGACGGGCCAGACCCAGTCCTTCGGCGCCGGCTCCGACGGCGACCTGGAACAGGGCGTCCCGCGTTCCTTCACGGACAACGGCGACGGCACCGTCACCGACGCTGCCACCGGCCTGATGTGGGAAAAGAAGGACCAGTCCGGCGGGATTCATGACTGGGGCAACACCTACACGTGGACGGCCGGTACCAACGCGTTCAATGGCACCGTCGCCCTGACGTTCCTGGCAACGCTCAACGCCAGTACCTTCGCCGGCTACGACGACTGGCGCCTTCCCAACCTGCGCGAGCTCGCGACGCTGCCCAACTACGACGTGCTGGAGCCGGCGGCGTTCGATGCTTTTCACGATGGCTGCGAGCCGGGCTGCAGCGTCCTGACCTGCAGCTGCACCGCTCCTGACGGACATTGGACCTCGACCACGTCGCTCGAGGACGATTCGGAGGCGTGGCGGGTGCACTTCTTCGCCGGCGGCGTCGGTGCCGTAGCCAAGAGCACGGCGCTCGCTGCCCGTGCCGTGCGCGGGCCTTTCTGAAATCGCACGGCCGCCTTTGCGTAGTCGCCAATCATGGGGAAGAACCCGCCGCCACGGTCTCGACGACCGTCCCCGAGGTGACCCATGACTTTTCGTTCCGATGGTTCGAGCCGAGCGCTCGCGACGCTGACGGGCACGCTTGCGGCCATGGTCGTGATGACTTGCGCGCCGGCGCCGGCACGAGCCGGCGCGCATTGCCCGGGGTACAGCATCATCTACTTCTGCGGCGAGCTGACCGGCGACTGTCAGGTCACTGCCAGCGATGGCCTGCTGGCACTGAAGATGGCGGTGGGTCAGGTCGCCGAGACCGACCCGGCCGACCTGAGCCTGGACCTCGACGTCACCGCCGTCGACGCGCTGCGAGTGTTGCGGATCGCCGTCGGCAGCCTTCCGGGCACCCTCAGCTGCAGCAACCAGCGCGGCATCCCTGCGACCGCGGTCGGCTTCTACAACCAGGAGGGCATTCGGACGGCGGGGGGATTCGCTGCCGGCTGGTACAGCATCGGTGACGACGAGCTGCGCAACTACTTCGTGTTCGACCTGTCCTCGCTGGACGGCTTCATCACTTCGGGTCTGCTCCATCTGTCGACGGCGCCCGATGTGCAGGTGCCATACAACAGCCCGGACCCGAGCGAGACCTACACGGTCTTCGACGTCTCCACACCGATTGCCACGCTCACGGGCGCAGGCGGCACTGCGGCGTTCGCCGATCTCGCAGAAGGCGCCGTCTATGGAAGCCTTGCCGCCACCAGCTCGCTCGCGCACGTGGCCGACATCGCACTGACGGGCGCGGGACTGGATTTCCTGCGCGAGAACGACGGCATGGTCGCAATCGGCGGCGCCATCACCACGCTGACCAAGGGCGAGCCCGACGAGTACCTGTTCAATTCGACGCAGGTCACCAACTGGCGTCATCTCGTGTTGTACGTGGAATAGGCGCTGCCCGCTGCTCACGTGCCGCCGGCGCCGCGGCGGGCGGTCTGCACCGCGCAATTTTGATTCAGGCGAGGTTTCGATGGACGCTGCCGCGCCGATGATGCGCGCCGCGACAGCCGGGGAGGAGAAGCCGTGAGCTTCGTCCATCTCCATCTCCACACGCAGTACAGCCTCCTTGACGGCGCCAACAAGATCTCCGACCTGATGCCACGCCTGAAGGGCCTGGGGCTGACGTCGGTGGCCATGACCGACCATGGCAACATGTTCGGCACCGTCGACTTCTACAAGGCCGCCAGGGAGCACGGCATCAAGCCGATCATCGGCTGCGAGGTCTACGTCGCTCCGCGCTCGCGCACCGAGCGCTCGGCCGTTGCCAGCACCGACTACGAACGCGCCGGCAACAATCACCTGATCCTGCTGGCGCAGAACGAGATCGGCTACAAGAACCTCTCGCGCCTGGTCTCGCAGTCCTACAAGGACGGTTTCTTCTACAAGCCGCGCATCGACAAGGAGATCCTGCGCGAGTGGAACGAGGGGCTGATCTGCCTCTCGGGCTGCCTGGCCGGCGAGGTCGCCACCGCCATCAACGCCGACCGCCTGGACCGCGCGCGCGCGGCCATCGAAGAGTACGCCGGGATCTTCGGCGATCGCTACTATCTGGAGATCCAGGACAACCACCTGCCCGAGCAGCAGAAGGTCAACGACGTGCTGATCCCGTGGTCGCGCGAGATCGGCATTCCGCTGGTGGCCACCAACGACTGCCACTACCTCGATCACGACGACCACCACGCGCACGAGGTGCTGCTGTGCGTGCAGACCGGCAAGCGACTGATCGACGAGGACCGCTGGAAGTTCGGTACCGACCAGCTCTTCGTCAAGGGGCGCGAGGACATGCTCGCCGCGTTCCCGCATGCGGCCGAGGCAGTCGACGAGACCGTCAAGCTGGCCGAGCGCTGCAACGTCGAGCTCGAGTTCGGGCGCAACAAGTTCCCGGTCTACGCCGTCCCCGAGGGCCGCAAGCTCGACGACGTCTTTGCCGAGCAGGCGCGTGCCGGCCTCGACGAGCGCCTGAGCGCGGCGCGCGACCTCGGCGTTGCGCTCGACGAGGCGGCCTATCGCGAGCGGCTCGAGTCCGAGATCGCGATGATCGAGAAGATGCAGTTCTCGGGCTACTTCCTGATCGTCTCGGACTTCATCAACTGGGCCAAGGCCCAGGGCATCCCGGTCGGCCCGGGACGCGGCTCGGCCGCCGGCAGCCTGGTCTCCTACGCGATGCGGATCACCGACATCGATCCGATCCCGTACAACCTGCTGTTCGAACGCTTCCTGAATCCCGAACGCGTCAGCATGCCCGACATCGACGTGGACTTCTGCTTCGAGCGGCGCGACGACGTGATCCGCTACGTGCGCGAGAAGTACGGCGACGACAAGGTCGCCCACATCATCACGTTCGGGACCATGAAGGGCAAGGCGGCGCTGCGCGACGTCGGGCGCGTGCTCGATTTCTCGTTCGGCGAGACCGATCGCATCTGCAAGCTCTATCCGGCCGCCAAGCAGGGACGCGACTTCAAGCTGAAGGACGCCCTGGAGATGGAGCCGAAGCTGCGCGAGATCCGCGATTCGGGCGAGCGCGAGGCCAAGCTCTTCGAGTACGCCCTGAAGCTGGAGGGCCTGGCGCGCCACGTCTCCAAGCATGCCGCCGGCATCGTGATCTCGGACCGGCCGCTGGTCGAGGACGTGCCGCTCTACGTCGACAAGGACGGCTCGGTCATCACCCAGTTCGCCGGGCCCGACATCGAGGCCATCGGGCTGATCAAGTTCGACTTCCTCGGCTTGAAGACCCTGACGCTGATCGCCGACGCCGTCCGCCGAGTGCGCGAGTCCACCGGCAAGGACATCGACATCAGCAGGATCCCACTCGACGATCCCGCGCCGTATCGCCTGATCACGCGCGGCGATACGGTGGGCATCTTCCAGCTCGAAAGCGGCGGCATGCGAAAGCTGCTGACGCGCATGAAGCCGAACTGCTTCGAAGACCTCATCGCCGCGCTCGCGCTGTACCGCCCCGGCCCCCTCGATAGCGGCATGGTCGAGGAGTACATCCAGCGCAAAGCCGGCAAGATGCAGGTTCGCTATCCCGATCCGTCGCTCGAGCAGATCCTGCGCGACACCTACGGCGTCATCGTCTACCAGGAACAGGTCATGCAGATCGCGCAGGTCTACGGCGGCTACTCGCTCGGACAAGCCGACAACCTGCGGCGCGTGATGGGCAAGAAGAAGCTCGAGACGATGCAGAAGGAGCGCAAGATCTTTCTGGAGCGCGCCACCGCCATCGGCCGCAACGAAGAGCAGGCGGTCAAGATCTTCGAGCAGATGGAGACCTTCGCGGCCTACGGCTTCAACAAGTCGCACTCGGCCGCCTACGCCCTGGTCACGTATCAGACGGCGTGGCTGAAGGTTCATCACCCCAAGGAATTCCTGGCTGCGCTGCTGACGCTGGAGATGGGCTCGGCCGAGTCGACGTACAAGAACCTGGCCGACGCCCGCGAGCACGGCATTCCCGTGCTTCCGCCCGACGTCAATCACAGCAAATCGGACTTCACCGTGGGCGCCGAAGGCATCCGCTTCGGTCTGGGCGCGGTCAAGGGCGTGGGCCAGAAGGCCATCGAGATCATCGTGGCGGCGCGCCAGGAAGGGATGTTCACCTCGCTCGGCGACTTCTGCATGCGCGCCGACGGCACGCAGATCACGCGTCGCATTCTGGAAAGCCTGGTCAAGGCGGGCGCGCTGGCCAGCATCGAGCCCAACCGTGCCAAGCTGCTGGCGGGACTGGATGCCGCAATCTCGTGGGCCGAGCGCGTGCGCGACGACCTTGCCGCCGGCCAGATGGGCCTGTTCGGCGGCGGCAGCACCAACGGAACCCAGCCCGAGCCGCTACTGCCGTCCGTGGCGGAGTTCGAGCCGCTGGAGGTGCTCGGCTACGAGCACGACGCCGTCGGCTTCTTCATCTCCGGGCATCCGCTGGACCGCTACTCGCACGATGCCTTCATGCGCTACGTCAGCACGAGCGACCTTGCTGGCACCAGGGATGGCGCGAGCGTGCGCGTGGCCGGCGTGACCAACACGATCAAGCGCAAGAACAGCAAGAAGGGCGAGCGCTACGCGACCTTCAACCTGGAGGACCGTGACGGCCTGATCGAGGTCATCGCCTGGCCCGACTGCTACCGCCGCTGCGAGGCCGCCATCATCGGACGCGAGCCGGTCATCGTCATGGGCCGTCTCGAATACGGCGAGGGCGGCGCGGCTGCCGACGGGTTCGCCGACGAGGAGGGCGCGCCCGACTTCTCGCACAAGGCACAGATCATCGCCGACGAGGTGATCCCGCTGCCGCAGGCGCGGCGCAAGGCGGCGCAGCGCATCCGGCTGCGCATCGACTCGAGCGTGGTGGGACCCAACTCGTTCGCGCAGCTGCGTTCCGCTTTCGAGAGGCACAGGGGCACCTGCCGCTCCTACCTCAAAGTGGTTGCACCCGGCGCAACCGAGACCGAGATCGAGCTTCCCGACGAGCTCAGCGTCGATCCCACCGATGGGCTGATCCAGATGGCCGAGGCGCTATTTGGCGCCGGATGCGTTAGCTTCGAAGGCGTCCTGGAGGACCCGGTACGGGAGAAGCGGTGGAACACCCAGTAGACGACGAGCAGGATCAGCGCCCCGAGAACCAGGACGGAAGACCGCCGCGCGAGCACCTGACGGCGCGGCGGCGCGAGCGAGCAGTCCTGGTGTGGGCGGGGCAGGACGGCCAGCACGCCGACGACTCTCTGGACGAGCTTGCGCTGCTCGGCGACACCGCCGGTCTCGACATCGTCGCCAGGCTCAAGCAGACGCTCAAGCAGCTTTCGGCCGCCACCCGCATCGGCAAGGGCAAGGTCGAGGAGCTGACCACGCTGGTCAAGGACGAGAAGATCGACGTGGTGGTCTTCGACGATCCGCTGACTCCGGCGCAGCGCCGCAACCTCGAGAAGGCGCTCGAGATCAAGGTCATCGACCGCAGCCAGCTCATCCTGGACATCTTCGCGCTGCGCGCGCAGACGCGCGCCGGCAAGCTGCAGGTCGAGCTGGCCCAGCTCCAGTACCTGCTGCCGCGCCTTACGCGGCAGTGGACGCACCTTTCGCGAATCCGCGCCGGCGTGGCCATGCGAGGCCCTGGTGAAACCCAGCTCGAAAGCGACCGCCGTCAGGTGCGCGTCAAGATCGACAAGCTGCGCGAGCGCCTGGAGGAAGTGGACCGCACCCGGCGCCTCAACCGCCGCGAGCGCGAGGCGGTGCCGTATCCGACCGTGGCCCTTGTCGGCTACACCAACGCCGGCAAGTCCTCGCTGATGAACCGGCTGACCGAGGCGGGCGTGTACGTGGCCGATCAGCTCTTCGCCACGCTGGACACGACGGTGCGCCGCCTCGAGCTTCCCGGCGGACGGCCCATCATCCTGGTCGACACCGTCGGATTCGTCTCCAAGCTTCCGCACGAGCTGGTCGAGGCATTCAAGGGGACGCTCGAGCAGGTCGTGGAGGCCGATCTGATCGTGCACGTGATCGACGCGGCCGGGCCGGATCGGCAGGCGCGCATCGAGGTCGTCGAATCCATCCTGCAGGAGCTCGGCGCCGCCGCGCAGCCGCGCATCGACGTCTACAACAAGATCGACCTGCTCAGGCACGACGGCGGCGCCGCTTCGCTTCCGCCCGGCGCCTTCGGTGTGTCGGCGGTGACGGGCGACGGATGCCAGGAGCTGCTCCAGTCCTTCGAGGAGACTTTCGCTCCTCGCGAGGAGAAGCTGGCCATCCGCATTCCGCATATGGACGGCCGCACGCGAGCTTGGCTGTACCAGAACGGCCGTGTAGTAGAGGAAGCCGAAGACGAGAGCGGCACTCGCATCGTCGTGTGGCTCAGCCCTCGGGCCGCCGGCCAGCTCGCCGCCATGATCGGCACCGAAGGATACGAGCTCCGCCACGCCTGACCCATCGGAAAAGACCGTGAACGACGGCGCGCTCCTGAACATCCCCAACGCCCTGACGCTCGCGCGCATCCTTGCCGTTCCGCTGTTCCTGTCCCTCCTGGTCGAGGAGCAGTACAGCGCCGCGTGCCTCGTCTACATGCTTGCGGGCATCACCGATGCGGTCGACGGCATGATCGCGCGCATGTGGGACATGCGCACCGAGCTCGGCGCGCACATGGACCCGCTCGCCGACAAGCTGCTCGTGGTCAGCTCGTTCATCGCCCTCGGCATCATGGGCGAGATGCCGCGGCCGCTGATGATCGTGGTCATCACGCGCGACGTGGTCATCCTCGGCGGCTTCCTGCTGACGGCTGCACTGGTGGGCAAGTCGATGGAGATGGCGCCGTCGATCTGGGGCAAGATGACCACGTTCTTCCAGCTACTGTGCGTGTCGCTCGTGCTGCTGGACGTCGCCGACTGGATCGACGTGTGGAACTGGCTTCTCACGGCCGTCTTCTTAGCAACCGGCGCAGCCAGCTTCGTCTCGGGCAGCGACTACGTGGTGCGCGGGCTGCGATGGTACTCGGCGACGGAGCCGACGAACACCTGATCGTTGCGTCGGTGGCGTCGCCGGCGGCCTTCCGGGTGGTGCAAGGATAGCGGCACGACGTCAATTCACGCGGACGAACGCGGCCTGGCACGGATGTCCCTCGGCATGAAAGTACCGAACCGCTCCATCCCCTGCCACGAAGATCATCGATGACGAGCGCGTGCCGTACTGTCCGGCGTGCACGCAGATCTTCCCGAACAGCCCCGGCCCCTGCGCGTCGGCATTTCCTTCGTGGTCGGACAGCACCCGCGCCAGCGCCGGCACCAGAAGTCCCAGCGAGTCCGCGCCTTCGACCAGCGGCGTCAGCGCCGAGAACTTCTGCGTGGCCGTGGCCAGGCGAGGGCAGCGCGGATCGTTGACGTCGAGGTTGGTCAGCACCGACAACCCGGCGGCGAGCTCGGTGACGCGCACGCCGCCGTCGCCGTTGTCGACGACGAACGCCTGTTCCAGGTCCGCCACGAACAGGCTGAAGCCGCCGTAGCGCTGCGCTTCGGCCGCGGTGAGCGTGCGCATCACGCCGGCCGAAGCGGCGGCCAGCGCCTGCATGCACAATGCTCCGCGCGTGATCTCACCGGGTCCGGATGCTGCATGATCAGGGGAAGGGCGGCGGTTGAGAATGCCGGCCACGCGCGCGCTGCCGTCGGTCCTGGCACCGAGCCAGGTGCCGCCCGATTGCAGATCGAGTCCGGCGATGATGGCAGAATCGGTTGCCAGCCGTGCAGGCACAGCCGCAGGCCGCGCCAGGAACTCGTCGCGGTTGGCGACGACGATCAGAGGAAAGGCTACCGACACCCCGCGATAGACGGCGAGCGTGCACATGGGGTGAGCCTAACGAGGGCAAGAGCCCGGTGGAACAGGCAGGGGTGGCGTGTTAGCGTCCGCCACCTTTTTTTCGCGGCAGCGCGGCGGGCGGGAGTACGACTTTGGTTCCAGTGGACGCAGCATTTTCTTCGATCGAAGACGTTCGCAGCCGTCTGGCCGGCCAGAAATACATCTGCGACAACAACATCGCCACGGTCGTCTACCTGGCCACGCGCCTGGGAAAGCCGCTGCTGGTCGAAGGCCCGGCCGGCGTCGGCAAGACCGAGCTGGCCAAAGTCGTGGCCTCCAGCCTGGACGCCAAGCTGATCCGCATGCAGTGCTACGAGGGAATCGACGAGGCCAAGGCCCTGTACGAGTGGGAGTACGCCAAGCAGCTCCTCTACACGCAGGTCCTCAAGGACAAGATCAGCGAGATCACGGCCGGCGCGGCCACGCTGGCCGAAGCCGTCGACCGCATCACCAGCCAGGACGACGTCTTCTTTTCCAACCGGTTCATCCTGCCGCGGCCGCTGCTGCAGGCGATCCAGTCGCCCCAGCGCACCATCCTGCTCATCGACGAGATCGACAAGGCCGACGCCGAGTTCGAGGCATTCCTGCTCGAGATCCTCTCGGACTTCCAGGTCACGGTACCCGAGCTCGGCACCATCGAGGCCGTGCACATCCCGATCGTGGTGCTGACCAGCAACAACGCGCGCGAGATGTCGGACGCGCTCAAGCGCCGCTGCCTGCACCTGTACATCGACTTCCCGAGCCCCGAGCTGGAGCTCGAGATCATTCGCCTGAAGGTGCCCGAGGCCACCGAGAGCCTGGCCGGCGACATCACTTCGCTCATCCAGAACCTGCGCAAGCTGGACCTGAAGAAGCAGCCGAGCATTTCCGAGACCCTGGACTGGGCCAAGGCGCTCGTGATCATGAACGCCAAGGGGCTCGGCGACGACGTGGTCAAGAGCACGCTCTCGACCATCGCCAAGTACGAAGGCGACCTTCGCAAGGCCGAGAAGGAGCTGACCACCTTCGTCGACAAGCAGAAGGCTCAGCAGAAGGCCAAGGAGGCAGCCGCTCCGGCGCCTGCCCCTGCCGATACCAAGGACCTTCTTCATTAAGAGGAGGGGGACTTGGAAGAACGCATCATCGAGTTCGCCGGGCTGCTCAGGCGCAGCGGCGTTCGCGTCTCCACCGCCGAGACGCTCGACGCCCTGCGCGCGGTGCACCTGTCCGGACTGGGCGATCGCGGCTACTTCAAGAACGCGCTGCGCGCGGCGATGGTCAAGCGCACCACCGACGTCGCCATCTACGACGAGCTCTTCGACGTGTTCTTCTCGGGCGTCGGCGACCTGGTGCGTGCCAACGCTTCCGCCGCCGGACCGGCCGAAGGCCTGACCGAAGAGCAGCTTCGCGAGATGCTCGAGCGCCTGGCCAGGATGCTGCAGAGCGGCGAGCTGGACATCTCGGACCTTGCCAAGGCGCTGGCGCTGCAGGACTCGGGCGAGATCGAGCGCATGCTGCGCGAGCTCATGGAGTCGGGAAAGCTGCCGCGCATGGAGAGCAATTACGTGCCGCCCGGCGTGGGCAAGCAGATGCTCGACATGATCGGGGCAGGCGAGGTCCAGGGCGACTTCGACCGCATCCTGGAAGCCATGCGCGAGGACGGCGCCGACGATGGCGAGCTCGACCAGATGCGCAAGTACCTGGAGCGGCGCGGCAAGGATCTGAACGATCTGCTCAAAGGCCTGCTGCGCCTCGACAAGGAACAGTCCCACCGCGCCGAGGAGCGCGAGAAGGACCGCGAGCGCCTGCTCGAGAAGAGCTTCTATTATCTGTCACCGACCGAGATCAAGCAGATGCGCGACGCCGTTTCGGCGCTGGCGCGGCGCCTGAAGAACGTGATGGCCGTGCGTTACAAGCACGCCAAGCGCGGGCGCCTGGACGTCAAGGGGACGCTGAGGCGCTCGATGGAGTTCGGCGGCGTGCCCTTCCGCATCCGTTTCGACGACCGCCGGCGCGAGCGCCCCCAGGTCATCATCCTGTGCGACGTCTCCGACTCGGTGCGCAACGTCTCGCGCTTCATGCTGCAGTTCGTGCACTCCCTGCAGGACATGTACTCGCGCGTGCGAAGCTACGTCTTCGTGGCCGACATCGCCGAGGTGACGCGACTGTTCAAGGACAACGACATCCAGACCGCGATCCACAAGGCCATCAACGGCGACGTCGTCAACGTGTATGCACACTCCGATTTCGGACGCGCCTTCACGCAGTTCCACCGCGACCACATCGAGGCCATCGACAGCCGCACCACCGTCATCGTGCTCGGGGATGCGCGCAACAACTACAACGCGCCGCAGGACTGGGTGCTGCGGGACGTGCAGGAGAGGGCCAAGCAGGTGATCTGGCTGAACCCCGAGAACAAGTCGACGTGGGGATTCGGCGACAGCGAGATGAACCTGTACGGCAAGCACTGCAACGTGGTCGAGGAGTGCCGCAACCTGCGCCAGCTCTACAAGGTCGTCGACATCCTGATCACGAGCTGAAGCGGCCTCCGAGCCGGTTCGGGGCAACCGCCTCGGCCGCGCACCGGGCAGCGGGACGCAACAGCAGAGGCCACCACCATACTCAGCGAAATCATCATCGTCCTGGCGCTCATCCTGACCAACGGCGTCTTTGCCGGCGCCGAGATCGCCGTCGTCTCCCTGCGGCGAACTCGCCTGCAGCAGCTCGTCGACCTCGGCCGCGGCGGCGCCGCAGCGCTGGAAAGGCTGCGCTCGCACCCGGAACGCTTCCTGGCAACGGTCCAGGTCGGCATCACCGTGGTCAGCACCGCAGCCGCCGCATTCGGCGGCTCGACGATGGCCAACCACCTGACTCCAGTGCTGGCGCAGGTCGAGTGGATCGGCCATCGCGCCGAGACCGTCGCCTTCGCCACCGTCGTCGTGCTGATCTCGTACCTGTCGCTGGTGCTGGGTGAGCTCGTGCCCAAGTCGCTGGCCCTGCGCTCGGGCGAGGCCTACGCGCTGGTGATGGCCAAGCCCCTGCTCGGCCTGTCATGGCTGGCACGCCCCGCAGTCTGGTTCCTGACCGCCAGCTCCAATCTGGTGCTGCGACCGTTCTCGGATCGCACCGACTTCATGGAAGCGCGCGTCTCGACCGAAGAGCTCCAGCAGATGGTGGAGGAGGCGGCCGAGACCGGAGCGCTGCACGAGCACGCCAGTGAGATCGCCTCGCGCGCGCTCGAGTTCGACAAGCTGACGCTGGCCGAGGTCATCGTCCCGCGAAACCGCATCGACGCGCTCGACATCGAGGCCGGCTCCGACGAGATCCGCACCTTCCTGCTGGAACGCCGGCGCTCGCGCATCCTCGTCTACGAGAACGATCTCGACAACGTGGTCGGCTACGTCAGCGTCAAGGACATCGTCAGCGTCGTCTCGCGCGGCAACACCATCGTCCTGCGGGAGCTCCTGCGCGGCATCAAGACGTTTCCCGAAACCGTCCCGGCCATCGAGGTCCTGCTGTTCATGCGCGACGACAACCAGCGCATCGCCATCGCGGTCGACGAGCACGGGCTGCTGTCGGGCCTGGTGACGTTCGAGGACCTGGTGGACGAGCTGGTCGGCGAGGTCTTCGAGCAGGAAGGCAAGCAGCCGGCGCGCATCGACCTCGGCGACGGATCCGTCAGCGTGCGCGGCGACTTCCCGATCCGCGACATCAACCGCGAGATGGAGCTGGACCTCGAAGAATCCGACGGCGTCACCACCATTGCCGGGCTATGCAACGTGCTCGCGGGCGGCATGGCCAACCGCGGAGCGCGCCTGGCGGCGGGCCACGGCGTCACCCTCGTCGTCCAGGACGCCACGCCGCGCGCCGTGCGGCGCGTGCGCATCATTCCGCCAGAGGCTGAGGAAGAGATCGCTGCAGAAGAAGCCGAGGATGAAACCTGACTGCGGTCCAGTGACTCGGCCGGCTTCTCGACCCAGGTTGACGGGCAGGGTGCACCGGGCCACAATTCGCACGCGTGAACGTCAAGGAAGACCTCGTTCGGATGACCGTCGGCGGCGTGACACTGGATCCGCTGACGAAAACGCCCATCGTCGTGCTCAAGGACGACAAGGACGAGGTGACGCTGCCGATCTGGATCGGCCTGCTCGAAGCCACCTCGATGGCGACCGAGCTCGAGGGCGTCAAGATGGCACGCCCGATGACGCACGATCTCCTCAAGCGAGTCGTCGAAGAAGTCGGTGCCACCGTCGAGCGCATCGTCGTCACCGAGCTGAAGGACAACACTTTCTACGCGTCCATCGACCTCCACATCGGAGGTCGCCGTCACACCCTGGACTCGCGGCCATCGGATGCCATCTCGCTGGCCCTGCGCACCCAGAGCCCCATCTTCGTGGCACGCGCGGTGCTGGAAGCCTCACGCGCCAGCGACGAAGCCGAGGGCGAGCCCGAATCGCCGGCGACGCAGGATCTGTCCGAAGTAGCACCCGAGGAGTGGGACGAGATTCTCGAGAAGCTCGACCCCAGTGACTTCAAGTACAAGATGTAGTGCACCGGCCAAGCTGCCGTTTGGCTTTGTCCGCAACCCACTCTAATCAAGGCGCATGACCGCATCCGACAGGTTCGATCGCAGGGAGCTAAAGGAGCCGGATCCGTTCTTCGAAGCCGTAGGATCGGCTCGAAGCTACGTCGACCAGAACCGCACGCAGGTCTTCGGCGTCGTCGGTGCCATAGTCGCGGTGATCGTTCTGGTGGTTGGCGTGACCGGTTACCTGACCTCGTCGCGTGCCAGCGCGGCCAGTGACTTCACCAGCGCCGTCTCCAATCTCGAGTTCGATTCTCCGAGCGCTGCCGATGCCAGCCTGAGCAGGCTCGAGGAGCGTTCCAACGCCGGCCCGTACGCATCGCTGGCCGTTCTGTACCGCGCCAACCTGGCCGCCGAGGCCGGCCGCTTCGACGAGGCGATCGGGCTCTACGACCAGTTCATTCCGGATGCCGAGACGCCGTATCTCGAGCAGATCGGTTTGATGGGCAAGGCCTTCGCGTTGGAGCAGTCGGGCAAGCCCGCCGAGGCCGCGCCCATTCTCGACAAGGCCGCCCAGATCGAGGGGCCGTACCGCAAGGCCGCGCTCAACGACCGTGCGCGCATCGCCGAGAAGGCTGGCGACAAGGCCGGCGCCATCGCGGCGCTGCAGAAGCTCCTCGAGATCGAAGGATCCGGAGCCCCCGGCGCCGCCATCGAGCGCCGCATCGAAGCCCTCAAAGCAAGCTGAGTTGAACCCCGACGCTGCGCGCCGCGCCCTTGGGAGCTGCGTCGTGGCAGCGGTCCTGCTTCGGGCCGCATGGGCGCTGTACGCGCACCGTCCGCCATCGGGCATCTCCGATCCCGTCTTGTACAAATCGTTTGCCGAGAACATCGCCTCCGGCGCCGGCTACGTCTCACTGCACGGGCATCCCACCGCCTATTATCCGCCCGGTTATCCGTTCGCGCTGGGCGCCGTCCAATACCTTGCCAACACGCTCGGCATGCCCGCGCGGCTGCCTCTTCTTGCCGCGCTGGTGCAGGCCGCGCTCGGCGGCGTCACTGCCGGCGCGGTCGGCGTGGCAGGCAGCCGGCTGTTCGGCGCCACCACCGGCGTGATCGCTGCCGCGATCATGGCGGGATGGCCGAGCCTGATCCTGTACAGCTCCACGTTGCTCGGCGAGTCTCTGTACCTCGCCTGCTTCAGCGTCTTTGTCGCAGCGCAGGCCGCGGCCGTCACCGGCGCCGCGCCGGCCGGTGCCAACCTGCTGGCTGCGACCGCGCTCGGCGCGGCCACCCTGGTGCGATCGCAGGTGGTGCTGGCGGTGCCGGCCACGGCGCTGGCGTGGCTGATCGCGCCGCGTCCGGCGCGCGCTCGCTTCGCGGCCGTCGGCGCGCTCGTCATTGGCATCGTTCTCGCCCTGACGCCGTGGACCCTGCGCAACATGCGCGTGCTGGGCGCCTTCGTGCCGCTGGCAACCAACGGCGGCGACAACATGTGCATCGGCTTCCATCCTGGCGCCAAGGGCGATTTCCACCTGACGCCGTACTGCGACACCGGCTCCTTCTACATCGACGGACCGCAGGCCGAGCTGGCGCAGGACCGCGAGACCACTCGCCGCGCGCGAGAGTGGGCGATGACGAACCTGCACGAGCTTCCCGCGCTCAGTCTTCGCAAGCTCTACTTCACCTACCGCAACGACACCGGCGGGCTCGCCGCCGTCGAGGCCTATGGCGTCGACCCGTTCCTGCCGGCGGCGCTGCGCACCGTGCTGACGTGGATCAGCAACGGCTACTACGGCCTGGTCATGCTCGCGGCGTTGGCGGGCACCTTCCTGGCGCTGCGGCTCGCGGTGCGCAGCCCGCGCCAGAACGCGGGCGCCTGGCTGCTGCTTGCCCTGACGGCCAGCGGCGCCGTCGTTCCCATGCTCGTGTTCGGCGAGACCCGCTTCAAGGTGCCGGTGATGCCGTGCTACGCGCTGCTGGCCGCGCTGGCGTGCAGCACGATGGCGCGAAAGCGCGGCTAGCGCGCGGCCGAGCGCAACGTGCTCGGCGAGGCGAGGCCGTTGAAGTAGCGCCTTCCGGGCTGCTCGATCCATCGATACGTGACCGACGATGCCGCCAGGACCGCAGTCGTCGCCACTACCAGCTCGAGCACACCGAGCCATGGCGCGGGTGCGATCCCGAGCGAAAGCTGGCGGCCGAGCCACCGCAGCCCAGGCATGCCGAGGCGCAGCATCACCTCATAGACGGCCACGTGCACCATGTAGATGGAGTAGGACAGCTCGCCGAGCCGCTGCGGAAACGGATGGACCAATGCGCGCGAGATCGCGCCGCTCTCGTGCGCGAAGACGAAAATGGCCGCGGCGAAGAGCAGGGGAGCGCCAATGGTCCAGGGCGAGCGGTCGCTCCATGCGACGAACACGACGACGGCCGCGACGACTGCCGTTTCCAGAGCCGTCGCGAGCGCAGCCGAAGGAGGCCCGCAGCGGCGGAACAGCTCATAGAGGAGGCGTCCGGTCAGGAAGCCGTACAGACATCGCAGAAAGCCGTAGTCGTCGGTGGCGTCCATGACGCCCAGCGCTGCGTAGAGAAGAGCCGCGCAGGCCGCGATCAGAAAGGTCTCGAGGGCGTGCAGCAGGATACGACGGCGCACCAGCATGCACAGCAGCGCGAACAGCAGACAGACCCAAAGCTCGACGCCGATACTCCAGCTCGGGTAGTTCCAGTCCAGGTGATAGGCAGGATCGATCCCGAACCCGAGCGGACGGACCAGGACCAGGTCCAGGCCCAGCGAGGTCAGCGATTGCCGTCCGCTTGCCGGAAGGGCTGCAGCAGCGCCGGTCGTGAGCACGGGCGCGAGCACGCGCACCGCGACCACCGCCGCCAGAGTCGCCGCATGCAGCGGCCACAGCCTTCCGAAGCGTCGCAGCGCGAAGATGCGCAGGCTCTCGGCCGAGACCAGCCGGTCGCCGTAGGCGTGGCCGATCACGAAGCCGCTCAGGACGAAGAAGAAGTCCACGAACAGCCACGACGACGTCACCAGGGAGGCCGCGCACCACTGGCAGGGCACCGGCCATTCCTGGATGCAGAAATGGAGCAGGGCGATCATCGAGGCGCAGATTCCCCGCCAGGCATCCAGTGCACGAAAGCGCATGCAGCTCCGTCAGTGCAGCACGTCGAGCAGGCGGTTCTCGAAATAGATGAGGATGGTCAGCACCACGCCGAGCTGCAGGATGATCGACGTGATCTCACGGATCCATTGCACGGGCGTGTAGGACTCGTCGACCTCACGACGGATGAACGCGAAGGCCACGACCGACTGTGCGCTGCCGATGTGCGTCCAGCAGCCGCCGAGCGCGTAGCCGGCGATCTGCGCCATCGCGAACAGATGCAGCACCGCCAGCTCGAACTCGATGATCGCATGCGAGCCGAAGTCGGCCACGACGTTGTTGTCGAGAATGGCCGACAGGAACGTGCAGCCCAGAAATTGCGCGAAAGCCGTGTGGCCGGTGCCGAAGCGCGCGGCCGCGTCCTGAAGAAGCACCTGCAGCGCGTCGAAGAAGCCGGCATGGCTCAGCAGCGTGATCGAGAAGAACAGCGGGAACAGGAAGTAGTACTCGGCGAATTCGATACGGGCCTCGCGCAGCGCCAGCGCCCTGACGCGCGGAAGCGAGATGATGCCCATCAAGGCCACCACAAAGCCGCTGCCGGAGGCGACGAAGAGCGGCACGCGGTGGTCGATGCCGTGCCAGATCAGCGCCACCACGAAGACGGCAAGGCTGACGGCGGCGATGCGCTGGGCCCGCTGCCGCTGCGGCGTCAGCATGCGAAGGACTTCGGCGGCCTGCAGCTCGAGCTGGCGTGCGCGCGCCGAATCGCCCGCAGCCGCGGCTACATAATGTGCGTCCAGGGATTCGGCGACCTCCTCGGCCACGTAGTGACCGAGCACGCGGCGCCGCAGCTGCTCGGGAACGCCGCCGGCCACCATCGCCTTGCCGAGCGTCTCGCCGCGGCGGACGCGCTCCTGAACCGACTCGGAAAGCTCGACGCCGATCCGGTCCTCGTGCGCCTCCAGCGCTTCGATGGGCGTAAGGACCTCGCCGTGACGAACCGCCTGCAGGTAGCGGACGCTCTCGGCATTGGCATCGAGCAGGTCCATGGACGCAACGTCCACCCGGACGCCACCGATGCGGCGGCGCAGGTTCCAGGCCACCACGAGGTAGCTGGCCAGCGCGCCCGGCAGGCAGTAGCGCAGGAAGAAGCCGTTGGTCAGGTAGGACTCGCCCGAAGGCGCGGTCAGGTTGGCCTTCATGATGAGGTTGGGCGGCTCGCCGTAGGCCAGCCACATCCCGCAGACGGTCGTGACCACCGTGCAGACCATGACCGTGTAGCGGACCGTGGAGACCGAAGCCGAGGCGAGGAACATGACGATGACCAGCGTCCGGATGGTCAGGCCGATCATTGAGACGCCGTCCAGGATTCCCGAGGAGAAGGCGACGACCGCGGTCACCGAGACGAGCGTGGGAAGGACCGCGCCGGCGAACCGATTCAGGAGCCTCAGGGTCAGCGATTCCAGCAGCCGGGTCTGGGCGATGACCGACACGAAGAAGGTCAGGCCGAGAATGAAGGCCATGGTGTCGGCGTGGAAGAGATGCTCGAGCCCATGCCAGGTCAGCAGGTTGCGACCCAGGAATGAAAGCCATGCCTGAATGCCGCGTGCGTCGACCTCGGCGGCAAGGTCCGATCCGGGATACGCCTGCACGAGGAAGGTGGCGCCAATGACGAGCGCCATTCCGTACGTGAGCGCGTTCTTGTGGATCCGGTACTTGAAAGAACCGAAGACGAACAGGCCGACCACCGTGGCCAGTGTCAGAGACGGAAGCAGCCAGCTCGGCGGCGTCCAGCCGGCCAGCATCCAGGCGGCCAGGAGGGCCACAGCGGCGGCGAAGCACCCGACCAGAAACATCCAGGACGGCAACTCGACGACGGAATCATCCGCGGCTTCGTGCATGTGGCCGTCAGTCGCACGGCACCCGGACAGGTGCAAGATTGGCGGTCGTCGCTTCCTGCGGCCTCACGCACTGCCGATTGTCAGGGTCCGCGAACCACCGCCGCTCGCTCCATCCCGCTGCGCAGTCCACGTCGGATAAGATGTATTATGTCATCCGAGATACGCGAAACGATCGGCGTCCGCGCCGATCGGCGCCGCCACGGGGTCTGCCCTGCCGGCGACGTTCTGGGACGAAGTCCGGTCCGCGGCGGTGGTGCCGCGAGCGTCTGCGAAAATGGCCTTGGAGCCAGGCCGCCCTGATGGCAGCCCGTCGTTTTACGCGCGAGCGGCGCGCTCAGACCTTCTGGAACGGGTCGAACAGCCGGGCGTGCTCCTCGAGCGCGAAGCGGTCGGTCATGCCCGCGATGTAGTCGGCAATGATCCGCGGCATCGGGATGCCGCCCGAGGCGCGGCCGGTGATGTGCGGCGGCATCTGGTGCGGATCTTCCATGTAGGCCTCGAAGAGCGCGCGCATGACCCGGCCCGCCTTGGCGGTCATGCGCCGGACCCGGTGGTGCTGGTAGAGCCGCTCCATGAGCCGGCCCTTGAGCTGGCGGACCTGTCCGTCCATGGCATCGCTCGGAGCGGCCAGGTGCGGCTTGATCGCGCGCAGGTCGTCGAGCGTCGCGACGCCGCGCGCGTCGATGCGGCTCTCGATGGCCTCGAGCAGATCGCGCGTCAGCTCGTCGATCAGCGACCGGACCGCCTGGTAGCGCAGCACCGACATCGACGCGGTCGGAAGCTCGGCTTTGACCCGCGCGAAGGTCCGGTCCCAGACCTCGACTCCCTCCAGATCCTCGAGCGTGATCAGCCCGGACTGGATCCCGTCGTCGATGTCGTGCGCGTTGTAGGCGATCTCGTCGCAGTAATCGACGATCTGAGCCTCCAGCGGCGGCGCACTGGAGGCGTCGTAGTCGGCCACGCGCGGCCGGTCGTAGCGGCCCGAATGCTTGACGATCCCTTCGCGCACCTCGTAGCTCAGGTTGAGCCCGTCGAAGTCGGGATAGCGCTGCTCGAGCTCCTCGACGATGCGCAGGCTCTGGCTGTTGTGATCGAAGCCGCCGTGGTCGCGCATGAGGTCGGCCAGCACGTGCTCGCCAGCGTGACCGAACGGCGTATGCCCGAGGTCGTGTGCCAGCGCCACGGCCTCGGCAAGGTCCTGATTGAGGCCCAGAATGCGTGCGACCGTGCGCGTGATCTGCGCGGTCTCCATCGTGTGCGTCAGCCTGGTGCGGTAGTAGTCGCCTTCCTGGTTGACGAAGACCTGCGTCTTGTACTCGAGCCGGCGAAACGCCGTCGAGTGGATGATGCGGTCGCGGTCGCGCTGGAACGCCAGCCGGAACGGATGCTCTTCTTCCGGATACGCCCGCCCGCGGCTCTGCGACGAGAGCATAGCGTACGGCGCGAGCAGATCGCGCTCCTGTTTCTCGAAGAAGCTGCGATCGCGAACCGGCACGGTGCTGCGCGCTCAGTCTTCGAGCGTCGTCGTCGTGGTGCTCAGCGTCGTCGTCGTGCTCGGCAGCTGCGGCGGCGCGAAGAAGATGTCGCGATACTCCGAGTTGATCTCGTCGGTCTCGCCGAACGTCTCGCACGACTCGCCGTCGGAGTTGCACGCGATCACGCGGTCGCCGGCCGGATCGGCGATGAGCACGTCGTTGTCGGTGAACGCGAAGGACGGATTGGCTGCGATCGCCGATGGTGGTCCGGCCAGCGCAGCGCCGGCATCTCCGAACGGCCCGCAATCGGTGCCGTCGACGTCGCAGCGAACCACGCCGCCGGCGGCATCGGCGATCAGCAGATCGGTGGCCGGATCGCCGAGGAAGTCCAGATCCACGGGCTCATCGACGGCGGCCGCGGTGTCGCCGAGCGTTCCCTTGGAATTGCCGTTGTTGCCGAACGCGCGCACGCCGCTTCCGGCCTGCCCGTTGACGACCAGGAGGTCACCGGTGACCGGTGAGAACACCATGGCGTCTGGCGAGTTGCCGACGTCGCCGAACTCGGAGATCAGCAGACCGGTGGTGCCGTCGAAAATCAGCGTGTCGCCATCGGCCTCGGCCACGTAGAGGCGGCCGTTGGACTCGCGGAACGCCAGCGCCGCCGGCTCCTCGACGAAACTGTCGGCCTCGCCGAAGGACCCGCGAATCTCGCCGGTCTCCAGGTCGAACACGCGCAGGACGCCGAGACCTTCGTCGATCAGCACGATGCTGCCGTCCTCGGGATTGGAGACGCCCTTGATGGCGTCCTCGGCGAACTCCTCGGCATCCTCGAGCTCGCCGATGAGCGCACCCTGGGTGCCGCCGAACGCGAACACCGAGCCAACGACGTAGAGCGACGGGAAGGTGTTCAGGACGATGGTTCCGGTTCCGTTCGAGCGCTCACCGATGGCGGTCACGCGCACGCGGAAGGGCCCGGGAACGTCGGCGCGGAAAGTCACGACGGGGCCTTCATCGCCCTCCCCGATCCCGCACAGTCCGGTCGCGCAGTCCGGCGAGCTGCTGCCGGTGTTGACCAGGCATACGCCGAAATCGGTGCAATCGGTGTCGCGCGCACACTCCTGCTCGGGATCACCGGCGCACGCACCGGCGACGCAGTCGCCCGGAATGGTGCAGTCGTCGTTGTCGTTGCAGATGCGGTTCTCGTCGTTGCTGCAGGGATCGTTGTTGGTCTCGCAGATCTGGTCGAAGTCGTCGTTGCAGTGATCGTCGAAGTCGGTGTCGTCGCCGCCGGCGATGATGCGCCACTGGAACTCGAGGTCGGCGGCGTCGCCGTTGGGATCCGTGGACCGGCTGGCATCCAGGCGAAAGAGCTGGCCGACGTCGACGTACTCGGCGATGGCATCGATGACGACCTGAGGCAGCGGAGGATTCGAGCGCCGGCCGCCGCCGCCGCAGCCGCCCGAAGTCAGCGCCAGACCGCCGGCAACGGCGATGCCGAGCCCCAGGGAGAGGTAGGTGAAACGACGAGCGGATGGTGTTCGCGAGTGCAACGTTGGGCCCCTCCGGAAAGTGCGCGATGCCGAAAATCTTGATGAGCAGCGGCACCCTAGCCGCGCAAACTGCGCATATCAAAGGGCCTGCGCTGCATAACCTGCGACGCTGCGGCCGGCGCCGCGAGAGGCCGTATCGGTGATGGAAATGCCCCCGGCAGGACTCGAACCTGCGGCCCCAGGATTAGGAATCCTGTGCTCTATCCGCCTGAGCTACGGGGGCTCGATCGACGACCTTCGGCGCGCGCGCCGCGGCGACGTCCTCTCCTATCGGTGCGAGGCCATGCCGGCAACCGCGTCGATACGCGGTCCTCACCAGACCGGCGGGCGACGGTCCCGCCATGGCGCAGCCTCTTCGAGCTGCGCCGACACGCGCAGCAGCTCGCCCTCGCCCCACGGCCTGCCGACCAGTTGCACGCCGATGGGCAGGCCCGAGCTCGCGCTCCAATGCATGGGCAGCGAGATGGCGGGCTGTCCGGTGACGTTGAAGAGCGGCGTGAACGGGCAGACGTCGCCGGCACGCTGCAGGGGAAGTCCTGGATCCTCGTCCATTCCTTCCCACAGCTCGCCGATGCGCGGAGGTTCCACCGCGATCGTCGGAGTCAGGAGGACGTCGAAGTCGCGGCCCCAGCTGGCGACGATCTGACGGCTGAGGATCTGCAGGTGCAGGAGGCCGCGGACGTAGGTCAGACTGTCCATTGCAGCGGCGTGCGAGCGCAGAGCAGCGTTGAGCGGCTCGATCGCCGACCAGTCCTGCACGTCCCAGTACGCAGAGCCGGTGTTCCACACCACCATGAACGATGGAAGGACGTCGGAAGGCTCGGGCCAGTCCGGCGCGCCTTCGAAGACGTGATGGCCGAGACCTTCGAGCAGGCCTGCGGTTCTCTCCACCGCTGCGATGCACTGGGGCGCAACCGGCACGCCGGTGGGCGCCCTGGTGGTGAAAGCGATGCGCAGCCTGCCCGGGTCGCGACCGATCTCCTGGCTGTAGGGGCGCTCGGGCGCGGGCGCGTTGTACCAGGCATGCGGATCGAACGTCGCGATCACGTCCAGTGCCAGCGCGGTGTCGGCGACGCTGTGCGAGACCGTTCCCTCCACCGCACCTCCGTGCATGACGTCGGAGACCATCGGTCCCATCGGCACGCGGCCTCGGCTCGGCTTCAGACCCACCAGTCCGGTGCACGAGGCGGGGATGCGGATCGATCCGCCGCCATCGTTGGCATGCGCGATCGGAACCATTCCGGATGCCACGGCAGCCGAAGCTCCGCCGCTGGAGCCGCCCGGCGTATGCTCGAGGTTCCAGGGATTGCGCGTGGCTCCGTACGCATCGTTCTCGGTGACCGGCACGGTTCCGAACTCCGGCGTATTGGTGCGGCAAAGCAGGATCGCGCCGGCGTCGCGCAAGGCCTGCGCAACATGGGCCGTGCTCGTCGCTATGCGGCTGCGAGCGCCGCGACATCCGTAGGTGGTCGGCCAGCCTGCGACGTCGGTCAGGTCCTTGATGGGAATGGGGACGCCGTGAAGCGGTCCGAGCCGGTCGCCGCGGGCCACCGCCTCGCGCGCCGCCCGCGCCTGCTCGCGTGCGCCCTCGTCGTCACGCCAGATCACGGCGTTCAGCTGCGGATTCAGGCGATCGATGCGCCCGAGGCAGGTGTCGACGGCATCGAGCGGATCGAGGTCGCCGCTGGCGATGGCCGCGGCAAGCTCGCTTGCGGAGAGAAATGGATCGGACATCGCGTGCCTCCCTTTCGTCGTTCGCCCTTATCTTGCCGCGCCAGGGCCGGCAAGGCGCGCGGCGACTCGGTCAGTCCTTGAAGGCCAGTTCCAGCAGCGGCAACCGATGCCTGCGAAGGAGCATGTAGACGGCCAGGGCGCCGAGCTTTCGGCGCGACTGGATCTCTCTTCTCTGGCGCCACACCTCGGGCAGGCGGGAAAGGGCTTCGAGGTAGGCGCGCGCCAGGATCCCCACAAGCTGGCCGCGCGTGTAGTCGCGCGAGAACGTGCTCGACATGCCGCGTCCGGTGGCAGCGGCGAATCCCTGCGCGACATATCTTGCCAGCGTCCACAGCGGGCTGAGCATCAGCAGGCGTAGCGGGAGCAGGCGGATGGCGTTCCAGATCCGGTTGCGCTCGACCAGATGGGCCTTGAATGCGGAGTGGTAGCCGCTGGTCATCGATTTCTTGTGATAGGCCACTGCGTTCGGAAGATAGCGGCAGCGCCAGGCGCGAAGCTGTCCGCGCAGACCCAGGTCCAGATCCTCGAGGTAGGCGAAATATGCCTCGTCGAACGTTCCGACGTCGTCCAGCATCGCGCGCCGATAGACGGCGGCGCAGCCGTTGGGCGCCAGCACCTCGTCGGACTCGTCGTACTGGCCCACGTCCTTCTCCAGCCATCCGCGCGACCGGCAGATGCCGTCGGGATAGACGAGCAGACCCGTGGAATCGAAGACTTCGCGGCGATCGAACATGCGCACGCTGGCGGCGAACATGCCGATGTCGGGTTCCCGATCGGAGGCCGCGATCACGTTCTCGATGAAATCCTCGCGCAACTCGGCGTCGTTGTTCAGGAGCAGCAGCAGATCGCCACGCGCACGCGAGAAGCCGACGTTGTTGCCGGCGCAAAAACCTGTGTTGGTGGGCAGCGCGACGAGGAGCGCCTCGGGAAAGTCGCGCGCGACCATGTCGGCACTGCCGTCGCGCGACCCATTGTCGACCACGATCACCTCGAACTGGCGCGAGGTCTGCTGGCGAAGGGAGGAAAGACAGCCGGCTAGAAGATCGGCCCCGTTCCAGTTCAGGATGATGACCGAGACGCGCGGCGAGCCGCTCAGCACTTGCGAACGAAGCTCGCGCCTCCCCTGCCCGCACCTACCCTGCTTTCCACCAGGGCATCGGCACGCGTCAGGAGCTCGTCCCCGCTGCAATGCTTCTCGATCATCAGCGACAGGTCGCTCAGGTCGTGCAGGAGCATCTGTTCGGCCTGGGCGCGCGCGGCGGGGTCCGAAAGCACGTGGATGAGATCGAGCACCAGGTCTTCGAGCTCGAGGCTTTCCAGCTCCAGCGAGATGGAGAAGGCACGCTCGACGTCGACCGAGCTGCCGCTCTCGGCGTGGAGGCGCTCGATCACCTCGGCGGCTTCGATGGCCGCGCTGTCGTCCACCTCGAGCTTGAGCTCATCGGTCGACTGCGAGAGCAGCGTCTTGAGCAGTGCCAGCGCACCGACGTGCGCGGCCTCGTGGCGCGCCATCGACATCCAGAATCGATGCAGCTCCGGCTCGCTGCGGAAGGTGGCGGCCAGACGGGTGTAGATCGCCATGGCCAGGCCTTCCAGACGAGAAGCCTCGTCGATGACTCCGGCCATCTTGCGCGACATGGCGTCGTGGTAGCAGAGAGCGCGGAGGCATCAAACGAACGAGAATGGGGTCAGGTACGGAGTTTGAGCGTTTCGCACGGCCAAAACGCGCAGATCCAGTACCTGACCCCGATGGCTACCGCTGCGCTACGTCGCCGGCTGGAGGCGGCCGCGCAGGGCCGGAGAGGCACCGAGCATCTTCTCCATCTGCTGCAGCCGCGCGGCGAAGGTCTGATCGCCCGATTGCCGTTCGCCCACCGAGCGCACCGCACGCAGGATCGACGTGTGGTTGCGGCCGCCCAGGGCGTGCCCGATCTCAGGCAGCGATGCCGCCGTCAGCTTGCGACACATGTAGGCGGCGATGTGGCGCGGCCACGCCACGCGCCGCGAGCGGTCGCGCGAGAGCAGCTCGTCGCGGCTGAGGCCGTGCACCCAGGCCACCGTGTCGATGACGACGTCCAGGTCGATGGGTCCGCGTCGCGCAAGGTACGGCGTGATCATGGTCTCGACGACGCCGTCATCGAGCGGCATCGCCTGGTGATTGCTCGCCGCGCGCAGACGCGAGACCAGGCCTTCGACCTCGCGCACGCTTCCCTGCAGCTGCACGGCCAGACGCTCCAAAATGTGGTCGTCCAGGTTGATGCCCGACTCGCCGAGCTTGCCCTTGAGGATGCGAAGCCGCAGGTCGCGGTCCAGCGGTCCCAGATCGGCGAGCAGGCCTCCGGCGAAGCGGCTGTGGAGGCCGCGTTCCAGGTTCTCCAGCTCGTCGGGCGGACGGTCGCTGGCCAAGGCGATGGGCTTGCCCGCCTGATGGAGCAGGTTGAAGACGTGATACAGCTCCTGTTGCGTGCGCTTCTTGCCCGACAGGAACTGGACGTCGTCGATCAGCAGGGCCTCGGCTCCGCGGAACTCGCGATGGAACGACTCCATGCGACCGCCCTGCAGGGCCTCGACCATGCGGCGCGTGAAGTCTTCGCCCTGGTAGTAGAGCACGCGCTTGCCGGCGGAGCGCAGGGACGTCGCGATCGCCATCAGCAGATGCGTCTTGCCGAGACCGACTCCGCCGTACAGGAAAAGTGGATTGCCCGAGTCTCCGGCGCTGCCCTCCGCCAGCTGGCGGGCGCCGAGATAGGCGAGGCGGTTGCCGTCACCGACGAGAAAATTCTCGAAAGTCTTTTCGCGCGCGGGCTTCGGTTTGGAAGCGGGCGCGCAGCTGCGGCCGGCCGCTGCGCCGGTCGTGCGCACGCGGTGGGCCGTCGATGCCATGCCGTACTGACCGACGACGACGACGACGCGACACGGCTTCTTGGCCGCCGTCGCCACCGCGGTCTCGATGGCCGGCAGGAATGACTGTCGCACCCTGTCACGAAAAAGCCCGAAGGGAGCCTCCAGCGTCAGCGTCTCACCGTCGAAAGAACGCGCGTTGAGCTCGAGGATCCAGGTCTGAAAATCCTTCTCCGACACCCGCTCCTCGATGTACGAGCAAGCTTGCGTCCACAGTCGCTCCGTATCGTTGTTTCCAATCATCTCGACCCCTTACCCATCCTCGGAATCGCCTGCACAATCGCCGATGCCGACACTTGCATCCTCGCGGGAGGACCACGAAGTGAGACCGGCGCCTGAATCATTCTCTGGAACGGATCGCCGCGCGCCTGCTTGCACCCACCGTGCTGCGGCGACGTTCGTGAATCGCGTCTCGAACGGCGCCTCGCATCTCGCGCGGCACGCAGGGTGTACAAATCCGCACGGCTCGAGGCAAGGCCGAATGAACGCGATGTTATTTTCTCAAGGGTTTTTCGCGCGGGCGCACAGCGCCTCCAGCCATGGTGGACAACAGATGCGCGTACTCGCGAGCATTTCTTCGTCGTGGGTTTCCGCGTGTGGGTAACTTGCGACGAAGGCACAGACCACGCGCAGCATTGTGGACAATGACGTCGCGCAAGCCGCGCATCGTGATGCGGCGCAAGCAGAAACGCCGTCGACTCCGCTTATGTCGCGCGCTGGCGCGCAGCAGCGGTCTCGCATTGAAACGACCGCCGACCGCCACTAGCGTGCGCGGATGGAAGCGCTCTTCGCGCATACGTATCTGCTGCTTTTCGGAAAGCTCGCCGTAGGCGGGCTGATCGCGATGGCGGTGCCGCCCTTCGCGGAGATGGAGCGGGGCTTCTACAAATCGACTTCCGCCGTCTATCTGGCGTGCGCGATGCTGCTGGTGGCGGGGCAGGCGACGCTGCGCGCTACCTATGGCGCCGATGCACCCGTCACCATTGCAGGCCTGCTTGCCTGGAGCCTGTTTGCCCTTCTTCTGACGGCCTATTTCGTGAGCCTTTTCCTGGAAATACCGTGGTTGCGTGCACGATCCTTCGCGCTCGCTTGCCTGCTCGGGCTGGCGGCGCTGGCAATCACGGCTGCCGCACACGTGCCAGCCGGTGCTGGCGTGGCTGCAACGCTGGCGTTCATGATCGCCGCGCTCAGCGGCGCATTCGTCACCGGAGCCTCGTCGACAGGGATGCTGCTGGGGCACTGGTATCTGATCGACACGGGACTGGACCTGGAACCTCTGCACCGCATGACCGCGTTCTACCGCCGCAGCCTGCGCGCGGAGATCGTCGCCATCGCAGCGGCCATTACCCTTGTCTGGCTGCTCGGCGACAAGTTCGCGCAGGGGATCGCGGCAGCGTTCGGAGAGCGCTTCGGGATTCTCGTCGTCGCGCGCGTCGCTCTATGGGGACTTGCGCTGTTGCTGGCGGAGCTGATTCGCCGAACGCTCGCCATTCCGCAGACGATGGCGGCAACCGGACTGTTCTACATCGCCGCGCTGGTCGTTGCCGTCGGCGAGATCGCCGGACATTGGCTGCTGTTCCGGACCGGTCTTCCTTTCTAGAACATCAGGCGGGCGCAGGCGCAGCCACGCTCGCAGCTGCTGCGGAATCGGTGGGGCGGCGCAGCTCGTCGAGCAACGCTCCGCTGCGGCCCAGATCTTCGTGTCGCTGCAGTGTGGACAATCCCAGATCGAGACACGTCGCCGCGAAGATCTCCTGCACGTTGCCGTAGCGCGGACCGCCGAGCTCGGCCAGAAGATTCGCCAGTGCTTCCCACCCGGCAACGCAGCGTCCGGGCGGCGGCACCGCACCGGCAAAAGCCTGCAGACGCTGCCTGCGATTGACGAAGGACCCGGGGGCTTCGAAGTGCGTGGCCACGGCAAGGACCTGGTTGGCGTAAGCCATGCTCTTGCCGACGTGCTCGTCGATCACCAGCACCTCGTGCAGTTGTTCCAGAAGTGCTCCCCACGTCTTCTCGTCGCTGGCAACCGCGTCTTCCCGCGCCAGGATCACGCCATCGGTTGCGGCCGGCACGGCGGCCTCGACGAAGCCCAGCGCCAGCAGACCGGCACGATTGGGATAGCGGTCGGTCGAAATCAGGAACCCGTCGTCCGGAATCGACGACAGCGCCGGCGAGACGATGATGCACGGTGCGCCGCCGAGCCTTTGCGCGATGGCGCGCAGCAGGAAGCCCTCCTCCATGGACAGCGAAGCGGAAGCGACGATGGCGACCCTGGAACACTCAACCAGTGCGCCCGCGGCCGAGGCCGCGGCTTCGCGCGCATCGACCTCGACGAACTCGTCGCCGCTTCGCACGTAGCTTGCCGTCAGGCGGTCGCCGGTGTGGACGCCGTGCCAGGTGCGGCGGCCCTCGTCGCACATCCAATAGCCGTTGACCTGCTCATTGGCGCGCGGCTTGAGGCGGTAGATCCGCCCTTCGCGCGAGTGGACCTCGATGTTGCAGCCGTTGGCGCAGCCCGGGCAGATCGAATCGGTGCGGTCCAGGTACCAGACGCGCGCCTGGAAGCGGAACTCGCGGCTGGTCAGGGCCCCGACCGGACAGATGTCGACCACGTTGACGGAATAGTCGTTGTCGACGGCCCTGCCCTCGGCCACCGAAAGCTCGCTGTGGTCTCCCCTCTCCTTCATGCACAGCTCGTGCGTCTGCGTGACCTCGTCCAGAAACCGGATGCAGCGCGTGCACAGGATGCAGCGCTCCTGGTCCAGCATGATGTCGGGCCCGACCGGCATCGCCTTGCCCTTGCGCTGCTTCTCCTCGAGCAGCATGCGCGAGTCGTAGCGCCCGTAATCCATGTAGTATTCCTGCAGCTTGCACTCACCGGCCTGGTCGCAGATCGGACAGTCGATGGGGTGGTTGATGAGCAGGAACTCGAGGACTCCGCGTCGCGCTTCCTCGACGCGCGGGTTGTTGGTCTCCACGACCATGCCGTCGGCCACGATGGTGTTGCAGCCGATCTGCAGCTTGGGCAACGGATTCGGCTGCTTGGCCGACATCGCCTTGATGTCGATCAGGCACATGCGGCAGTTGCCGGCCACCGACAGGCCCGGGTGATAGCAGTAATGCGGAATTTCCTGGCCGGCCATCTCGGCGGCGCGCACGACGTTGGTACCGTCGGGAACTTCGACGGCCACTCCGTTGATGGTCACTTTGGCCATTGCTGCTGTGTCCTTGCGCGCGCGCCGCTCAGGCTGCGGCTTCGCTGCCGGCATCGGCGGAGCCGGTAGTGGCGAGGCCGGCGGCGGCACGGAAATCGTCGGGGAACTTGGCCAGGAAGCTGCGTACCGGCATGGCGGCAGCGTCCGAGAGCACGCAGATCGTCGTGCCGAGCATGCCCTTGGCGACGTTGTCGAGGACGCGGATGTCGTCCGGCGTCCCCTCGCCTTCGTCCAGGCGGATCAGGATCTTCTCGAGCCAGCCGGTGCCTTCGCGGCACGGAGTGCACTGTCCGCACGACTCGTGATGGTAGAAATGCGAGATGCGCCGCAGTGCCGCGACCATGTCGGTCGAGTCGTCCATCACGATGATGCCGGCCGAACCGAGCATCGAGCCCGCCTTGGCCACCGAATCGAAGTCCATGGCGATGTCGATCTCGTCGGCGCGCAGGATCGGCACGGACGAGCCGCCCGGGATGACGGCCTTGAGCTTTCGGCCCGGCAGCATGCCGCCGGCGTGAACCTCGATGAGCTCGCGCAGGGAGGTTCCCATCGGCAGCTCGAAGACGCCCGGCCGCTGCACGTGTCCGGAAATGCAGTAGAGCTTGGGGCCCGGCCCGGATTCGGGACCGATTGCCTTGAACCAGCTGGCACCGCGCTCGAGGATGTGGCGGACGCAAGCAAGGGTCTCGACGTTGTTGACGATGGTCGGACAGCCGAAGACGCCGTAGACAGCCGGGAACGGCGGCTTGATGCGAGGATGCGCGCGCTTGCCTTCCAGGGACTCGATCAGCCCCGTCTCTTCGCCGCAGATGTAG
>DASPNH010000007.1:0-14105 GCA_035626675.1 Binatia bacterium
CGAAGACGACCGCGCCGAGCTGGAGCTCAAGCAGGAAGAGCTCGAGCTGCAGGCAACGAAGGCTCGCGAGGCGCTTGCCGCCGAGACCGAGAAGCTTCACGCCGCCATCGCCGAGCGCGAGGCCACTCTTGCCGCCAAGGCGCAGGAGCAGCGCGACGCGCTGGCCGCCGAGGCCGCACAGCACAAGCAGAAGCTGGAAGCCGAGACGACGCAGCGCCGCCAGAAGCTCGAAGAAGAGACTGCGCAGCAGAAGGCGGCCTTTGCCGCCGAGACGCAGGCGCAGCGCGACGAGCTCGCGGCCGGCGCCGCCGCGCTTGCGGGCGAGCGCGAGCAGCAGACCGAAAAGCTGCGAGCCGAGCGCGAGCGTCAGGAGGCCGAGCTGGCCGCCAAGGCCAAGGCGCAGGCCGAGGAGCTCGCGGCGCGCGCCAGATCGCAGCAGGAAGAATTCGAGACCGCCTCCAAGCGCCGCAGCGCCGAGATCGACGAGCGCGAAGCGAAGCTGGTGGCCGAGATCGAGGAGCGCCGCGCCATCATCGCCGAGCGCGAAGCCGAGCTGGAGCAGGCCGCCGACCGGCTGAGCCACGAACGGGACTCGCTGCAGAGCGAGATCGTCGCGCTCGAAGAGAAGGCCGAGGCCGAGTTCCTCGCACTGGACGCGCGCGACCACGCGCTCCAGCAGAAGGAGACCGAGCTGGCAGGCACGCGAGCGGAGCTCGAGCGCGAGAAGCTCGAACTCGAGCATGCACGCGCAGCCAAGCTCGCCGATCTGTCGGGCCTGGAGAACTGGCTGGCCGATTCGCGCAAGAACCTGGAACAGCAGACCGAGCAGCTGCAGGCCGCGCGCACCAAGGTCGAGCGCATGGAAGCCGAAGCTCTCGAGCTGATGCGCACCACCGAGCAGGAGCTGGCCGCGTCCAAGGCGCGTCTTGCCGAAGACCGCGACGCCTTCGAAGCTTCGTGCCGCAGCATCGAGGAGCGCCACCTGGCCGAGCAGGCTTCGCTCGACGAGCGCGAGAAGACGCTCAAGGCCAATGCCGATCGCCTGCGCGAGGATCGTCAGGCCCTGGAAGAGGAGCTGGCCGCGCTCGAGAAGCAGTCCGAGGCCAAGGCGGCAGCGTTCGCCGAGCAGGACAGGACTCTGGCGAAAGCCCAGGAAGAGCTGCGCGTCCAGCGCGATCAGGCGCGCGCCGAGCACCTCTCGCTCGAAGAGCGCGCCGCAGTGCGCAGGGCCGAGCTTTCGGGCCTGGAGAACTGGCTGGCCGCAGCCAGGGCGAGGCTCGAAGAGGAGCTGGGACAGCTCGCCCGCGAGCGCGAGGAGATGCGCAAGGAGCGTCAGCGGCTCCGCCGCCAGGCCGCCTCCCTGCTGAGCGACCTCGAAGACGAGGGCGCCGGCGACGGTTCGTCTTCGGACCGGTAGGCGCGTAGAAGACTGGCCCTATGAACGACACGGTCATCGACCAGGCGCTCAAGCTGACCGGCGTGCGAGCCGCTGCGGTGGTTCGTCCGCCCGGAACGGTGGCGGCCTCCAACATCGAGTCCAAGCCGCTCAACACCTTCTTCGAGATGCTCTACCGCGCGGCCTACGAGCTGGATCGCAAGGCCGGCCTCGGCAGCGTCTCGGCCGTCGTGGTCCGGACCGACAAGGCCCAGGACCTCTCCCTCCTCATGCACGATCAGAAAGCCCTCGCGGTGGTCTCCGAGGGCACCCGCCCGCTGGCCGACCTGTCCGCGGAGGTGCGAGAACTTCTCCGGTAGAGGTGGCGTGTGCGGACGCTGTTGCGGGATCTAGGCACCTTGAAGGGAGTCCACGGCGGCTACGTCGTGCGGCGCGGCGAAGTTCTCGCCTCGTCGTTCCCCGACGATCGCAATGACGCGCTGTCGGCCTCGCTGGAAGTCGTGACCAAGATCGGCGAGGGACTGGCCAAGCTCGACTCCAGCTTCGAGGAAGTTCGCATCGAGTTCGGACAGCAGTCGCTCATGGTCATGCCTGTCGACGACGGCTTTACGCTGGGGCTGCTGACCGGCGCCGACGTCGATCTTGCGCTGCTGCGCGCGGTCATGCAGTCGAGCGTTCGCCAGCTTCGCCGCATGGCCGAGCTACCGCCTCGGCCCGTGACCGAGCCCGTGCTTCCTCCGTTGCCGCCGCTGGCGGAGCCGGCCGCGGCGCCCGCCGAGACGCCCGCTGCGCCGGCGTCCTCTGCTGCAACCGCAGCCTCTGCTGCACCCGCCGGCAAGGCCACGACGCCGCCGGCCGCTGCCGCAAAGCCCGCCGAGCCTGCAAAGCCGGCGGCGCAGGCCGCGCCTCCTGCGGCGGCTGCACCGGCGGCTTCCGAGCCGGCGCCTGCAAAGCCTGCGGCGCAGCCCACGCCTTCGCCTCAAGCGGCCAAGCCCGCCGTGCAGCCCGCGCCGCCCAAGCAGGCCGTTCCGCCCAAGCCTTCGCCGGCCGAGCAGGCGCAGAAGCTGCGCGAGGCCAAGGCGGCCCAGCATGCTGCGCAGCAGGGCAAGGGCCGCGATGGCAGGCCCGAGCAGAAGAAGCCGGCGCCTGCGCCAGAGCCGGCGCGCGCGCCTTCGCGCGATGACTGGGATGCCGAGACCGTCCTTCCCAAGATCCGTGACCTGCTGACCGAGGCCATCGGCCCGGTTGCGCGCGTGACCTTCAAGAGAGGCGTGGCCAAGTGGACGGACGGGCACGCGCCGACCCTCGGCAACCTCCCGGCGCTTGCCAAGATATTGGCCGCCGACCTCGGCTCGGAGGCCGAGAAGAAGAAGTTCGTCGACGCCGTCGAGCGCCTCCGGCAGGGCTGAGGAAAAGAGGAAAGGGGTCAGGCACCTTTTCGGCAGCCGAAACGGTGCCTGACCCCTTTTCCGTTTGGCGGCGGCTCGTCCCAGGCCATTGCACCATGTATGAGGTTCAGGATGGGGGAGCGGGGGCTGCCTTCCGCTTAGACTGAGGAGCGTCGTCCTTGAACAGCATCCGAAACAAGATCCTCCTGGCCATCGCGCTGGTCACGCTTCCTCCCCTTGCCGCGCTCGGATGGTACGGCGGCAACCAGGTCGAGAAGGCCCTGCGCGAGCACGGCATGCAGCGTCTGGAGACGCGCATCAACGTGCTCTCGGCGCAGCTCGACAAGAGCCTGGCCGGCATCGACGGCGACCTGCTACTGCTGGCCGATGCCCCTTCCCTCTCCCAGTATTGGCTGGCGCTCGACAGCGGCGACGCGGTCCTGATCGAAGCGGCCAAGAAGAACCTGGCGCAGAACTTTACGCGGCTGCTGCAGATTCGCGGCAGCTACCATCAGGTGGCGTACCTGGATGCCGCCGGCATGGAGAAGATCCGTGCGCAGCGCGCCAGCGGCGATTCGATCGTGGTCACGCCCGAGTCGCGGCTCGAGAACTCGGCGAGCCGCGCGCTCTTCACCGAAGCGGTCAAGCTCTCCAAGGGCCGTGTCCACGTCACGCCGCTCGAGCTCAATCGCACCGGCGGCAAGCTCGAGGAGCCGCACCGCCCGGTTCTGCACTACAGCACGCCCGTCTATGACGCGTCATCCAAGCGGCGCGGCGTTCTCGAGATCACCGTCAACGCCAAGCCGATGCTCGAGCTGGTCGCGGCCGCACCCGAGGAAGGCGAGACGCTGCTGTTCGTGGACTCCAGCGGCTCCTACATGAGCCATCCCGACGCGTCCCGGACCTGGGGCGGCACGACCGACCTCGGCACCGCGCACAATCTTTCCGCCGACTTCCCGCGCCTGAGCGCCGCGGTGCTCAGCGCCAAGGAGCCGCTGCGCGACGAGAGCGCCGAAATCATCACCATCGCCCGGCCGATTCCGGTCCCCGGCGTGCGCGACAGGACTCTGGGCGTCCTCGTCGACATGATGCCGACCAACGCGCTCTACGCGCGCGCTCGCGAGCTGCGCAACTTCTTCTGGATCCTGACCGGCGCCGCGCTCGTGTTCGCCCTGGTGGTCGGAGCGCTCGTTGCGTACTACCTGACGCGGCCGATCACGGCACTGACGGTTGCCGTCGATCGCATGAGCCGCGGCGAGCTCGAGGAACCGATCCGCATCACCTCGGGTGACGAGACGCAGAGGCTTGCCGAGGCGATGGAACGGCTGCGCAAGTCGATGAAGCTGATGCTGGACAAATTCGAGGACTGACGTACGGGATCAGCGTTTTTGCTGTATAGACCGGCGGCCGTCGATAGCGCCCCATCTGCTGCGTTGGACGCGCGACGCTCGCTACGGCGTACAGGAAGTACGCCTGCGCTCGCTTTCCGCGGCGTCCGCCTTGCATCTGGGGCACTCTCGCCAGCCGGCGCCCGGTCGTTGCACTCCGGGGGACGGGGCGGCGTACCGGGCGTACACGTACCGCTTTCCGTGCGTTCGCCTTGCATCTTCGCCAGCCGGTGCACGGTCGCTGAGCTCCGGGGGACGGGGCGGCGTTTCGGAAGTGTGTGTACCGTTTTTCGCGGTCGGCTGATGTCGCCATGTGATGGAGGGTTTGGTGGAACGACGACGATTGTTGATTGTTGCTGCGGTGCTCGCGATTGCTTGCCTTCCGGGCTGCTCCATTCGTGTGCGCGGCGTGGTGACTGACAAGGTGACCGGCGATCCGATTCCGGCTTGCGCGATCGCGATCGGTCCAAAGAAGCTGCAAACCAGACCGGACGGCCGATACATCGTCTCGACGTATACCGACTGGCACATCATCACGTTCGATGCGCCCGGATACGAGCCCATGAAGATCGACTTTTCGTACTCGAGCGACCGCGACACCATCATCAACGCGGCGCTCGAGCGTCAGGGCGCCCGAGCGAGCGCGGAAGATGCGAGCGACTGAACGGGGAGAGATTTCGTAGCCGGATCAGGTCCGGGGTCAGGTCGCGGATTTCAGGCGCCGTAAGACGCAGGGCCTGAACCCGTTCAGTACGGGCGCTGGCCGTTGATGTTTCCCGCCGGGCCGTAGTTACAGACGATCGAGTATTCGTAGAGCAGGTCGGGGCAGCGGCTCTTGGCGCAGCCAACCTCTTTGCTGTTCTGCCACACCAGCTGCGTGTAGTGGCCGCACTGCTGGGTCGGGACGCAGGTGTTGGTCGCGTAGATGTACCACTGGCCTTCGCCGGCCCACGCATCGACGGCCGTCTGGTAGTGGAAGGGCTGGTTCTGCGCGTAGATGTTCTCGCCCACCTTGTAGGGATGGCCGTCGTGGCGGTTCGGGTTGTGATCGATGGCGCCGGCCGGCGCGACGTCGTCGACGCACGCTTCGGCCCACTCCCTGGCCGTTGCGGCCAAGGCGTCGCTCCAGACCAGTGGACTTACGCCGACGTTCTCGCGCACCTCGTTGTGGGCTTCGGTGATGCCTTCCAGATCGGGCGGCTCGCCCAGAGTCGTCGTCGTGGTGCTGGTGGTCGTGGACGTCGTGGACGAAGTGGTCGTCGAGGTCGTCGTCGTTGCACACGGCGGACAATTCATCTCCGTGTCCTGTCCGACGGCAGCCTTCAGGATCGTCAGCGCGTCGCTGGCGGCGATGGACCCGTTGCCAGTGACGTCGCAGACGCACAGCTCGCAGGTCCCGCTGCCGACGGCGCTACGCAGGGTCGAAAGCGCGTCGGAGGCGACGGGGCCGTCGCCGCTGCTGGCGGGCTGGCCGCAGTCGCCCTGCTCCGCGCCGACCGCGGATGCGACGAGCAGCAGAAATAGCGACGAGCATAGCAACACTCGCATGGCAGACCGTGCGTCGAGCGCACTTATGATCGGACCAAGCTCGGCGCGCAATGTTCGCCCGCGCGCGACAAAGATTGCCGACGGGGGAGCCGAACGGGCCGTGCTCGCAGCCTCATGAGGGTACGAATCGCAAACGGACCTCGCTACGTGCGGGAAACCCGTGCTTGTTTGGAAGGACATGAACGAGCTGGAGCGGATCGTCATCGAAGCCTCGCGTCTTCACGCGCGACGGTCGGCATTCCTACTGGCAACCGTGGTGCGGGTAAACGGATCTTCGTACCGCAGACCCGGCGCCCGAATGCTTGCGGCAGATGGCCGCTGGATCGCCGGCTCCGTCAGCGGCGGCTGTCTCGAAAGCGACGTCGTGCGTCGCGGCGAACACCGCAGCCGCTTCGGCCCGGTCGTGGTGACCTACGATTCGACCGAGGAAGGAGAAGCATGGGGCAGCGGGCTTGGCTGCGATGGAGTCGTCGAACTGCTGCTGGAGCAGGTCGTGGCCGGCGCCAGACACGAAGCGCTGGTGTTTGCCGAGGCGTGCTTTGCCGCAGAAGCAACCGGCACTCTGGTCACGGTGATACAGTCCGCCGATGCGAGCATCCCGGTCGGAACACGGCTCGCCGTCGGTCCCGGCCAGCATCTGCTGCGACCCATAGCCGATCCCGTCATCCGGCGAGCGATGACGGATGCGGCCGGCGGCGCAGCCGGTGCGATCGAGCTTGCCGCCGCGGGCATCGCCGTGCTGGTCGAACGCGTCGCGCCGTCACCGCACCTGTTCGTGCTCGGCAGTGGCCACGATGCGGCGCCGATCGTCGCACTGGCCCGGTCCATCGGCATGCGAGCCACCGTAGTCGACCGCGTCGTTGCACCGAGCTGCGGTGTCGGCGCGCATAGGACGATCTCGATGGGAAGTGATTGGAACGCGCTTCTTGCCCATATCGATGCTGCCGCCGAGGCGTATGTCGTCATCAAGCACCATCAGCGCGACGCCGACCGCCAGGCCCTGTCCGTGGCGCTTTCGTCGCAGGCTCGCTACATCGGCGTCCTCGGCCCCGCACGCAGAACGAACGAACTCCTGGAACAGCTGGGCCGGCGGCCCGGAACCGATCCGCGCGTGCACGCGCCCATCGGTCTCGACATCGGCGCCGAAACACCCGAGCAGATCGCGCTCGCCATCGTTGCCGAAATCCAGGCGGTGCGCGGGCATCATCCCAGCAGATCTGTACGGGACCGGACTCGCCCGCTGCATGCGGACGTCGCGATCGCGGTGCTGGCAGCCGGAGGATCGCGCCGCCTTGGCCGTCCCAAGCAGCTCGTGCTCATTGACGGTGTTCCCATGGCGCGCGCCGTGGTCGCCACCTGCTCGACCCTTCAGGCCGGTCCGGTCGCCGTCATTCTGGGCGCGCAGGCAGCCACCGTCGCCGCTGCGCTCGAGGGGGCGGCGGTTACACGGATCGTGAACGAGGCGTGGGACGAGGGAATCGCCTCCTCGATCCGCGCGGCGGTGGCCTGGGCCAGGACGACGCCGGCCGCAGCGCTGGTCATCGTGCTCGGTGATCAGCCGCTGCTTACTGCGGAGCATCTTGCGACACTGCGCAACGCATGGCTGAACGGCGCCGATCTGGTTGCTTCGCGGTACGAGGACGTCCGCGGCGCGCCTGCGGTGTTCGACCGTTCGCAGTGGGATCGGCTTGCACGCCTCCATGGCGATCGAGGCGCGGCGCCGCTGCTTGCCGGACAGGATGTGGTCACGATCGACTGGGCCGGAGCAGCCGTAGACATCGACACGGAGGACGACGTTGCCAGCGCCTCCACGATCACCGCGCCGTCGGCATGCGCGATCAGCTAGCCGGAGCTATTCCGCCGCTCGTGCAGTTCGGGTCACGTCGTCATCGGCATCTGCGTGATCAGCTTGTCGAGTGTGATCGGATAGTTTCGTACGCGCACACCGGTGGCGTTGTGGATCGCGTTGGCGATGGCCGCGGCGACGCCGCAGATGCCGAGCTCGGCCACGCCTTTCGCCTTCATGGGTGAGGAGATCGGGTCTGTCTCGTCCAGGAAGATCACCTCCTGGTGCGGGATGTCGGCGTGCACCGGCACTTCGTACGACGCCAGATCGTGGTTCACGAAGTAGCCGTAGCGCCGGTCCACGAACAGCTCCTCCATCAGCGCCGCTCCTACTCCCATCGTCATCGCTCCGATGACCTGGCTTCGCGCAGTCTTGGGATTCAGGATCCGCCCGGCTGCGCAGACCGCCAGCATGCGACGCACGCGCGTCTCGCATGTGGCGGCATCGACCCCGACCTCGACGAAGTGCGCACCGAAGGTCGACTGCTGGTATCGCTTGTCGAGATCACCGTATTCGATGAGGTCCTCGGCGACCAGCTCGCGATCGCGGGCGACGTCGGCCAGCGCGACGCTGCGGGCCCCGGCGCGCACGCTGCCATCGGCAAACACGAGCTCGGAGCTGCCCAGCCCTGCCCTTTCGCCGATGGCTTCGCGAAGCTTGACGCAGGCCGCATAGACGCCGGCCGTCGAATTGTTGCCGCCCCACTGTCCTCCCGAGCCGCACGAGACCGGAAAGCTCGAGTCGCCCAGCCGAACCACGACCTTGTCCAGCGGTACGCCCATCATCTCGGCGGCAGTCTGGGCGATGATCGTGTAGCTGCCCGTGCCGATGTCGGTCATGTCGGTCTCGACGGTGACCACGCCTCGCCGGTCCAGGCGCACGCGCGCGGCCGACTTGGTCAGAAGATTGTCGCGCAAGGCCGCCGCCACGCCGATGCCGACCAGCCATCGTCCGTCGCGGATGCTGCCGGGCTTGGTACTGCGCGCGCTCCAACCGAAGCGGGCCGCTCCCACCCGGAAGCACTGCGCAAACTGCCGCTGCGAGAAGGGCGGGTTCGGGTCGAGCGCCTTCTTGGGCTCGACCATCGCTTGCGGATCCTGCGACCTCGGCTTTTGCGGATAGTCGGGGACGACCTGCGTGTCGTTGAGGATGCGAAACTCGATCGGATCCATCCCGAGCTTCTCGGCCATCTCGTCCATCGCGATCTCGAGCGCGGCGAGCCCCGGCGCCTCGCCGGGTGCGCGCATCGCACTGGCTTCGGGAAGGTCGAGGACGGCCAGGCGATTGGCCGTCATCCGGTTGGCGCCGGCATAGATCGAGCGCGTCGGCATCGACGCGGCCTCGGGACGTCCGCCGGGCAGATCGCCGGACCAGCTTTCATGCGCAATGGCGCCGATCCTGCCGTCCTTGTCCGTGCCGATGCGGATGCGCTGGATGGTTGCGGCCCGATGCGTGGTGTTGTTCGGCATCAGCGCTCGCTGCAGCGAGACCTTGACCGGACGCTGCGCCACACGAGCGCCGAGCGCAGCAAGGACGATGTCGGCGCGCAGGAACAGCTTGCCACCGAACCCGCCGCCCACATAGGGAGAGAGCACACGGATCTTCTGCGCATCGATACCGAGCGTGTGCGCCATGTCCTCCACGGTCCAGGCAATCATCTGGTTCGACGTCCAAAGCGTGAGCCGGTCCCCGTCCCATGCGGCGATGCTCGCGTGCGGCTCCATCATGGAGTGCGACTCGTACGCAGTGGTGTAGGTGGCATCCAGTTGCACGGCCGCCGCCGCGAATGCGGCGTCGAAGTCGCCGACCCTGCTCTCGGCCACGTCGCCGCCCGCGACGCTCCGGCCGACGGTCGCGGTGTCCTTGACGGCGTCGAGATCGAATGCGCCCTTTTCCTGCGCGTACTCGATCTGCACCAGATAGGCCGCGGCGCGCGCCTGCTCGAAGGTCTCGGCCACCACCAGTGCGACAGCCTGATGGTAGTGCTGGATCTCGGGGCCACCCAGAAGCACCGCGGTGTTGCGACTGCCCTTGGCCAGCTTGCCCGCATTCTGCGCGGTGACGATCGCAATGACGCCCGGCGCCGCTTTGGCTGCAGCAAGCTCCATCGAGCGAATGCGACCCTTGGCGATGGCCGCGCCCACGACGAAACCGTAGGCCTGGTTGCCCACTACGTCGTGACGATCGTAGGCGTACCTCGCCGTGCCCGTGGTCTTGAGCGGCCCATCGATGCGATCGATCGGCTGTCCGACCACCTTCAGCTGATCGATGGGATTGGTCGTGGCCGGCGTATCGAACTTCATGGTTGCGCCTTCGCTTCCGCCATGACCGAGGCCAGGGTGCGCTCGACCAACGGTACCTTGAACGCGTTGTCGTGCGTCGTCCGCGCGTCGGCCAGGAGCTCGGAAGCCACCGCTTTGGCGCCCCTGCCGGTCTGCGATTCGGCGGCCTCGACACGCCAGGGCTTGTGCGCCACGCCGCCGAGCGCGACCTTGCCGGTTCCGTCGGGCTGGACGATGGCGGCGACCGAGACGAGCGCGAACGCATAGGACGCACGGTCGCGAACCTTTCGGTAGACATGCGTGCCGCCGGCCGGCGCGGGAAGCACGACCGCGGTGATCAGCTCGCCGGCCTCCAGGGCATTCTCGATATGCGGGGTGTCCCCCGGAAGACGATGAAAGTCCGCGATCGTGATCGTTCGTGTCGAGCCGTCCGAACGTACGGTCTCCACGTTCGCATCCAGGACGCGCATCGCCACCGCCATGTCGCTCGGATGCGTGGCGATGCACGCATCATTGACGCCGACGATGGCATGCTGGCGGCTGAAGCCGCCGATGGCGCCGCATCCGCTGCCCGGGCTTCGCTTGTTGCACGGCTGATTGGTGTCGTAGAAGTACGGGCACCGCGTCCGCTGCAGCAGATTGCCGGCCGTGGTCGCCTGGTTGCGGATCTGTCCCGACGCTCCCGCCACCAACGCGCGCGTCAGCACGCCGTAGTCGCGCCGCACCCGCCAGTCCGCCGCAAGGTCGGTGTTGCGAACCAGCGCGCCTACTCGCAGTCCGCCCTGGTCCGTTGCCTCGATCTTGTCGAGGCCGACGTCGTTGAGGTCGATCAGATGCGAGGGCGTCTCGATCTGCAGCTTCATAAGATCCAGGAGATTGGTACCGCCCGCAATGAATCTGGCGCCCTCGACTCGAGCCGCGGCGGCCGCCGCTTCGGCAGGGGAAGACGGCTTCTCGTAGGTGAAGGGCTTCATCGCCGCACTCCGGCCACTTCGCCGATGGCTTCCTGAATGTTCGAGTAGGCCCCGCAGCGGCACAGATTGCCGCTCATGCGCTCACGCAGCTCCGATGCGCTCAGCTCGACGCCGCCGGTCAGGCTGGCGGTGGCGTGGCTAGGAATGCCGGCCTTGACCTCCTCGAGCATGGCTACCGCGGAGCATATCTGGCCGGGGGTGCAGAACCCGCATTGGAAGCCATCGTGCCTGACGAAGGCTGCCTGCATCGGGTGCAGGTCCCCGGGCGTGCCGAGGCCTTCGATCGTGGTCACGTCGTGGCCTTGCTGCATCACCGCCAGTGTCAGGCATGAGGTGATCCGGCGTCCGTCCACGATCACCGTACACGCACCGCACTGTCCCTGGTCACAGCCCTTCTTGGTGCCGGTCAGATGCAGCCGCTCGCGCAAGGCATCCAGGAGCGTCGTGCGCGGGTCGATCATCATCTGATGCTCGGTCCCGTTGACGCGCAGCAAAACATTGACCGTCGACGGCGCCGCCGGCGCAGATGCGGCCGGGGCAGGCGTCGTACCGTGGGATTCGCGCAGCAACGGACGAGCAGTGACGGCGCCGCCGGCTGCCAGCAGCGCCTTGAGCAGCTTTCGTCGCGTCAGATGGAAAGATGCCATTGGAGGTCTCCCTTGGCTTCGCACGATTGTGGCGGGTGGAGCCATGAGTAGACCGACCCGGTCGCCGGGCAGCAAGTACGATGAAAAACTCCGTTCCTGCGTGGGGGCAGGGAACTCACGAGAGTACCGGCAGGAATCGCCCTGAGGTGAGCGCGCCAGCCGGCGCACGCGAAGTTTTCGCTAGTGGCCGCGACTGCCGAGAGCGGGTGCGACCACAGGCATCGATGAAAGTGGGAATAGACGATGACACCGCCGCTGCATGAGAGTACAGTGCCGGTACGACGAGGAAACTTCCTTGCCCTCCGGCCTTTCTGAACTAAGTCAGGAACCGCTGGATTCACCTCCCTTAGCCTTGTCACCCTTCATTGCAGCGGACCGACCTCGACTTGCTCGAGGCCTTTCTCTTTGCCGCAGGGCGATCTGCCGGACTTCCGGCTCAGGAAATCATCATGAAGCTCTATGTAGGAAACCTCTCCAAGACCGTCACCGACGCCGAGCTCAACGCACTGGCCATCCCGTACGGCAAACTGCTGTCGGCAGTGGTTGCCATCGAGCATGGCAGCGGAGCTTCGAAGGGCTTCGGGTTCATCGAGTACGCGAGCGCCCAGGAAGCCGAGAACGCAATGGCCGGGCTCGATGGGCGTGAGGTCGATGGCAAGTCGCTGCGGGTGAACGAGGCGAAGTCGCGACGCAACGACATCCCCTCGCAGTAGCCGCACGTTCACGGCCGGAAGGCAGCACGGCGATGGCCCGCAGTGCTGCCTTCCTCTTTCGATAGGCGCACCACCTGGCAAGGAATCCCGATGAAACTTTACGTAGGCAATCTGTCCAAGGGCATTACCAAGTCTCAGCTGAGCGAGCTGGCCAGACCATATGGCAGCCTGGTGACGCTGAAAGTCGCCGTCGATCCGACCAGCGGCCAGGCCAAGGGCTTCGGGTTCATCGAGTACAGCTGCGTCGAGGAAGGCCGCGCCGCGATTGCCGGCCTGGACGGCCGCGACGTCGATGGCCTGGCGCTGATCGTCAACGAGGCCAAGCCGAAGGCGCACATCCCCTCGCCCATGGAGCGTTGAGCTTCGAGCAAGTCGCGGCAGCGCGGCCTGCCTGGACGGTACACTCTGCGCGTCGTACCCGCACCGGCGCCGGGCTATCCTGCCCGGCATGCAAACCGACGTACGTCGCTTCCCGCGATCCCTGGCATGCACGATCGCGCTGTGTCTGTCCTTCGTTTCCGGCGCTCGTGCTCGAGACGCCGAAGCAGCAGACTCGGTCGGCCTGACCATCTACAGCACCGCCCGGCCGGGCGCGATACCACCGAGCCTCTATCGTCCGGTACCTGAGGGCGACCAGCACCATCGCGGATACCAGGAAGCGGTACCCGGATATGCCGTCGTCAAGCAGGAGCGGCAGATGGAGCTGCCCGAAGCGAAGAGCGTCGTGCGGTTCACCGACGTTGCCGCACTCCTCGATCCGACGACGGTGACGTTCGAATCCATGACCGACGCGGCAACGCGCGTGATCGATCAGAGCTACCAGTTCGATCTGGTCAGCACGGCCAAGCTCATGGAACGCTACCTCGGCCGCGACATCACGGTCGAGCAGCTGCAGGGCGACCACGTCGCGACCATCTCCGGAACCTTGCTCAGCACCTCGGGCGGACTGGTTCTTCAGGACGTCGAGGGACGCGTGCAGTCGGTCAGCGGCTACAGCAACGTCCGCTTCCCCGAACTCCCCGGCGGACTGATCACACGGCCGACGCTGGTATGGGAGGTCGCAGCGAACCGGACGGGCTCGCATCAGGTGCGCGTGACGTATCAGACCAGCGGCATCACCTGGTGGGCCGACTACAACGTCGTCTTCACCGAAGGCAAGGACGCCAACAGCGGCGTCCTCGATGTCGGGGCGTGGGTCAGCATCCTGAACCGCTCCGGTGCAACCTATGCCGATGCCAGACTCAAGCTGATCGCAGGCGACGTGCACCGCAGCGAGCCGGCCGCGGACGTCCTTGCCGTCCAGCGCCGCGAGGTGGCGGCGATGGCAGCGCCGCCGGTTGCCGGCTTCGAGGAAAAGTCGTTCTTCGAGTACCACCTCTACACGCTCGGCCGCAGCACGACGATTCCGGACCGCTCCACCAAACAGATCGAGCTTTTCGCGACCGCTCGCGGCGTGCCCGCCGAAAGGGTTCTCGTCTACGACGGAATGGAGCCGCAGTGGCGCATCGCGCAGCGCATGCCGATGACCGACCGCGAGTACGGCACCGGTGCGAGCAAGAAGGTCGCGACCTATCTTCGCTTCCGCAACGACGAGGCTTCGGGAATGGGGATGCCCCTGCCCTCGGGGCGCATTCGCGTGAGCAAGCTCGATGTCGCCGACAAGACGCTGGAGTTCATCGGCGAGGACACCATCGACCATACGCCCAGGAACGAGCAGGTGCTGATCAAGATGGGCAACGCCTTCGACGTCGTCGGCGAGCGCCGGCAGGTCAACTTCCGCATCGACACCGACGACGACTGGATGGAAGAGGACGTGGAGGTCAAGCTCCGCAACCACAAGCAGGAATCGGTCAAGGTGCTGGTGCGCGAGACTCTCTACCGCTGGACCAACTGGACCATCCAGTCCGAGAGTCACGACTACGA
>DASPNH010000008.1:0-25720 GCA_035626675.1 Binatia bacterium
GGCCGAGAACGTCACCGTCGCTCGTGAAGGTGATGTACTCTCCCCTGCCCTGGCGGATGTTCGGATCCCAGATCGATCCCACCGTCAGGTTGGTGGCCTGCTGGATGAGGTGGACTCGGCGGGCCTCGGCGGCCTCGGCCATGGTCATGACAGCCAGCAGGGCGAGAGCCCCGCGCATCTTCGTTCCCGGTCTGTTCACGTGATTCCCCCGTCGAAATGGAACAGCCGCTTTCATAGCGAACCCGCGGACTGGAAGACAGTCCGAAGTCGCTCCCCCCACAGCGAGAAGGCATGGAAGACGTCTTCCCAGCTGTCGGGCGCTCCTTTGGGGATCTCGTCGGCAGCCTTGCGATCCATGACCATCGCGGCCGACCTGCCGGTGCCGGGCTCGAGGAGCTCGGCCTCCAGGGCGGCAACACGCACGAAATTGCGTGTCGGCAGCCCCAACGGCCCCGTGCGGCGACCCAGCGGCTCGCCCTTCTTCGTATGGCGGCGGATATCGGACCCGGCGTGGGTCAGCGCCACGCGCAGCTCGAAAACGCCGGGCCCGGGACGATCGGCGATCTCGAAGCTGGCCGCCAGGTTCAGTCGCACGGCGCGAGCGAGGGCGTCGGCGACGTAGGCCAGCTCCTGCTCGGGCAGATCGTGGCGGGTGCCCCCGCGCCAGATCTCGACGGGCCGAACGAAGATGCGCACGGGCGGGGCCCGGAGCCCGTTCCAGGCCAGCAGCGTCCGGTGCTGCGCCGACGGTTTCAGCCTGGCGTAATCGGTCAGGTAGCCGGAGTTGACGTCGGTGACCGCCATGCCCGGCCCGGCCTGCGCAGGCGCAGGCGGCGAGGAGCCCGCACATCCGCACGCGATGCAGATCAGCGCCGCGGCGGCGACGGCGCGCAGCTCAATCCGACGTGCCTTCGAAACCGGTATGGTTGTTGAACTCCGCACTGCTGTAGCCCGCTTCCCAGCAGCCCCCGAGGATGGAGCCGAGCTGCACCGTCAGCGGTAGCGGAAGCGGCAGTTCGGCTAGACCTCCCTGGCGCTGCGAGAGCAGCGCGCCTGCGGCCTGCAGTCTCAGGCTTGCCTTGCCGAACGAGCCAGTGCGAACGACGAGCGTGCGCAGGCCCTGCGGCGTCAGCTCGGCGTTCTTGTACTTGAGCGAGCGGGTGCCGAAGCGCCAGCACGAACGCCCGCTGCACAGCACGTCGCCGGGAGTGGCGATCGAGAACAGCAGCGACGGCTCGCCCTGCGACTGCTCGAAGACGCAAAGCTCGTAGTCGTTGTCGACATCGGCCGGCCCGAGGTCGAGCAGGTCGGTGGCCGCCCCGCGGCGCCAGCTCCAATAGACCGAATCGCGCTCGTCCAAAGTGGAGTTGCGGATGCGGAGCTCGGCGTTGCCCGGGCCGGTGGCCTTGCAGTCCATGCGCGGGCGGGCCACGCAGCCAACGTCCGGATCGCAGGTCTCGCAGATGCCGCAGGCAAGAGGTGCCTGGCCCGTGCACGTGCCGTCCACGCAGTGATCGCCGGTGGTGCAAAGGTTGCCGTCGTCGCACGCAGACGTGCTGGTGGCGACGCCGCAGCTGCCGGCGGCATCGCAGACGTCGGTCGTGCAGGGATCACCGTCGCCGGCGCAGGGCGTGCCTGCCGGTGCGCGGCAGCTATCGCCGGCCTCGTTGCACTGGTCGTTGCACTGCCCGCCGCCGCTGCACGGGTTGCCGGCGTGCAGCGAGCACGAGCCTGCCGCGCAGGTGTCGGCGCCGTTGCAGAACAGCCCGTCGTTGCAGGCCGCGCCGTTGGCGACGCCGCAGGTGCCCGAGCCATTGCAGACGTCGTTGGTGCAGGGATTGCCGTCGGCCGGGCACGCCGCGCCGGCCGCAACCGCGCAGTTGTCGGCTACCTCGTTGCATTGGTCGTTGCACGCCGCGCCGCCGCTGCAGGGATTGCCTGCGTGCAGCGAGCACGAGCCGGCCGCGCACGTGTCGGCGCCGTTGCAGAAGACGCCGTCGTTGCACGGCGCGCCGTTGGCCACGCCGCAGCTGCCCGCGCCGTTGCAGACGTCGTTGGTGCAGGGGTTGCCGTCGCTGCTGCAGGTCGTGCCGAGCGAGGTGAAACAGGTGTCGCCGGCCTCGTTGCACTGGTCGTTGCACTGCGCGCCGCCGCTGCACGGGTTGCCGGCGTGCACCGAGCACGAGCCGCCGCTGCAGGTATCGGAGCCGTTGCAGAACACGCCGTCGTTGCACGAGGCGCTGTTGGCCACGCCGCAGACACCCGATCCGTTGCAGACGTCGCTGGTGCAGGGATTGCCATCGCCAGCGCAGGCCGAGCCGGAGGGCGCCAGGCAATTGTCGGCCGCCTCGTTGCACTGGTCGTTGCACTGCACACCGCCGCTGCACGGGCTGCCCGAGTGTACCGAGCACGAGCCGCCGCTGCAGGTGTCGGCGCCGTTGCAGAACAGACCGTCGTTGCACGATGCCGTGTTGGGCACGCCGCAGACGCCGCCGGCCGTGCATACGTCGTTGGTGCAGGCATTGCCGTCGGCGGCGCATGCAGTGCCGGCCGCATCCAGCTCACAGGTCGAGGAGCAGCAGTCGCCGCCGGCCTCATTGCCGTCGTCGCATTCCTCGCCCTGGTCGAGCTGGCCGTTGCCGCAGTCGCCTAAAGCGACCGCGACCAGATGGCTGACCAGGTCCGGACCTTCGGCGTAGAGCGAGCGAGTCTTCCACCAGAAGCTGGCTGCGTGGTTGTTGTCGGAGTCGTGGGCCTGCTGCCAGCGATAGGTGCCGTTGCAGGTCGACCCGTTGGTCGTGCTGATCTCGGCAGCGGCCACCGCGTGATCGTCGCCATCGAAGAAGCCCGGATGCCGGCACACGCCGACCACGTCCAGGCCGAGTCCTTCGGTGCCGGAGGTGACGTTGTCGTCGACGCTGCCGGCCGGGCAGGTGCTGCCCATCGTGAAGGTCGCGCTGAACTGGTTGTGGGCGATCGAACCCGAGGTGGTGTTGGTGCCGGTTGCGGCGACGCGCGGTGCCGCCACGAACAGCCAGTCCAAAATGCGCTGGCGCGCGGCGTCGCGTGCCGCCACGTGCTGGCTGTTGGAAGCGTGCGTGATGGCGCTGTGACAGAACGAGCCGAAATGCTGTCCGTGGGCGACGCGCCAGGTCTCGCCGGCCGCCGGCGTCATGTCCAGGCCCACGGCCATCGGACTGGCCTGCGCGTCGTAAGGCAGGGACCCGTCGCTGCGTCCTGTCCACGCACTCGGCGAGCAGCTTCCCCAGGCCGTCAGCATGAGGGCGCGACGACTTTGCGCGACCCAGTCGGCTGCGTCGCTTCCGTTGACGTCGCTGGCGTACTCGCACCAGCCGTTGCCCGGTGCGCACGAGTCGCCGAAGCCGACGAGGGCATCGCCATCCTTGCAGGCCGTCTCGAAACTGGTGACGCCCGCGACGTTGTACTTGCTGGTCCCGATGGCATCGATCATCCCGTGGACCGTGACGACTCCGGCGATGCGATCCTGCACGCCCCAGTCGTAGGTGCCGACGCCGTCCGGCCCCGTGTTGGAAGCCACCTCCATTGCAACGCGCGCACCGGTGCTGTGTCCGACCAGGACGATGTTTCGCGCCGGCTCGGGAAACAGCCGCTCGATCTCTCTTGCGAGACGGTAGCGCCATTCGAACGCCGACGTGCACGGCTCGCCCTGGCGCGAGGTCGTGCAGCCCGGATCACCCACTTCCCAATCGTCCATGTTCAATGGATCGACGCTGTCGGAGGGGTGAAACCCGGAGGCCTCGGCGGTGTAGAGGTTGGCGTGGGCACTGTCGGTGACGACGGCGACGCCGGGATGAGCAGCCTGAAACGCGGCAATGCGTGCGGCAAGCGAAGCATCGACGGCCGCCTGCAGCTCATCGAGGTTGTTGTGGGCGTTCTGGCGGCTGGAGGCGCAGTTGTTGACGCCGTGGACGTAGAGGAGGTTCAGCTCGACCGTGACCGCCGGTGCGGTCGCCGGGGCCAGAAGAATCGCTGCGCTTGCCACCCAGGCGCGCAGATGAAGGAACGAACGGATTCCCACCGAGCCTCCTCTAATGACAGCGAGGCGGGGGGCTGTCCACGGAAATTTGTTGCGCCCTGGACGCCCAGTGCGGCGGGGGCCAGCAGTCTTACTCGTCGCGGCAGTGGGCGTTGCAGCCGTCGCCGTCGGCGAAGTTGCCGTCGTCGCATTCCTCGTTGCAGCCGCGATTGGCGTCTCCGCAGCGGCAGACCTCCACGAACGTCTCGAGGCTGAATGCGAAGGGCCCGGTGATGCCGAAGCCGGCGTTGAGGGTTGCGGATGGATGCGCCGGCAGGCAGCCGATCGAGGCGAGCTCGGGAGCCAGCGAGTCGTCGACGCACGCATCGCCATCATCGCAGTCGCCGGGGCCCGAGCATGGCTCCCCGCTGCCACGGCAGTAGGAACCGAGCGGCGAGGTCGCGCCCTGACGGGAGATCGAGGGGCCGAAGCATTGGCGCGGCTCGAGAACGCATGTTCCCGACTCGGTGGCCTGGCATACCTCGTCGTCGTTGCACGCGCGCCACGGCTGGAGCTGACAATGTCCGGTCTGGGTCGTGGCGCAGACCTCTTCCTCCTCGGCCCCGCACAGGAACTTGTCGAGGCTGCAGTCGTTTGGCCGGCGCTGCGGCGCGTTGGGTTGAGCGGAGTTACCCGTTCCGGCCACGCATTCCTGCTCGCCGGGACATTCGCTGTCGGAGAAACACGGCCGAGAGGGATCGTCATCGCAGAAGCCGCAGTGACACCAGTAGCCGCAGGTGACCGGTTGCGCGGGTGCTTCGGCGCAGACGCCCGCGCCGGTGCAATCGTCGTTACCGGAACAGGCGATCGATACGTCGCCCGTGCAGCGCCTGCAGTCGGCGTTGCTGGTGCAGAGCGGATCCTCCATCGAGATCGCATCGATGCATTTGGCGTTCCCGCGCGACGGATGGCTTTGGAACGAGAAGTCCGCGCACGGCAGCGCCGCGGTCTTCTCGATGGTTCCGGTCGTCAGCGTCGGGATCGGCACCACCACGCCATTGCCGATGATGCTGGAAGAGCCCGAGGGTGCGCAGTCGAAAGAGGTTCCGCCAAAGACGCCGACCGCGTCCACCGTGCACGCCGCGCCGGGCTGCTGGCCGCCTTCGCAGGTGAATTCGTCGCCGAGCTTCGGCTCGCTCTCGGGCGCTCCGCATCGCGGGCAGGGCTGATCGATGGCGATGCCCAGATAGACGCGCTCGCGAATGGTAGCTGACAGCGAGACATCTCCGGTTTCGGTATCGATCTCGCCGGTCACTTCACTATGGAAGGGTGAGACCACGCAGACGGGATTGCCACCAGCGCTCAGCGCCAGCGGCGGCAGGAACATCGCTACACAGGAAACGCCGGCGGAGCAGTCGGCATTGGTCTGGCAAGCATCGAGCGTCGCCACGCAGTGTCGCTGCTCGGCCGGACCAGCGACATCGCAAGTCGAATCGTCGAAACAATCGCACGTCGCCAGGCAGGATCCCTCATCGCAATCCTCGTCGTCGTCGCAGATCGATTGATCATTCGAGCAGCGACGCAGAACCTCGACCGTAGTCAGCTCCGACGCGGGAAGCTGCAGGTCGTGCGCGAGGCCGGTGGTTCCCTGGTCAAGCCGAGAGGCACTCGTGGTCGAGATCGCGAATGCCGTGCAGCCAGGTGCTTGCGACTCGCAGCACGCCCCCAGCTCCTCCTTACCCACTGCAGCATTGAGCACTCGCAGCGCATCGCTGGCAGCGATGTCGCCGTTGTTGTCGACGTCGCAGATGCAGGGCTGCTGATCACATTGCGCACCACCGACGCCGGCCTTGAGCGTGGCCAGGGCATCACTGGCGGTGGGCTTGGCTCCGGCCGACACGGGCTGACCGCAGCGCAGGGCCAGTACGGAGGACGGAATCAGCAGCATTGCTGCGACAAGGGATGCCACGGCCGGCACCGACGTGCGCAAAAGCAGAGGTATTCGTGCCATGGCATCGAGGCTATGACAGCAATGACAGCGTTGACAAGCACCGAGGTGCGATGTGCCGACCGGCACGCCATGAACGCGATTGCGGTGCGGGCGCTTCCCGGAAGCGGCGCCACGATGCATCGCACGCTGCGGGTCGCGCACATCCGCGTTTTCCCTTTCGAATGTTCTTGCTAGCCAAGCCCATGAGCAGCGAAGCACTGAACCTGGCTCCCCACGCCGGCCTTTTCCCGCCCCTTCCTTCCGCGCGCGCCGAGCGCTTCGCCGATTTCACGCCCGGCAGCGGCGCGTATTTCCCCGGCGTGGTCGGCATCAAGCTGGAGGAGGTTCGAACGGATTATGCGCGGATGCGCCTGCCCTTCCGGTCCGAGCTCAATCAACCGGCCGGGGTGATGCACGGCGGCGCCATCGCCACGTTGATCGACACCGTCGTCGTCCCGGCCATTGGCGGCGGCTACGACGAGCCGCATCGCTACTCGACCATCGACATGCAGATCCAATATCTGGCGCCCATCATCGGCGAGGACGCCGTGGCCGAAGGATGGATCACGCGCCGCGGCCGCTCGATCGTGTTCCGCCGTGCGGAGGTGCTGACGGCGTCGGGCGTTCTGGCCGCGACCGGCACCCTGGTCTACAACGTGCGCCCGTTCAAAGGATAAGGGGACTGTCCCCTTAAGCTCCCTTCGTCTAAGGATGAGGGACTGCTGTCCCCTCGAGCGATTCAGGGATCTTGGGAATCGGCTGATGGCTGGTCGGGCCATTTCTCGTGCGACGCGGTGGCGCTCGCCGGCAGGAACGTGATGCCCTGCAACATCATGGCCAGGACCGACAGCACCATGGCCGTACAGGCAACGACCACACCGGCCTCGGTCCCGAGGTAGAGCCAGACGGCCTTGCCGAGCCCGGCGCTGGTGGCGGGAGCCTCGGCGCAGAATTCGATCGCAGCGCGTGCCTGGCCGGCCTTGGTCGAACAGTACGCCCATACGTACGTGTCCCGCGGCAGCATCCCGATCGTGGCCAGAAGCTGGTGAAAGGGAATGGGCTGCCAGGTCGTCAGGCCGAAGGTGAACACTTCGTAGACCCAGACCGAAGCGGCGACGACGGCACCCAGAATCAGGATCAAGCGCGACAGCACGTGTGACCGTAACCGTCGCCGTGCCTCGATGCCAGCGAAAACAGCCGTATGCGCGGCAGGTCGCCGGCGCTACTGATCCGAGCAGACCTTCGCGTCCTGCATCTTCTCGAGAACCTTGCTCGGGAGCTTCACCGCCCTGTCGACGAACTTCTGGCAGTGCTGGCCACGGGTGTCGGGGACGTCGCTGGCCTCGCCGTTGCAGCCGGCGTCAATGATGGTGCCCCGATTGTCTGGCCGGCGGCCGGCGCCGGAGCGCGCCGTGGCGGCAGACAGGGAGAAGGACCGTGCGGCCTCAGGCCTGTCGTCCAGGTGACAGGGTGAAATAGAAGGCGGCTCCGCCGTTGACGGCGCCCTCGGCCCAGACCCGCCCGCCATGCCGGCGCACGATGCGTTCGACCGTGGCCAGTCCGATGCCGGTGCCCTCGAACTCCGAGACCAGATGCAGGCGCTGGAAGGGGCGGAACAGTTTGCCGACATACTCCATGTCGAAGCCGGCGCCGTCGTCGCGCACGTAGTAGACGAGTTCCCCGCCGCTCTCCATGACGCCGAACTCGATACGCGCCGTCGCCTTTTTGCTCGTGTACTTCCACGCGTTTCCCATCAGGTTCTCGACGATGATGCGCAGCATCGAGCGGTCTCCGGTGGCAGGGGCGCGATCGGCGATGACCACCTCGACGCTGCGCTCGGGCTGCGCACGGCGCAGATCCTCGGCCACGGCACGCACCAGCGGGCTCAGGTCCACGCGGCGGCGCTGAATGGCATTGCGGGTGATGCGCGAGAGGTTGAGCAGATCCTGGATGAGCTGTGCCATGCGCCGGCTGCTGCCGTGCACGCCCTCGATGTAGTGGCGGCCGGTCTCGTCCAGCGACTGTCCGTACTCGTCGAGGAGCAGGCGGCTGAAGCCTTCGATGACGCGCAGCGGCCCGCGCAGGTCGTGCGAGACCGAGTAGCCGAAAGCCTCCAGCTCCTTGTTTGCTGCCGCCAGCTCGGCCGTCCGTTCCTGCACGCGCTGCTCGAGTGCCTCGTTGAGCAGCCGGATCTCGGCGGCCGCGCGCCTGCGATCGGTAACGTCGCGCGCAACGCCCTGCACCGCCACCGGCACACCGTCGCGCATGACCGGACGCGGACTGATCTCGAGCGTCAGCCGCCGTCCGTCCTTTGTCACCACGTCGGCCTCGAACGCCGAGGGCGGCTCCTGCCCTGCCGCCACGTCATGCATCAGCTGCAGCGTGCGCGGGAGATCCTCGGACGCGACCAGGTCGATGATGTTGCGGGTGACCGCCTCGGCGCGCGTGTAGCCCGTGGTCAGCTCGGCTGCGCGGTTGATGGCGAGGAAGTTGCCGGCAAGGTCGTGCACGTAGACCAGGTCGTTGGCGTTCTCGACGAGCTCCCGGTAGCGCTCCTCGCTCGCACGCAGAGCTTCCTCGGCCTGCGTGCGCTCGGAGACGTCGCGGATTGCCATGACGCTGCATTCCTTTCCGTGATGCGGAACGGTGCGTCCGATCAGCTCGGCATGAAACCGCGTCCCGTCGGCACGAAGACCCATGGCCTCGTAGCGATCGGTGATGCCCACACCGAGCCTGCCAGCAACCAGCTCGCGTGACTCGGGCGCGATCAGCGACAACACGTCCATGCCCACGATCGACTCGTAGGAATGACCGCTCATCTCCACCGCAGCCGCGTTGGCATCCAGGATGGTTCCGGCATCGTGGATGACGATGCCTTCATAGGTGGCCTCGGCCAGGATGCGGAAGCGTTCCTCGCTCTCGGCGAGCGCTCGCGCCGCGCTCTTGCGCTCGGTGATGTCGTGCACGACGACCTGCACCGCCTCCGAGCCCTCGTACATCAGCGGCATGGCCACCACTTCGACGTCGCGCACCGAGCCGTCCAGCCGCACGAAGCGTTCCTCGGCACGCTCGCCCGGGCGCTGGTCATGGATCATCGCGCGAATGCGAGCGAGCACGAACGGCCGGTCCTGCGGATGCACGAACTGCAGGATGGGCTTGCCATAGAGCTGCTCGGCCCTGTCGGCGCCCAGCAGCCGCGTACCGGCCGTATTGACGAAGACGATCTGGCCGCCGCGATGCACAGCGATGCCATCCGGCGACATCTCCACGAGCTGGCGGTAGCGCGCCTCGCTCTCGAGCAGGGCCATCTCGGCGCGCTTGCGCTCGGTGATGTCGGTCAGTGATCCGGTGATGCCGACGGTGACGCCGTCCTCGACGTGGCTGCGGCTGGAGCTGCGAACCCAGCGGATCTCGCCGTCCTTCGTGAATACGCGGAATTCGACCGGCTCGCGCCGGCTTTCCAGCACTCGCGCGAATCCCTTGCGCAGCTCGGGCAGGTCCTCGGCGTGGATGAAGTCGGCGAACGGGCGCGCCATCAGCTCTTCGGGGCGGTGGCCGGTCAGGCGCTCCAGTGCGGGACTGATGTAGGTGATGACGCCGTCGAAACCGACAGTGAAGACGACGTCGTTCATCTCCTCGACGAGCGACCGATAGCGCTCTTCGCTGGCGCGCAGCGCCTCCTCGATGCGACGGCGCTCGGCGTTGTCACGCTGCAGCTCGGCCGCACGTGCGCGCGCTTCCTCGAGGAGCTGGACGCTGCGGATGGCGCTGGCAGCGTGCGCGGCGAACATCGAGAGCACGCGGCCATGGGCTTCGTTGTAGGTGCGGTCGGGAGTGTACTCGCTGACGCCGAGCGCACCGATCAGCTCGCCCGCGCAGGTCATCGGTACGATCATCATCGCGCGCACGCCGTGGGCGGCGAGCTCGGGGATGCGATGCTCCCAGGTCTGGTAGTCGTCGAGCATGAGCGGGCGGCCGCTCTTGACCACCCGGCCCGTCAGGCCCTGGTTCATTCCGAAACGCGTTCCAATGGCGAGAGTTCCGCCGCTGGTGGCCGCGACCTCGACCTGCTCGGCGGCCGGGTCGTACAGGAAGACGGTGGTCGAGGAGTTGCCGAGAAGCGCCGTGACGCGGTCCATCAAGGTCTTGAGCAGCGAGGCGACGCTGGATTGTGCGGAAAGGTCGCGCGAGGCCTCGTAGAGCGCCGTCAGCTCCTGGGCCCGCCGCTCGAGGTCGAGGGCGGGTGCATCCGCTCGCAGGTCTGAAACCGTCGCTGTCATTTCCGCCCGCGCCCCGGACAGAGGCTTCGGCCTCCAGGTATTTCCAAGGTCAGGCCGTCGCCCGGTGCTGTCGCGCCGGGAGATCCCCTCCGCCCGAAACAGAGTGCGCGGTTATGCCACGCCGGCCGAGCCTGCGGCAAGGTGCCGCCGGCAAGGCGTGGCGCGAGCCGCCGTTTCCCCGCGCCGGGCCTCGGCGCCCCGCCTCGGCCTATTTTGTCGCCGGAAGTCCCATGATGACGTTGTTCCCGGTGTCATAGAGCTGAATCGAGGCGCGGACTTTTCCCTTGACCTCGAAGACGCAGGCTACGTCCGACCAGCAGGAGGTGCCGGCGGCAAGAGTGCCGGGGGCGGCATTCGGACAGGTACCATTGATCGGGACCTGGTTCGTTCCGTTGATATCGATTCCCCTGACCTGGACCGTTGCGTCCGACGTCGCCGGGTTCGTCACGATGCAGATGGCGGCCCGGTTGTTTTCGACGAAGATCATGGGCGTTGCCAGCGTTGCCGCGATGGAAGGAGTGGATGTGAACCCGAACAGCAAGGAGGAGGCGATGATCGTGCTTTTCGTCATGGGTCTTCCTTTTTTGTTTGCCGGCGTCCAAACGCCGGACACAGAGCCGCGCAGTACTCAAAAATTCGTAGCGTCCATGTCGGAGGTTGGCAATGCCGTCGGGGAAACTTCCCGGTAGGCGGTCGCCGAAAAGAGCGCGCCCGGCTGGATTCGAACCAGCTACCACCGGCTTAGAAGGCCGGTGCTCTATCCGGATGAGCTACGGGCGCGTACGGAAAAGAAGTGGTCGGGGTGAGAGGATTTGAACCTCCGACACCCTGCTCCCAAAGCAGGTGCGCTACCAGACTGCGCCACACCCCGAGGCCGCGGATTCTCGCCTGCCAATCGCTCCGATTCAATCCAGAAGTCGGCCGATGCAGTGGCGCGCGTACCCTAGCGAAGCTCGTCCCGCATCCTGTCCAGGAGCTGTCGAACCGCGGCGGCGCGGTGGCTGCGCGCATTCTTGTCGGCCTGTGAAGCCTCGCCGAAGGTGCAGCCGAGATCGTCTCGGAAGAAGATCGCGTCGTAACCGAAGCCGTTGCTGCCGCGCTCCTCGTCGATGATGCGGCCCTCGCAGCGGCCTTCAGCCAGAAGCTCGCGGCCGTCGGGCAGTACCAGCGCCAGGACGGCCACGAACGCGGCGCGCCGGTCCTCGACGCCTTGGACCTCGGCAATCACCTTACGATTGTTGGCGTGATCGTCGCAGGGCTCGCCGGCGTAGCGTGCCGAGTAGACGCCGGGTCTTCCTTGCAGCGCATGCACCGACAGGCCCGAATCGTCGGCGAGGACGGCATGGCCGGACAGCTCGCGCGCGAACGCGCGGGCTTTCAGGAGCGCGTTCGCTTCGAAGGACGTGCCGGTCTCCTCGACGTCCAGCGCGACGCCGAGCTCGCCGGGGAGCACCAGCTCGATGCCGCTGTCCTGAAAGAGGTAGCGGAAGTCTCGCAGCTTCCCTTTGTTGGTGGTGGCCAGGACCAGGGTTTTCGGAGAAGACATCGTGTCGTCGCTTCGGTGAAGTCGTTGCGAATGATCGCACCTGCCCCGTTCATTCGAGCGCGGCGCGCTGCGCGGTCAACAACTGCTCGATGCCCGTCCATGCCAGCGCAGTAAGCGCATCGAGCGTCTGCCTGCTGAACGTCGCACCTTCGCCCGTGCCCTGGACTTCGACGAACTCGCCCTCCGAAGTCATCACCACGTTCATGTCGACGTCGGCGCGCGAGTCCTCCTCGTAGGCGAGATCGAGCATGGCGGTCGCGCCCACCATTCCGACGCTGATGGCCGCGACCCCGCGCACCACCGGCGAGCGGCGCACGAGCCTGGTCGCCACCAGACTCTTGCACGCGATGGCCATGGCCACCCAGGCTCCCGTGATGGCCGCGGTGCGCGTGCCGCCGTCGGCCTGGATGACGTCGCAGTCCAGCTTGATGGTTCGCTCGCCGAGCGCGGGCATGTCCATGGCCGCGCGGATGCTGCGGCCGATCAGGCGCTGGATCTCCATGGTCCGGCCGCCGACCTTGCCGCGCGCGGCCTCACGGTCGTTTCGGGTATGGGTGGAGCGCGGCAGCATCCCGTACTCGGCCGTGACCCAGCCCGTCCCGCGGCCCTTGAGGAACGGCGGCACGCTCTCCTCGACGCTGGCCGTGCAGATGACGCGGGTCCGGCCCATCTCGATCAGAACCGAGCCTTCGGCGTGCTCGATGTATCCGGTGGTCATGCGCAGCGTGCGCAGGTCTCCGGGCGCCCTTCCGTCGATTCGTACGGTCATTTTTTTCCCACTCGCGTTTTTTGTGTTGGATCGCCCTTCGACGGCGATGGTAATGTCCGCGCCGTCCAAGGGGTGAGACAAGGGGGTCCGGAGCTTCCTTCTATCGGCTACACCGCACAGCGCTTTCGTGCGTGCCAATGATCCCGACCGACTCGCAATCGGAAGGGCAGCTCCGGTCCACTCACCCTCCTACTTTCCCAGAAACCTCAATACCTGCTCCGTCACCTGCTGCGGCTTCTCGAGCTGCACGAAGTGGCCTGCCCCGTCGACGATGACACTGGTCAGGCCGGCGGGGAACATCGTTTCCATGTCTTCTGCCAGCTCCAGTCCGACGCAGTTGTCGTCGGCGCCGTGCAGATAGAGCGCCGGCACCTCAACGGGCTCCAGGCCTATGCGCATCTGGTCGTTCAGGAGAGCCGGGTCCTGCAGCGCCGGGTTGAGCATCGAGCGGTAGTAGCCGATGGCGGCCTCGAGCACGCCTGGCTTGCCGAGAGTCTCGATCACCGGGGCGATGTCGTCTTCGGCGAAATGCCAGGTCGGCGACCAGTCCTTCCAGAGGTTGCGGATGAAGGCGAAATCGTTGAGCGGTACCGCCATCTCGGCGAGCGGCGTCTGGAAGAAGAACATGTACCAGGAGCGCTTCTGCTGCGTGTAGCTCTGCGTGAAGGCGGTGGCCAGGCGCGGGCCGTAAGGGACCGCGGCCGTGATGATGCGGTCGATCCGGTCCGGTCCGAGGATGGCGGCAGCATAGGTGGCCATCGCGCCCCAGTCGTGGCCGAAGACGGTGGCCTTGCCGCCCGCCGCGAGCGCATCGATCAGGCCGAGAACGTCGCGACCCAGCGCGGCGGTCTGGTAGACGCCGCTGTCCGAGGCTTCACTTGGCGCGTAGCCGCGCATGAACGGTGCGACGACGCGGAAGCCAGCGCGTGCCAGCGGCGCCATCTGATGCTTGAATGTGCGCGCGTCGTCCGGAAAGCCGTGCAGGCACAGCAGCAGCGGCCCTTCTCCGGTTTCGAGCGCAGTGAAGCGAAGGCCATTGGCGGCGACTTCGATAGTTCTGGTTTCGCTCATGAGCTCTCCTCGCACTTTTAAGGGGACAGTCCCCTTAACCTTAAAGGGACTGTCCCCTTAAACTTAAACTCCTTAAACGCGGGTTGAGGCGGGGGTCGTTGTAGGACTTGAGCTGACGATACATCTTGAAGTGGCGGCGTCCGGCGGCGAAGTCTTCGAGCAGTCGCTTCAGGCAGCCGGCGAGATCGTCGCGCTGCTCTCGCAGGATCGACGCCCTGCCCGCGCACTCTTCGCGCAGCTCGGCATCGCTTTGCGCATCGCCGGACAGTCGCTCCATGTTGCGGATCTTGAGGGCAAGGATCGAGAGGCGGTCCACCATCATCGCCGCCGTCTCCGAATGCAGCTCCCCTTCACTGCGCGCCCCGAGCTCGGACAGCACGACGGCATCGATGCGTTCCATGAGGTCGTTGCGATGCTGGTTCCACGGGTCGATGGCGCGCTTGACCGACGCGATCACCTCGTCGCCCACGTCGCGGCGGCGCGCCTCGTCCTCCAGGCGCCAGATCGCGAAGTTGGCGAAGTGCTGGCGCAGCACCAGACTCTCGAGGTCGACCTCGGCCTCGTCGGGATTCGCGGCGGGCGGCGGCGGCGGAAGCGCAGCGCCATGACGCTCGTTCCACTGCGCGAGGGCGTGATCGTGGAGGGCTCGCACGTCGAGGTCGGCCAGACTCATGCCGCTAGCTAAAGGGGACTGTCCCCTTTTGCCAAGGCGCCAGCCTCAGTGCTGGAGGAGACGGAGGGTGGCGGCAACGACGCTGTCGACCGGGATGTCGACGATGGCGCGAACCGCGGCCTCGCCGCTCAGCCGGTACGAAGGCGGAACGCCCGCGGCCGACAGCATCGCTGAAGGCACCGGAGGCAGCGGTTCGTCGGTGCGCGCCGGACGCCCGCCGAGCAGCACGACCGCGGGCACGCCCTGGAGCCAGGCCATGTGCAGCGCCGCGGTATTGGCTCCGAGGTAGAGCCGGAAGCACCCGAGCATCGCCATCATCTGCTGGAGCGAGGTCGCGGGCGCCAGGCTGGCGCCGTCGCCGACGTCGCGGACCAGCTCGGCGGCGGCCTCCATTTCCGAGGGTCCCCAGAACACCACGACGCGATGGCCCGCGCCGGTCACCTCGCGCAGCGCCTGCTTCCAGTTGATGAGCGGCCAGCGGTCCACGCGCCGGTGAAGACTGGTGCCGGTGAAGACGGCAATCTCGGGCCTGGCCTGCGAGGCATACCAGGCGACGGCCTTTTCCCGCTCCACAGGATCCACCCACAGCCCCGTGTTGGAAGGATCATAGCTGGTCGGAATGCCGAGCGGCGTCAGCAGCCGCAAATATCGCAGGACCCGATTCTCCCACTGATCTTCGAGACTTACGTGCAGATTGGTGAACCGATGGTTGGCTTCGGTCGAGGCGTTGCGATCGAAGCCGATCCGTTTGGTCGCGCCCGATCCCCACGTCACCAGGCCGCTCTTGAGCCGCGAGTGAAAGTCGATGGCCACGTCGTAGCGAGCCTCGTGCAGCTCGGCGTGCATCCGGGCCGCCTCGCGCAGCGCCGAGCGGGGCCCGGCACGCAGCGCCTTGCGGCTGAGCACGTGCACGCGGTTCAGGAGCGGATTGCCGAGCACGACCGGCGCTGCCCAGTCCTCGACGACCCAGCCGATCTGCACCTGCGGCAGCTGTCGAGCCAGGCGGGCCACGGCCGGAAGCACGCGCAGGCAGTCGCCGATGGCGCCCAGGCGCACGACGAGAACACGGCGAGGTCTGGCGATGGATGGAGTCGACATATCGCGACGCCGCTACACGGCAGAACGATCGACCATACAGGCTGCTGGCAGCACTGCTCTTGCAGCGCACTCCGGGCGACCGAAGACGAAAACACAAACGTGCGGAGCCCGTTTTCCCAAAGGTGCCCTACACCTTCAGCCTTTGGCAATTGGCCAACGTCGCCGCTCAAGGCTATTGGTCGGAAATTCGCGGTGGGCAAGTGACACAGCCCACGAACCGATCCCGACGACAGGAGCCGGCAGTCTGCAGTGAGGTTGAGGGGGAAAAGTCTGGTCGCTTTCGCGCTGAGCGCCGCGCTGACCGGCTGCGAGGGCTTCATCGTGCCGATGCAGCCGCCTCCGCCCAAGAGTCCCAGCGCCGACAAGCCCGGCAAGCTCGAGGGCCCGCCTTTCGAGCTCACCGAGAAGGCACTCGAGGTCAACGACCTTGCCCGTGCCGAGCAGATCCTGGCCGAAGCGCTGGGACCGGCGCCCGCCGAAGGCGAGGCACTGAGCCTGGAGCGTGCTCAGCTCCTCGGCCTGGCGGCCGAGCTGCGCATTCGCCAGGGCCGCTTCGAAGACGGCGCGCGCAATGCCGTGCGCGCGCTTCCTCTCCTGCCGCCTACGGGCACGCCTTCGATCAAGACCCAGCGCGGCCTGCATCTGCGCCTTGCCGAGGCCTACGAGAACGCCGGCCGCGATGGCGATGCCGTCACGCACCTGCTGGCCTCGCGCGACATCTGCCGCAGCGATGCCGCCCTGCCCTCCACCGATGCTTGCGAGGTGGAGCGCAAGGCGCTGTTCCGCATCTACATTGCCACCGGCCGCTACAGCGATGCCGAGCCGCTGGTGCTGGAACGCATTTCGGAAGTTCAGGCACGCGCCGGCTCCAACACGTTGCGCATGTCGGAGGCGCTGTGCGGCGCCGCCGACTTCTACTGCCGCCAGGGCAAGTACGCGCTGTGCGGGCCTCTGTACGCGCGCAGCATCGACATCTGGAAGACGTTTCGGGACGACGCGCTGGCCGAGCACCGCCGCGCCCTCGAGACCAACCAGCCAAGTCCCTTCGACGCCGACTTCACGCGCATTCGCGCGCGCCATGCCCCGTTCACGGTTCCGTGCGGCCTGCACGAGCAGGCCTCGATCCTTTACAAGCTCGGCAAGCCCGAGGTCGCCGCCCAGGCCATCGATTTCGAGCGGCGGCTGTGGACGGCCGATGCCGAGGTAGCGCCGCGGGCGATGGAGACGCTCGGTGCGCTGACGGCGGCCGCGCGCGAAGGCATCGAGCTGGCGCTGGCCAACGAGACGCTCGGCTTCATCCACTTCAAGCGCGGCGACTATCCGAACGCGCTCGTCTACTACACGCAGGCGCGGACCCGCCTTGCCTCCTCGTGGCCGACGACCCAGCGGGCCATGCGACGGGTGATCATCGGCAGCTACCTCGACATCCTGGAGAACATGCAGACGATCGCGCGCGCCGAGGGGCGCTTCGCCGATGCGGTGCTGCTCGGGCGCGAGGCCATCGACGTGGCCGCCCAGGAGGTCGACGCCAAGGATGCGCTGCGGCTGGACACCATCAGCCTGCTGGCCACCACCTACCGCGAGATGCGCGATCTTGGCCGGGCCGAGGAGTTCGCCGTCCGCTACATGAACGACATCCAGGCCGCGCGCGGGACCTCCAACCCCGACTACGCGTGGGCGCTGCGAAACCTGTCCTTCGTGGCGCTTCTGCAGGACCAGATCCCGCGCTCGGACCAGCTCGAGAAGCAGGCCAAGGCAATCTGGGTCAAGAACGTGGTGGTGGCTCCCGAGTTCTGACCGTCCGCCCCGCTCGCGATGGGGGCACCGCTTCCCGCTCCGTCGCCAAGGCCGCGGCAGACCTGGGGATCGTGGTCGCACCGGGATCAGGCTCCATGTTAGTATCCGCGCCGTTTTCGGAGTTTCGTCTCTGGGCTGTCCCGGCGGTTCGGTCGGGGCTGACGACTTCGGAGTCCTAGGGGAGTCCTGGTGCAGGAAGGGTCCACCAAGATCGGCCACGTCGTGTCCGTGGCCGGGTCGCGTGTCTCGGCAATTCTGAGCCACGTGGCCGACAATGGAGACGGCAACGGCCACGGCGGCGTCGATGCCCGCTCTGCCGTGCAGGTCGGCGCCATCGCACGCATTCCGACCCGTCATTCGATCGTCTTCGGAATGATCTCGAGCCTGCGCACCGAAAACCCGTCATTCCCGCCCGTCGCCGACGAGAAGCGCTTCTTCGAGATGGAGCTTCTCGGCGAGTCGATGCTGGACAACGGCAAGGAGACCGTCTTTCAGCGCGGCGTCTCGGTGTACCCGAGCCTGGGCGCCGACATCTACGCCGCATCGCGCGAGGACCTGGGCCGCGTCTACGCCCGCCCGGCCGCCTCCAACGTTCGCATCGGGACCATCCACCAGGACCGCACCCTGCCCGCCTTCGTCACCACCGACCATCTGCTGGGCAAGCACTTTGCGGTTCTGGGAACTTCGGGATCGGGCAAGTCGTGCACCGTGGCGCTGATCCTGCGCGCGATCCTGGACCAGCATCCCAACGGACACATCGTCCTGCTCGATCCGCACAACGAGTACCGCACCGCCTTCGGCGAGCGCGCCGAGGTCATCAGCCCCGCCAACCTCGAGCTGCCCTACTGGCTGCTGAGCTTCGAGGAGACGGTCGAGGTGCTGATCGGACGCGACGGCATGTCGCGCGAGATCGAGGTCGGAATCCTCAAGGGGGCGATCCTGGAGGGAAAGCGCCGATACGTCGGCGAGGGGCGCGACACCTCCTACATCACCGTGGATACGCCGGTGCCATACCGTCTGGCCACCATCATCCAGTATCTCGACAAGCAGATGGGACGCCTGGACAAAGGCGCCGACGGCATCGCGCCGTACATGCGCATCAAGGACAGGATCGAGACGCTGAACGCCGACTCGCGCTTCGGCTTCATGTTCTCGGGCATGTTCGTCTCCGACAACATGGCCAAGATCCTCTCGCGCATCCTTCGCATCCCGGTCAACGACAAGCCCATCACCATCGTCGACCTTTCGGGCGTGCCCTCCGAGATCGTCGAGGTCGTGGTCTCGATGCTGTGTCGAATGATCTTCGACTTCGCGCTGTGGGCCGAGCGCGCCAAGGCCATCCCGGTCCTGATCGTGTGCGAAGAGGCTCATCGCTACGTGCCGCGCACCGAAGGCGCATTCGCCTCGGCGCGAAAGGCTCTGGGCCGCATCGCCAAGGAAGGCCGCAAGTACGGCGTCTCGCTGTGCCTGGTCACGCAGCGCCCTTCGGAGCTCTCGCCCGACGTTCTTTCGCAGTGCAACACGCTGTTCGCGCTGCGCATGAGCAACCAGCCCGACCAGGAATACGTGGCCAAGGCCCTGCCCGACTCGGCGCTCGGCCTGATCAACTCGCTGCCCGCGCTTCGCACGCAGGAAGCCATCGTGGTCGGCGAAGGCGTCAACGTTCCCGTGCGCCTGAACATGGATCAGCTCGACGAGGCGTTCCGGCCGCGCAGCGGCACCGCCAACTTCGCCGCCTCCTGGCAGAAAGACCCCAACGCCAACGGCTTCATCGAAGAAACCATCGAACGCTGGCGCAAACAGGACCGCGGCTGACAAAAGGGGCCAGGCACCTTCAGGAAAAAGGTGCCTGAACCCTTTTACGGCGCGCCTCTGTTGAGTGGCGCTCCGGCGCGACCTGACATCGATCGCGTGTTAGCTTGCGCGCCATGATGACGCCGCGTCGTGCGCTTCTTCGCACCGTCCTCGTTCCTATTCTCTTCATCTCGTTCGCCGCCTGCACCGTCGCCACCGAGCGCGCCAGGCTTCCCATCGAGAAGACGTTCGGCCCGCAGCCCGAACTGGTAGAGCCGAACGAGACGCTGGTTCCCACCATCAAGGTGGCCGACGCCAAGGGCTGGCCGCAAGGAATGTGGCCCAAGGGCCCTCCCAACACGGCGGTGACGGCGTTCGCCGATGCGCTGGCCCACCCGCGCTGGCTCTACGTGCTGCCCAATGGCGACGTGCTCGTGGCCGAAACCGCGGGCCCGGATCGTCCCGAGGATTTCGAGGGCGCCAAGGGCAAGGCGATGAAGGAGGTGATGGAGAAGGCCGGCTCGGTTGTCCCGAGCGCCAATCGCATCACGCTGCTGCGTGACGCCAACGGCGACGGCGTGGCAGAGCTTCGAACGCCGTTCCTGGAAAACCTGCACTCGCCGTTCGGCATGGCACTGGTCGGCAAGCACCTGTTCATCGCCAACACCGACTCGGTCGTGCACGTGCCGTACAAGGACGGCGACACCAGGGCCACGGCCGCTCCGACCGTGCTGACGTATCTTCCGGGGCGGCCCTACAACCACCACTGGACCAAGAACATCATCGCCAGCCTCGACGGCACCAAGCTCTACGCCACCGTCGGCTCCAACAGCAACGTGGCCGAGCGCGGCATGAAGCACGAGGAAGGGCGCGCCTGCATCTGGGAGATCGACCTGAAGACCGGCAACAAGCGCATCTTCGCTTCCGGTCTTCGCAATCCCAATGGCATGGCGTGGGTTCCCGAGACCGGGACGCTGTGGACCGTCGTCAACGAGCGCGACGAGATTGGCAGCGATCTGGTGCCCGACTACCTGACGTCCGTGCACGACGGAGCGTTCTACGGCTGGCCCTACAGCTACTTCGGCTCCCATATCGACGAGCGCGTCAAGCCGCAGGCGCTCGACCTGGTGGCGCAGGCAATCCCGCCCGACTACGCGCTGGGGGCGCATACCGCATCGCTCGGACTTGCCTGGTCGGACCGCAACGATCTGCCGCCAGGCTTTGCCAAGGGCATGTTCATCGGCCAGCACGGCTCGTGGAACCGCATGCCGCCGAGCGGCTATCAGGTGGTCTTCGTGCCGTTCCAGGGCGGCAAGCCCGCCGGCGACGCCGTGCCGGTGCTGACGGGCTTTCTCAGCGAAGACACCGAGACCGCGTACGGGCGGCCCGTCGGCGTCGCGTTCGACAAGCGCGGCGGGCTGCTGGTGGCCGACGACGTCGGCAACGTGATCTGGCGCCTGGCCAATACGGGGCCGCTGCCGCCGGAGATCTGAAGCGTCCCCCGAAGTGGCGCACGGCATCGCGCGCGCGGGTGCGATGAGTGTCTCGCCGCCTTCGCGAACTTTCTCGTCCGCGCCGCTGTTTGGTTCTCCGTCGTCCGTCGCCGACCGCACCTGCCTTCTTGCAGCGTCTGGGCTAGGGGCGAGCTGTCATGTCCGCCACGCGCACCGGCCTTCCCGACGAGCTGACGCTCGACCTCGGCCTCGACGACTCGCAGGAGCCCGCCGAGCTGCGCCGCCGCGTCGCGCGCACGCTCGATCGTCCTGAAGGCTCGCTTCCCGAGCTCACCGTCCTCAAGCGCTCGATCGATGCGCGGCGCGGCCGCGTGCGCTTCCACCTCGTCGTCGGTCCGGCGCAGCGATTGCCTGCCAATCTCGGCGGCGCGCCGCTGCGTGAAGTCGACTGCGCCGAGCGCGTCGCCATCGTCGGCGACGGACCTGCGGGTTTGTTCTGTGCCTACGAGCTGGCGCGCCACGGCATCGGCGCAACCGTCTACGATCGCGGCAGGCCGGTGCAGCCGCGCCGGCGCGACCTTCGCGGCCTGCAGCAGGAAGGCGTGGTCGATGCCGACTCCAACTACTGCTTCGGCGAGGGCGGCGCCGGCACCTACAGCGACGGCAAGCTCTACACGCGCAGCCACAAGCGCGGCGACGTGCGCGACGTCATCGAGCTGCTGGCGGTGCATGGCGCGCCCGATGCGATCCTGACCGATGCGCGCCCGCACATCGGGTCGAACAGGTTGCCGCGGGTGATCACGGCCATTCGCGAGCATCTCGAGCAGGTCGGCACGCGCTTCGTGTTCGGCGCGCGCCTGACCGGCGTGCTTCGCGACGCGTCGGGCGCGGCCGCAGGCGTGCGCGTCGTGGACGTCGAAAGCGGCCAGGCGCGCGAGCACGGCGCCGAGGCCGTGGTGCTGGCCACCGGACATTCTGCGCGCGACGTCTACGTGATGCTGGCCGAGATGGGCGTCGGCCTGGAGGCCAAGGGCTTCGCCGCCGGTGTCCGCATCGAGCATCCGCAGCCGCTCATCGACGCGATTCAGTACGGCCCCAGCGCCGGCCACCCTGCTCTGCCCGCCGCTGCGTATCGGCTCGCGCACACCGAAGCAGGCCGCGGCGTGTTCTCGTTCTGCATGTGCCCCGGCGGCTTCATCGTTCCGGCAGCGACCGAGCCGGGAGAAGTCGTCGTCAACGGCATGAGCCTGTCGCGGCGCGACTCGCCGTTCGCGAACTCGGGGCTCGTGGTCGCCATCGAGCCCGAAGATCTGGCAGTGGCCGGATACCGCGGAGTGCTCTCGGGAGTGGACTATCAGCGGCGGCTGGAGCAGCTGGCGTTCGAGGCAGGCGGCGGCGCCCTCAAGGCGCCGGCAACCAACGTGACGGATTTTCTGCGTGGCAAGCCATCGAGCAGCATCGGACCGAGCAGCTACCAGCCAGGCCTGACTCCGACCGACATCGCATCCGTCCTCGACGCCGCTGGCATCGCGCTGTCGCCGCGCATCGCCGCCGCCCTTGGCCACTTCGACAGGAAGATGCGCGGATACGTGACGAGCGAGGCAGTCCTGGTCGGTGTCGAAACCCGCACCAGCTCGCCGGTGCGCGTGCCACGCGATCGCGAAACACTCCAGTGCACGGGCTTGCCGGGCCTGTATCCGTGCGGAGAAGGTGCGGGCTACGCCGGTGGAATCATCAGCGCGGCGATGGACGGAATGGCGGTGGCGCGAGCTCTGGCACGTCGTTGACCGGCAACGCAGTGGCCACGACGGGATGCACCGCTACGCGGGATGTCCTGCGGCGCCGCGGCGTACGCATCCGCTGCGTGAGGCCCTACGGCGCCGAAGCACGAAACAGCGTCGGCGTGTTGCGCCAGGTCCGCTCGACGAAGAACTCGTTGCCCCAGCAGCCACCGACGCTGCTGCGAAGCTGGACGATCACACTCGGATCCTGCTCGAAGTAGGCCTGATCGCCGAGCGGCCCCGATAGCGGCAGCTCACTGCCCTCGGCGAACAGCTTGGCGCTGGAACGGCCCTCCAACATCGGGCCGCGAATCTGCAGCTTCTCCACTCCCGCGGACTGCCCGAGCGGATCGGCGTAGCTGATGCTGCGATCGCTGCGCCACCGCCACAGGGTCAGGGAGGGCGCGATGGGCACATTCATTACCAGCGACGGCACCTCATCGGCGGTGTCGTACACGCAAAGGGCGAACTCGGTGTCGAAGCGAGGGTCGCCGACCCAGCCGAAGCCGAACCCCTGCCCTTTTCCCCACTGCCACTGCAGGCGGCGCGTGCCGCCGGCGACATCGATGATCTGCAGCTGCGACTTGAGCGCGTGCAGGCAGTTGGGAACGGGAGCCGTGTCGCTGGAACAGCCCGTTGCTGCAGCACAGGTATCGGTCGTGCATGGATCGCCGTCGTCGCAGCGCAGTGGCGCGGTCGGTACGCATTTGCCTGCGGCCGTGCACGTGTCGGCCGTGCACAGGTTGGAGTCGCGGTCGCAGGCAGCGCCGGCAGCCGCGCGCGCGTCGGTCGGACAGGTTGGCGAGATGCCGTCGCAGGTCTCGGCCAGATCGCAGAAGCTGGCGGCAGGACGGCATACCATCGTGGATGGCTCGACCGCGCACTGGTCCGAGCAGCAGTCGCCGGATGCGGCATTGCCGTCGTCGCAGTCCTCGCCCGGATCGATGCGGCCATCCCCGCACTGCCAGACGATGTTGCAGGCGTCGTCGCAGGAATCGCCTGCGTCCTCGTTGCCGTCGTCGCACTGCTCGCCTGGATCGAGACGACCGTCGCCGCAGCGCGGCTCGACGGCACAGGCTGCATCGCATCCGTCGCCGGGAGTCGTGTTGGCGTCGTCGCATCCCTCGCCGGCATCCACTCGGCCGTCGCCGCAGCGGGGCTCGACCGTGCACGCGGCGCTGCAACCGTCGCCGCCGGCCTCGTTGCCATCGTCGCATTGCTCGCCCACGTCCACGCGTCCGTCGCCGCATTCGGGAGGCTCGATGTCGCAGGCATCATCGCATCCATCGCCTGCGGCGTGGTTGCCGTCGTCGCACTCCTCGCCGGCGTCGAGCACGCCGTCACCGCAGGAGGGCTCGCAGACCGACGGCTCGCCGTAGCATTTGTGGCCGGGCTCGATCACTCCAAACGCCGAGCAGCCATCGCCGTCCTGAAGGTCGCCGTCGTCGCACTCCTCCCCCACGTCGAAGAGGCCGTCGCCGTGTACTCCCGCGCAGCCGCTCGCGCACTGGCCCAGACAGACGTAGGCAGGCTCGACCTCCTGGCGCAGCACGTTGCCTGCGGCATCACTTGCGGTGACGGCAAGCGACATCAGGCCGGGCGTGCAGCCGTCGAGGGCGAGCTCGTAGAGTCCGGCCGCGATCGCCTGCAGCTCGAAGCTGACGGCTCCCAGCGGCGACCGGTACGTGACCACGACCTCCTGCACGCCCGAGGACGCTCGCAACGTGTCGCTGTCGTGCACCGTCAAGCGGATGGCGTGTGCTCGCGAGCCGTCCACGTGATGCACGCGCCGGCCGTCCTGGAGCACTTCCAGCCGCTTCATCCAGGGCGGGTTGGAGTCGGCCGCCATGCTCGTATCGAAGCGCAGGATCGCGCGAGTGTGCGTGGCAAGGCCGCTGCGGCCAAGCGCGAAGGAAGGACCTTCTACGGCAAGCTCATGACGTCCGGGAACCAGTGGCATGGCGCCGGGCAGCGCCTCTTCGGCCAGCGCCCACGACTGCGGCATGTCGCCGGACACGAGCACGTCGCCGCTCGAAAGCTCGCGCAATGTCCACTGCGCCTGTCCCGGGCCTACCGGCTGGATCGCATCGGTGCCCTGGCCCAGGAACGGATTGCGAAAGACCGCCGTCTGGCTCGCGAACAGAGGAGAGCGCAGGCGAAAGCCGGTCGGCGTGTTGTCGGTCTGCAGCCAGAAATAGGAAGGCGCCATGCCGAGCGTGATCTCGTCGGTCTCCTCGAGCAGGAACGGCGCGCCGTACGGAGGCCGCCCCGGCGCAACATGTTCCATCGTCTGCGGCGCCGTGCCGGGCTGCAGGCGGTGCGAGCGCGCCCGTTGCAGCGACGGATTCATGCAGCAGTCGGCGCGGCCTGGTGTGCAGTCGGCCCGGCGCACCACGTCGACGTCGGTGCTCAGCTGGAATGCTTCTGGCGGGAAGGTGTTGGCGAAGATGCGGTAGGACGCGTCCGGGCCGTCCAGGAGCGAGAACGTCCCCCACCCTCCACTCCAGGTCCAATGACAGAAGGCGATGCCGGAGGGATCTTCGGCGCCGTCATACCGGATCCGGAACTCGCTCAGATCAGCGGCGGTGTTGGACACTATGACATTGGACGACAGCGGCATCTGCACCACGTGCCCGAGCAGATACTGGTCGAGATCGGCCAGAGCCGACCGTGTGCAGGTGTCCGCACGATTCCCGCTCGCGCTCACCCCCCTGCCGCAGCGCGAGAAGGACCAGCCCACATCCAGCCGATAGGCGTCGCTGAACGCGTTGATGCGAACCGTATCGATGGATTCGGCCGGGTGGCGACCGATTCCGTCCATTCCCGCCAGCGTGTGCCACAGGTACAGGAGCTGGTCAGGCTTGGTGATCGAAGCTCCGTTGTGGTCGCGATTGTCGAAGGAGATCGTGTGCACGGCCTCGGCGCGGGTGATGGTCTCGTCGCGGATGGTGTCCACCGGCACGGACTCGTGCACCACCCATGTGTCCTGAACGTCGGAGCGCCCGTTGAAGCTGACCAACGCGTCCGCGCTCCAGCGCGTGATGATGTCGTAGGAGCCGGGCCGGATCAGCACCTCGCGGTCGCGCTCGCTCAGAGGATAGAGCTCTCGCCGCATGGTGGTGCGGTCGTGAATCGCCACCGAGCTCGGCGCGACGTCGAAATGCAGGCGCAGCAGCGCAGCCTTGAGGAAGATGAGCGGAACCTGCACGCCGGTTCCGCCCGACTCTACCAGCACGCGTCCCTCCAGCGTAAAGGGCTCACCGGACGGCGATGGCGCCGCGGCATTGTCGACGTGGACCGTGACGTCGACGCTGCGCGAGGCTCCGGCGGCAAGAGAGAACGCTGCCGGCTCGAGCGTGATGGTCACGCCAGCCGGCAATCCCTGCGCCGTGGCCACGTAGTCCCTGGCGCCCGCTCCGGTGTTGCGCACGAGCAGGGTCCGCTGTGCGCTCCACACGCTCAGGGCCAGA
>DASPNH010000009.1:0-8008 GCA_035626675.1 Binatia bacterium
TGCGGATTCCGACGAGTTCGAACGCCAATTCCGACGCAAGGCGAACGGGCATTCCGGGCGATGCCGAACACCGCTTCCGGCTGATGCCGAACGCGGCGCGGTGCGCGTGAGCGGTTCCTGTCCTACGACTCCTCCTTCGTCAAACCCGAGCGCTTCTTGCGAATCGATTCACCCTTGAGCCTGAGCTCGTGGGCGTTGTGCACGAGCCGGTCGAGTAGCGCATCGGCAATGGTCGGATCGCCGACCAGGCGGTGCCAGTCCTTCACTGGGAGCTGACTGACGACAATCGTCGAGCGCAGCCCGTGCCTGTCGTCCAAAATCTCGAGCAGGTCACGACGCTCGCTCTCCGCGATCGGCGCCAGCCCCCAGTCGTCGAGTACGAGCACGTCGGTCTTTGCCCATCTTGCGAGCAGCCTGGCGTATGAGCCGTCGCCGCGTGCAACAGCCAGGTCCTGTGCCAGGCGCGGCATGCGCCGGTAAACGACCGAGTGGCCGTCGCGGCACGCCTTGTTCGCGAGCGCGCACGCCAGATACGTCTTCCCGCAGCCCGTTGGTCCGGTCAGGATAACGTTCTGTTTCTTGGTGATCCAGGCTCCGGTGGCCAGTCGCTGCAGCGCCGAGCGTTCCAGGCCACGCGGGTGCTGGTAGTCGACATCTTCGACGCACGCGCTCCTGTCACGCAGCCGGGCCAGTGCGAGCCGGCGAGTAAGGCTGCGGTTCTCTCGCTCGTTCCATTCGCGGTCGACGAGCATCGCGAGTCGGTCCGTGAATGTAAGGCCGTCGACGCTCTGGGGACTCGCCAGCTGCTCGCGCAGCGCGCTGGCAATGCCGTTCATGCGCATGCCGTAGAGCTTTTCGAATGTCTGTTCGTCGGTCATTATTCCTCCTTTGGCCTTCAGTGGTAGTACTCGGGGCCGCGCACGTTCTCGTGCTCCAGGGCAAGCGCGGGTTGCTCGGGCTCGGGTAGCGGACGCGTGTCCAGGCCCGCGGCGAGAATGGATTTGACGCTGGTGTAGCTTGGCGCGCCAATCCGCCGTGCCCTTCGGCACGCTGCTTCGACGCGCTCGCTGCCGTAGCGACGCGCGAGCGAGATCACGCCGAGGCACGAGCGGAATCCCTGCTCTGGATGCGGCTTGGTGCGCAGGATGTGCTCGACGAGCGCAGAGGTCTCCTGGCCGACCGTCTGTGCCCAGCGCATGATCCGCTCGGGCGACCATTCGAGATAGCGCTGGTGCGCCTTCGGCCGATGCGTGGGGTCAGTGGTGTAGCCGCCGCGCCTGGTTGATCTCGTATGCGAGGCGACGCGCACGCCCTTGTGGAATACCTCGACCGTCATCAGCGTGGCGCGCACGTCGACGCGCTTTTGTACCAGTTGGTACGGCACGCTGTAGAAATGCCGGTCGAACTCGACGTGGTAGTCGATGCCGACGCCGGCGCTGACTTTCCACTCGCAGGCCTCCATGCGTTTTGCTGGAAGCGGTCTTAATGCCGGCCGGTCCAGCTCGAGGAACAGCGACCGCCGCGTGCCGTCCATCCGTGACAGTGGACGGTCGTTCAGCCAGGCAAGGCGCTCGGCCACGGCCGCATTGGCCTCGGCGACAGAGAAAAATGTTTGGTTACGAAGCGGGGCGAGCACCCAGCGCTCGACCTGCTGGACGGCGTTCTCGACTTTCGACTTGTCGCGCGGCTTGGCCACGCGCGCCGGCAGGATCGTCGTGCCGTAGTAGTTGGCCAGTTCCAGATACGCCTGGTGCAGCGACGGCTCGAAAAAGTCGGCCTTTACCACACCGGTCTTCAGGTTGTCGGGGACGAGCGCCTCGGCCACGCCGCCGAGAAACTCAAATGTACGGATGTGTGCCAGGATCCACGAGCGGCTGGTCTGATCGAGGAAAGCCTCAGCGTACGTAAAGCTGCTCGCGCCGAGCGCGGCCACGAATACGCTCGCGTCGGCGACTTCGCCGGTGCTCGGGTTCGTGATCGGCAGCATCATGCCCGCCCAGTCGACGAACAGCTTCTCGCCGGCGCGGTGACTCTGGCGCATGACGACGTCGAGCGTGCCGCGCCACTGGCTGTAGAGCTCGCAGTAACGCGAGTAGCTGTAGGCCCGCTCGCCGCGCTCGGCCTTGTACTCGAGCCACAGCAGTTCCAGCGTCACGCCCCGCCGCTTCATCTCCCGGTGCACGTAAGCGAAGTCGGGCAGGTCGTGCTCGGCCGTACGCGGACCGCGGACGTAGAGCCGCGCCTCGAGCTCGGCCTCGTCCATGCTCGCCGCCGCGGCCCAGTCGATGCCGGCGGCACGCGCCCGCGCCTCGATGTCGACCACGGTGCTGACCGAGACGTCGCAGCTCCTGGCCGCCGTCCGAACCGATTGCCCGAGGCCGAGCCTGAGTCTAAGAATTTCTCGTGTCCTGCGCATAGGTAGTTTGTGTGCAGGCATGGTGCCCTCCCTTTCGTGGTTGTTGGGGAGGGCACCCCTGCCTTTTCCGTCCAGCCTCGCCAGACGCACCTGTGCCCAGAAAATCCCGCTCCGCGGCCGGTGTTCGGCTTCGGAACAGGTGTTCGGCTTGGCTCGGAATGGGTGTTCGGCTTCGGTCGGAATAGCCGTTCGGCTTCAGTCGGAATCAGTGTTCGGGATCAGTCGGAAGCTGCAAAAGACAACCAGTTTGCGGAGCCGATCGGGCGAGAGCACTTCTGAGATGACGCGATTCTGGCATAAACTAGCCATGTGCCACTGAAGCGCGCCTACCACCACGGCACCGCAGACCAGAAGAGCCACGAACGTGCCGCTGAGAACTCGCGTTGTCGGTCTCATGCCGGACCGCCGCATGAACAGCCGAGGCGAGGCCGCGCATTATCGACGGCAGCGGCAAAGCTCATGGGCGTCACGCAGCCAAGCATAAGCGATCTCGTCCGAGGCAAGATCGAACTCTTCAGCATCGACATGCTCGTGGAAACGCTTTCGCGTGTCGGAGCGATCGTTCCGGTAGCTGTCCGAACATCCAAAACGAGCAGCATAACGATTGCATCAGCGGCGGGCGTTAAGCCTCACGCTTTCCCGCTGATCCTCTTGCCCGCCCGCTGCATGCGTTGTTGTGGCGCGACGCGATCACGGTAAGGGATCGATCTTTTGCGGCGCTCTCAGATTCTTCGCATCCTCCCAGCAAGCCCGCAGCTCAGTCTGATGAAGCGATGCCCACTCGATGACAAGGCCTAGCGCTCGCCCGGGGATGTGACCTGAAAGCAACGCCAAGGTGTCGATGTCGATCACGGCTTCGTCGTCGCCGTAAGCGGCATGAAAATGGCGCGGGAAGTGGTCGTTAAAATAGATGCGGATGATGATCCCGTAGAACCGACAAATCTCAGGCATGGTCAGAGCGGTGGCCGGGGAAAACTTCTGCAGCGGATTTGCCGGTAAGCTGCATGTAGAGCGCGTCCGGACACAGGTCCAGGTCTTCGCCCCAAGCGATCGCGCCATGATCGCCGATCGTGACGGTCTCGAAGACCCCCGGCCGTGACCAAGCCTCGAATACGCCGCATCCGACAAGGTCCGAAAGGTCTACCTCGCCTTCGACGCCGTCGTCATAGCGCAGCCACAGGCGATAATTTGGCAGCGGGCGTGCCGCAATAGGTCTAGGCATGGCCATTCTCCCGTTTCATCCAAGTTCGAGTATCTAGCAGAACCGCATGGTCAAGGCAGCCCTGCTAGCCCGGCCGTGCGTTGCTGGGGCGGCACAACGAATGCATGAGCAGCCGGCGCACGACGCCCCGTTTTAGCCGCCGTCGTTCATGCCGGCCTGCTCCATGCGCTGTTGGGCGTGCGAAACGGTTTCAATGGATACTCCTTGACCCTTGTTGGTCCGACCGTCGAAACTCCTGCCAATACGAGCATTCGAGCCGATCACAGAAACAACGACAACGGAGGTTCTTTACGACGGTCTTGTCAAACTCGTCGATCGGTGAGGAGTAGGAAGCGCAAGCCTCCTCGGGTTTCGGATGGAACCCTTCACATCCATCGCGCCTCGTGTCGTTAGCGCCGATGGCTGGTAAAGCTGAGATGATATCGGCATCCGTGTACGGCGGGCAGCCTTTGAAATCCTCTGGCGGTCCGTTCGAGTTTGCGCACAACGGCTGGGGCGACTTCACCGTGTAGAACTTGCGGAAATACGTCGTACGGCCGTCCGTAACGTGCAGCGAACGGCAGAGCTCCCGAAATGCATCAACGTGTTTGCTATGACTCTCGTTCAGTTCGGATAATTCGAGCCGCAAAATCGTATCTGGAGTGCAAATGTATAGGCGGCGATCGATGGTGGTGGCTGTACCTGCCCGCCCATCTTCAAAATCAAAGATCGCCGTAGCCTTCTCGTTCGTTTCATTCGCGTCATAGCCTGAGACCCGTATTTTTTTCGCGGTAGTCGCCGTCTTGATAGCGGCAGTTGGTGGACAACTGATGGAACCAGCAACTGAACGGTCGAAACTCTCGACTGCGACCGTAATCTCGGGGAATATCTACTCTTCAGAAACCGGCCTCTCCAAGAAGAGCTGAACCTCTTCAGGGCGCTCACCGTCACGCAGTCGTTGCGCGATACTGTGTCGAATAGACCATCCTTGCGGAACTCGGAAAGTTGTGACGGGCGGCCAACCAATGGTTACGGTCGGCTGGATAGCTCTGTTGCCAACCTCCTCCTCAGCGGACGCCAACGCATCGCATTCGTAACCCAAGCCGCCCCAGTACAGAACTGAGCAAAAGAGCGTCGATGTAGCGCGGATTCTATGTGTCATCTGCCCAACGGATGCATGAGCGGCGGCGCGCGGTGTGCGGGTCTGCACCAGCGAGCGCGCCCGACCGCTCCATGCGTTGTTATGCGACTTGTACGGCGTAACGCTATGGGTTACAACGACCAGGGTGGCGATACGGACCTTCCGGCACAAGGGCGTGGAACGCTTCTTTTCAACCGGTGGCCGGGGTGGCATCCAAGCCAAGCACGCAGACAGGCTGCGGCTCATCTTAGGTCGCCTGAACGTTGCGCTGGAGCCACGCGACATGAACCTCCCCGGCCTGGGCCTCCACCCGCTGAAAGGGAAGCGGCACGGACAATGGGCAGTAAAGGTGAGCGGCAACTGGCGACTGACGTTCGCGTTTGACGGGAATGATGCCGTGGACGTCGACTACGAGGACTATCATTGAGGCCGGCTATGAAGATGCACAACCCACCGCACCCCGGCGAAGTCCTGAACGAGCTTTGCCTTAAACCAGCAGGCCTGACGATTACGGAAGCCGCTAAGGCATTGCGTGTTAGTCGTAAGACGCTGTCGGCAATTTTGAACGGCCGCGCCGGAATCAGCCCCGAGATGGCGGTGCGTCTTTCCATCGCATTCGACACGACGGCTGAGAGCTGGCTGGCGCAGCAGATCCAGTACGACTTGGCCGCGGCCGAGCGGAAGCGGAAGAAACTCGGAGTTAAGCCGATTGCGGCATGACGCATGGGCTTCAGTTGCATAACGATAGCATCAGCGGCGGGCGCGAGGCGCCACTCGCCATCGTAACGCACCTGCCCGGCCGCTGCATGCACTGTTGGACACTTTCCCTTCTCACCACGCATTAGCGACGTTTAGCTTTCAAATCGCGAAAGGTCCCTCTGAACTGCGCGACGACTTGATTCTCTGCGTCCTCATTCAGCGGGCTCAACCCGAAGAACCGCTGACGTTTATGGTGAGCGAGAACACGGTCCACGGATCTTCCCTCACTATTGCTGAGGAAGAAGCGCCCTTCGCAACCGAGGTCCGTTGTTACGCCGATAAATTGACGTCCAAGCGCTATTCCCAGTTTTCCCGCGAAAAACTTGCACTCGGCGGTAAGCAGAGTTTTGCTCCGCTTCGGATGGACATTGTTCCTGCGGCAGAATACAGCTTCTGCGCCATCCAAAACCATAACGTCGCACTCGTGCAAAACGCCTGCGACTCCTTCTACATAGACACCGATATGCGCTTCGAGTTGTAGGCTATTAGAAAATCGATCGTCGCATGCGTGTAGTCAGCAGCGGTAGAGAAAATTCGTCCCGGTGACGTTCGAAAGCGCAGCGGTGAGGGGTTCACGATACCGCTCGACGATTCGAATCCGATCGCTGCTTCTTCTTCTCGGGCGGCCCTTAGCACGAGAGCGAGTGTGTAAACCTCGAAGGCGTCGTTGGCCTGCCCCGCTGACATGACGGGGGCGTGGCTTTCGAGCAAGGCCGTGTAAGCCTCTTGAAGGTCGGCAAGCGTCGTCATGTGTCGAGTTTCTTCCGAAATTCGGCCAAATTCGCTCTCAGGATTTCCTGATTCCTTCAGACCCCAACTAGTTCTTTTGCGTACTGTAAATCAGCCTCTCCTTGTTCTTCCGCTGGCTCATCCGGCGCTAAGAATTCGATCTTGTCCGCGTGAGCTCCAAGTTTTCTTAGCTGCTCCATGCCGGCCGTCTGCATCGCCGGTAAATCGAGAAAGATCGTATCCAACGCTTGCCGTACGAGCTCAAGCTTCTCACTTTCCGAATACGGCCTTGTCGTCTCATACTTCTCGCGTTTTCTTCTCTCCCGCGACGTAAGAGCGGCTGGCTCCACCGAATTGAAGGCGGTATCCGCGGCAGCCTCTTTGACGTTCATTGATACGCCCTGAGCGAACGACTGCTTAACTTGGTCGATGAGCCAACCAGTTCGTTCTCGCGGACCTATAACGCTCAACAGAACCGCCAACTTCTCATTCATAAGCATTACCGGCTAGAATCGCTGTCGAACAGTTGCCCCACGAATGCACGAGCGGACGGCGCACGGCACCATGCCCGTCGCTGCATGTGGAGTTGGACGAAGAAGGCCAGTGTAAGTGGCGGGCCCAACACGGGCCCGCACAATGCACGCGTCGCTGCCCGACGCGCTGTTGGATTCCCGTAGTCAACGGGACGCGCGAACTACTCTTCCTCATAGAGAATATTCCAGTCGAGGAGCTTGCCTAACTTCGGACGAACATCTGTCGCCAGCATCCGGACAACATCAAGTAAGCACCAGACATGCTCGGCATCCGCTTCATGGTCCTCGCTCCCCTCATGAATCATGCTGTTCCTACGTTCGATTGCCCGTATGGCAGCTTCAAGCCTTCCGTTTGGGATGAGTGATCCGCCGATCGCTGCGAGACGTGCGGGCAGGGGTAGCGTCCAGAAACTCTGCACTTTGCTCGAGATCAGCGCGCTCTGGTGCCAACTTGCGATGTTGCTCAAGCTGACCGGGCGAATAACTAGGGTTGAGGTCATCAGCGCCACATTCGCTACGCCAATGCCCATTCTTGATCGAGTAGCCAGCCGCTTGGAACGCAGCCGCTTCATCCTCTGCAGATAAAACCCCTGAGGATTCCGCCCTTACTGAGAGGGTGGCTAAGGCAACTACAGACCCTATGCACCACGTGGAATACATCATACTCCGTCGATACGATCGCTTGAAGCCCAACGAATGCATGAGCAGCCGGCGCGAGACGAGGCAAACGTGAGGCCACGATTCATGCCGGCCTGCTCCATGCGCTGTTGGGCCTGCATCGACGGACCGACACCTTCGTGTATCACGCCGTAAGCTCGCGCTCTGACAATTGCTTTCGTCATTCTCCTTCGAAGAGTACGCCGACGTCGGCTTGCCGCGCCTTTCCAACGGCGGCGCTTATGCGGTCAAGCAGTTCTAGCACCTCAGCGCGGCGTGTTCGCATGAACCAGGGCTTGTCGCCTTGCACGCCTACGCGTTGGTCCCATTCTGCCGGCTGCAGGCTCGCTCTAACACGAGCGTCCACGACAAAACTGCTGAGCGCATCAAGTGCCGAGCCCGCAAAAAAAGCCGAGACCTGTGCGTCGATCAGTTCGCCGGTCTTTCCCTGAAGGTGCAGGATGTCTGGATAGAGAAAGAAATATACGCCGCCATAGTTGAGCTCTGCGACGGGCTCGTCGTCGCTCGGGTCATCGTCCGGGGAGGATGCGACGTAGACTAGCGCCACAGAG
>DASPNH010000010.1:0-3406 GCA_035626675.1 Binatia bacterium
GGAGTTGGGGGCGCTCGGCACCCTCACCCTCACCGGCAGCACCATCAACGTCAGTGGCGGCAAGGGCGGCGACGCCGGCTACCGCGGATCAAACGATGGAGGCTCCGGCCTTGCTGCTGGTGGCGGCGGCGGCAGTGGCGGCGCGGTCCTGCTCCACGCCACCACGGTGACGCTCGGCGGGGCCATCAATGCTCAAGCCGGCAACGGCGGCATAGGGCGGGGCAACGGTGACGACGGCGGCGGTGGACGCATCGTGATCCAGGCGACCGCCGACCCCGGAACCGAAGGAATCTCTGTGGCAGGGGGCAGCTTGGGCGGATCCCCCAGAGTTGGCGTGATCGCTTTCATCCGCCCCACGCTCACGCCCACGAACCTCGACTATGGATCCGTCCCCGTCGGCTCCAGCATCACCACCGCCATCACCATTCGGAACACCGGCGACGAAGGGTCGTTCATCAACGGGCAGTTCCCCGCTGCGTCGGCGCCGTTCGCCCGCGTCGGCACGGGCATCTTCACCGGTCTCAAGACCGACGCTTCCACGACGTGCGAGTACACCTTTGCGCCCACCGCCGTCGGCGCCTTTAGTCAGAAGATAGAGATCCTCTCGAACGCCGGCGCGATGAGCGTGACCATCAGCGGCACCGGCAGCGCGCCCCCGACGCCCGCCGCGGAATTACCGAATCCTTGAGCGTCTCCCCGTCCGCATGGCGAAAGTGGACAGCCGATCCGCAATGGTTCGCGTTCTTGCGGGACCACGTCACCAGCGAAGTGACACACTTGCGTACTGAGAAGCCCTCTGAGAAGCCATCGCCCATCCGAGTTCACTGCTCCACAAACGCCGATGGCCCGGGCACGTGCGCCGGAGCCATCAAGTCTGCTGAATCGGGGTGACAGGACGCCAGTTGAACTTTTTCTCGAAGGGGTACGGGCCTGGAACTCAGAAACGCGGCTTTTGCTGGCCGTGAAATGGTGAAAGGCTGTTTTCGAGGCGTTGAGTTGCCTTAGCGGACGCCGATCGTGTGTGCCGCAACGTCGCCGGAGTATTCCCTCATACTGTGCTTGACACAGTGCCATGCGCCAGATACTGTGTGGCCAACAGTGCTGGGTAACACATGGCCGAACGGGACAATACAGGTCTAACCGAACTGCGGCGCGGGGTGCTGGTGCTCGCGGTGCTCTCCCGCCTGCGGACCCCGCAGTACGGCTATTCGCTGCGTCAGGCCTTGGCCGAGGGAGGCATGCCGATCGAGGAGGGAACGCTCTATCCGCTGCTGCGTCGACTGGAGGCTCAGGGCCTCCTGGCCAGCGAATGGAACACCGAGCACACGCCCCGCCGCTACTACCGGCTGAACGCGGAGGGCGAGCGGACGCTGGCTGCGCTGACGGACGCCTGGCGCGACCAAGTGCGGGTGATGGACAGATTATTGGACGGGAGGCGGCGATGAACGCCAATGACGTGATCGAATCCTACGTCCGCGATGTGGCGCGCTACCTACCGCGCGGGAAGCGCAACGACGTGGCGTTCGAACTGCGAGCGCTGTTAGGCGATGAGTTGGCGGCGAAGGCGCAGGCTGCGGGCCGCGCTCCTGACAAGGCGATGGCGATAGAACTGCTCACGGGGTTCGGCCGGCCTGCAGAAGCGGCGGGACGGTATCACCAGCGACCAGCGGTGATCGATCCTACCGATACGCATCACTTCCTGATCTGGTCGCTTGCCGCGGCCGTTATCGTCTCCGTCCTGTCGAGGATGAGCTGGGCCGGAGCGATGAGCGGCAGCGGTCTGTTCCTGCAATGCCTGGGCGCACTGGCGGTGGTCTTTGCCTTGAAGGGATGGTGGCGGCGGCGCCGACCTGGCGCATTGGGCTGGAGACCCAAGCGCGGGCAGGATTGGATGCCCCGCGGGCTCGCGGTGCTGGCTATGACGGCCACGCTGATCTTCCCGGTCTTCATGTACGCCGCGCCGCAGACGTTTGTGCAAGTCATGTTCATGGGGACACTCCCGACTGGCGGAGTCGAGCTCACGGAGGCGTTCAGCCAGAGCGGGCTGCGCGTGGCAACCATGACGCTTCTGATCCTGCTGGCCGCGATGTACGCCGCGATCGTCGTGCAGGGCGGGGGGCGACCATGGACGGGTTGGGCGAGCGTCGTGTTGCATGGCGGCCTCGGCCTGCTGCTCGTAGGCCACGCCGCGCCGACAGAGTCGTTGCCCGGGAGAGAGATCGTTCCGGTCTTTCAATCTGTGGGGTCGAACACCGTCGCCACGCCGATCTTCGGCGCGGTCGGGGCGATGCTCGTGCTCTGCGCGCTGTATGACGCATACCGCGAGTGGTGGCGAGTCAGTCCTGCTCCGGCATTGGAGAGACGCCCGAACTGATCGCGCGGCCGCGTTGAATCGAGCACTTCGCGCGTGAGCCCATTTCTGGTCGACCGTCAACGGCTGGCGCCGCGCAATCGCTGCGCGCAGGCCGCCGAAGGAGATACCTGAATGTCCAATCAACCCACACCCGACGATCGCCGGCACGACTTGGACGCCCTACGCACGTTGGCCATGCTGCTGGGCATCGCCCTGCACGCGGCGCTAGCCTACACCGGGGCCGGGTGGGTCGTGTCCGACGACCGGATCTCGGCGGGACTCGGCATGCTCGTGCCCGCGATCCACGGCTTCCGCATGCCGCTGTTCTTTCTCCTCAGCGGCTTCTTCAGCGCGATGCTCTGGCGGCGGCGCGGGCTGGCACACCTGATTTCCCAGCGGGTCCGCCGAATCTTGCTGCCGCTCATCCTGAGCTGTCTGACGATTGTTCCCGCGATGTGGGGCGTGACGAGGTGGGCGGTCTCGGCGAAGACCGAGCGGGTAAGGGAGGCCGCGGCGGAGCAGACGCGCCGCGATCGGGCGCCCACACCCGACATCTGGACCGTTGCGGCGTACGGCGACATGGAAGGTCTGCGAGCATACAACGCGGATTCCGAACTCTTGAACACACCCGATCCGACCCTGGGCGTTACGCCCCTGGGTTGGACCGCGATCAGGAACACACCCGAGGCGACGAAGTACCTCCTCGAGATCGGCGCGGACCCCAGCGCCCCATACCAGGACCGCAACACGCCCTTGCACACCGCGTGCTTCTTCGGGCGCGCCGAAGTCGCGGAACTCCTGCTCCGTGCGGGCGCGGATCAGACTGCCGCCAGCGCCACGGGCGATCCCCCCGTCCATGCGATGGGTCATAACCAGCACACTGTCGAGCTCATCGCCAACATGCTCAAAGTCCCCATCGATTACAAAGAGGTGACCGCCGGGCGTGAGCGCATTCGCCGGATGCTCGAAGGCGCCGACGTCGCTCAATCCAAAGCCACACCTCGCTCGCAGGCTGGCGAGGACTGGTCCACCTGGCTGCTCTTCCAACTCGAG
>DASPNH010000011.1:0-3284 GCA_035626675.1 Binatia bacterium
GGGATACTTCACCGAACCTTTCTTCCAGGACGGGATCATCGCGCAGGCCGTCGATACGGCGACTGCGCAGGCGAACGTCACCTATGTCTCCGCCGCCGGAAATCAGGCGGGCTTCAGCTACGAGCACGTCTATGCCGACGAGGATGCAGACGACGCGGCGGCGGACTTTCACGACTTCGACGACGGCGAGGGCGTGGACACCCGCCAGCAGATCACCCTGCCGGAAGTCCCGGGCGGTTTTCAGTCGCAAATGACGCTCGTTCTTCAGTGGGACGATCCCTTCTACACGCCCGAAGGCGTTCTGAGCGATTACGATGTCTTCGTCACCGACGTCACGGGCACCGTTGAATATGCACGCTCGGATTCGAACAACCTGGCCACGCAGGAACCGCTCGAGATCGTCAGCTGGCGGCGCACCTCGAGCGCCCCGACCACCGCTTACGTTTCGATCGAGCGCGTCGCCGGCAACTCGGCCAATCGTTTGAAGTACGTCCTGTACGGAGCGGACTCGATCGACTCTCATGCAACGGACAGCCCTACGGTCGTCGGTCATCCGGCGGCGACGGGCGCGATCGCTGTCGGAGCGGTGCCGTTTCACGATCCGGAGACGATCGAAACGTTCAGCGCACGGGGCGATGCGACCATCCTCTTTACCGCTCAGGGAGACCGACTGTCGGCGCCGCAGGTGCGCACCAAGCCGGACGTGGTTGCTCCGGACGGCGTCAATACGACTTTCTTTCCACCCGGCGGCGACTCCGACGACGACGCCGACGATCATCCGAATTTCCCTGGCACCTCGGCTGCAGCCCCGCACGTGGCCGCGGTTGCAGGCTTGATGCTCGCTTCGAATCCGCACCTGACTCCGGGGGAGCTGTACACGGCACTGACGCAGACTGCCTCGGATCTCGGCGATGCAGGTGTCGATGCCGTGTTCGGCCACGGCCTCGTCGATGCCGACGGTGCCGTGGCGGCAGCAGCCACGGTCCCGGACATAACTCCGCCCGCCGTGACCTTGGTCGGGCCGCTGGCCGTGCATGGCTGGAGCGTGCGCCGGATGTCTTTGCGCTTTTCCGAACCCATCTCGGAGGTCATCGCCGAGAACGCTTCGGCGTATCTCTTGACCGGCGCTGGAACGGACGGGCAGTTCGGAGGCAGTGACGACATCGTCCATCCGACGGTGGCGAGCTATGAGCCCGAATCCTACGAGGTCGAGCTCGTCCTGGCGCCGCCGGCCGTCGTGCTGCCCGAGGGCAGGTATCGGCTCGCCGTCGAATCCGATGTCGTTGCCGACGCCGCCGGCAATCCTCTGAATGGTGGTGTCGACGTATTGCTGGAGTTCGAGCTGACCGATGCGAGCCAGACCATCGGCAGCGATCCGGGCGCGGTTACTTTCCTTACCTGGTCAGGCAAGCTCTACCACGTCTCGCCGCGCAATCCCGTCATTCGCTTCGCCTGGCCGCAGCTCGGTGTCGGCACCTACGATGAGACCGGGCGCAAGCACGGGCCCGCGCACACGATCCCGACGGACATCCTGTACGCCTTTGGTGTCCGCAGCGTCGACGTGGCCGCGACGCAGGACGGCGGAATGGCGAGCTACGCCGAGCTCGAGGTCCCGTTCCGCGGCGATTCGGACATTTTCGACATTTCGTACCAGCGCTTCGATGCCGATGGCCGGGCCGTGGGCGGCCGAATTCGCGTCAGCTCCATCGACGCCTGGCACTATCCCCAGACTCGCACTCTCCTGCACGTCGACGGCAGCTTCTCCGTTGCATGGATCGAGCAGGGTGAAGGACCGAACGGACTGTTCGACACGAGGATCCTCGCCCAGCCATTCGATTCCACGTCCACTGCCGCCGGTGATCCCTATCTGCTGACGGGCGACAGCGCACCTGGCGCGCAGTTTTCGATGTCGAACGACGCCAGCGGTGACATCGCGGCTGCTTGGCTCGAGCCGGACGATACTCGCAAGAGCGTACTGCTGCAGGTTTTCGACGCATCCTTCTCGCCGTTGAGCGATGCCATCGTCATCAATGCCGAGCAGGGCGATTCGGCCATCAATCCACAGGTGATTCACGCCAGCGATGGCTCGATCGTGGTGGCGTGGGCCGAGGCGAGCGCGATGCGCTCGGGCCTGTTCTTCCGGCGTTTCGATCAAGCGGGTCAGCCGCTGACGCAGGAGCGGCGGTTGGCCGCATCCGACCCCGCTCAGCCCTACTCGTACGACCCGGCCATTTCGCAACTCTCCCTGGCTGGCGGTCCCGATGGCGGCTTCGTTCTGGTCTGGCAGGCAGTCCTGGAAGGCGACCTCGCTTCGACGCCGCTGTATGCCCAGCGTATCGGTGGAGACGACGAGCCGATCGGCTGCCCGACCTGGGTCGATGAGCATACCGCCACGTCTCTCGGCACTCTTCTCCTCCCGCGAGTCGTGACACGCGACGGCGGAGACTTCCTGGTCACCTGGAACCTCTCGGCTACCGACCAGCGACAGCGCTGGTTTCGATGGGAAACCGAGCTCTGCGCCGACGACGATCCGTGCACGGAGGATTACTGCGATGCACTGTTCGGGTGCACGCATGCGCCTCTGCCCGCGTGTGAAGCTGATGATCCATGCCGCTTTGGCGACGTCTGCGGCGCCCAGCCCGAGGGAGCAGCAACGCACGTGACGTCGCCGGGAAACTCGCAGATCGACCCCGATGTCGCCGGGACCTGGAACGGCGGGTACGTGGCGGCGTGGAGCGAATACGTCAACGCTGCCTATCACGTGTTCGTACGCCGCTACGATGCGGGCGGGACTGCGCTGAGCGATGCGGTCCAGGTCGACCAGAACCCGTCAGGAGCGGCGTACCCGGCCATCGGCATGGCGAACGACGGCAGTTTCGTGGTCGTATGGAACGGGTACGAAGAGACGCAGACCTCCTATCACGTCTACATGCGCCTGCATGACGCGGAGGGGACACCGATCACGGAAGAAGTCATGGTCGATCAGGAAGTGAGCGAGGGTGCCTACAGCCCGACCGTGGCCATGGCGCCGAATGGACGCTTCGTCGTCGCATGGCAAAAGTACTCGGATGGATTTTCGGCGCGGCACATCCGTGCTCGGCGGTATTCGGTCGAGGGGCAGCCCGAAGGGGACGAGTTCGAGGTCAGCGTCCAAGGCGAGGCCAACGCGCCTGCAGTCGCGATCAACGATGCCGGCGAGGTGGTCATCGCATGGTCGTCCTACTTCAACTTCAGCAATCCACTTTTCTTCCGTAGCTTCGATGGCAACGGCGACGCGCTCGGTG
>DASPNH010000012.1:0-41870 GCA_035626675.1 Binatia bacterium
GCGGGCGACGCGGGCGACGCGGGCGACGCGGGCGGCGCGGGCGGCGCGGGTGCATCCGAGCCGTCGCTGCGCGCGCCAGGCGCGACGCGATCCGCCTCGCGCGCGCTCTTCACCGCGTGCCTTCCGCCAGCACTTCGACCAGCGCACCCTCAGCAGCCGCAATCTGCTCGGCGGTATGCGTGGCCATCAAGCTCAGCCGCAAACGCGAGGTTCCCGGCGGCACCGTCGGCGGACGGATGGCCGCGACGTAGAAGCCGCGTGTCAGCAGCGCCTCGGCGACCTCCACGGTGCGCGCGGCGTCGCCGATGACGATGGGGAGGATCTGCGAGCCGACGTGCGGGACGTCCAATCCGGCGCTGCGCAGGCGCAGGCCGAGCTTTCGCGCTCGATCCAGAACGCCGCTTGCGCGCTGCGGCTCGGCCTCGATGATGTCGAGAGCTGCCTCGGCGGCGGCGGCGCACGCCGGCGGCAATCCGGTGGTGAAGATGAACGACCGCGCTCGATTGATCAGATGGTCGATGAGCCGGCGCGAGCCCGCGACGGAGGCGCCGAAGCTTCCCAGCGCCTTGCCGAGAGTGCCCATCTGCACGTCGACTCGGTCGGTCAGCCCGAGCTGGGCGACGACGCCTGCGCCGCCGCCTCCGAAGATTCCCGCGCCGTGGGCTTCGTCGACCATCAGCCACGCGTCGTGCTCGGCAGTGGCGGCGGCGATCTGGTGCAGCGGCGCAATGTCGCCGTCCATCGAGAATACCGACTCGGTGACGACGAGGACGCGGCGCGCGCCCGCATGCTGCGCCAGCACGCGGCGCAGATCTTCGACGTCGCAGTGCCGATAGATCGCCACGCGTGCGCGCGAGAGACGGCAGCCGTCGATGATGCTGGCGTGGTTGAGCTCGTCGCTGACCACGACGTCGCCGTCGCCGAGCAGCGCAGCGATCACGCCGATGTTGGCCTGGTAGCCGGTCGAGAACACCAGCGCCGCCTCGGTCCCCTTCCAGCGCGCGATGCGCTCCTCGAGCCGGGCGTGCGCGTCCATGTGTCCGGAGATCAGGCGCGAGGAGACCGCACCTGCGCCGCCGGCATTGGTCGCGGCGGCAGCGGCGGCCACGACCGCGGGGTGGCCGGCCAGACCGAGGTAATTGTTGGAGCAGAGCAGCACGACCTCGCGGCCGTCCATGCGCACGAGCGGACCTTGGGCGCTCTCGATCCGACGAAAGCGGCGACGAAGGCCGCGTGCATCGATGGCGGCCAGTTCCTCGGCCAGCACGTCATCGAGCGATGCGCGGGATGCTTCGGGAAGAAATGACGGCTGAGGCATGGCGGTCTCGCTGCGAGCCAGGGTAGCTAAGGGCGCAGGCTCCGCTAGTCAACCGCCGTGCGCCGCACAGGTTGACGATCGCGTTTTAAGGGGACAGTCCCCTTAAGCGGCTTAAGGGGACTGTCCCCTTAAACGTTTGAACGCGCAGCCGCGGTTTTCGGTCGGCGGGCGAGGTGGTCTACAGGGCACGCATGGCAACGAGATCGAAGACGTCGGCGAGCTTCGTGTGTCAGGAATGCGGGCACCGCCAGAACCGCTGGGTCGGTCAGTGCCCGGCGTGCAAGCAGTGGAACCGCATCATCGAGGAGGCGGGCCGGCCGATCAGCGCGCCGGGCCGCCGCGCCGCCGAGGTCGTGGACCTGCCTCGCTCGGCGGCGGTGCAGGCACTCGTGGATATCGCCACCGACTCCGACGCCGCGCGCGTGGTTTCGGGCATCGGCGAGCTCGACCGCGTGCTCGGCGGCGGCCTGGTGCCGGGTTCGGCGGTGCTGGTCGGCGGCGATCCGGGTGTCGGAAAATCGACGATGGCCATCCAGCTTGCGGCCGGCCTGGCCGCGCGTGGGCAGATCGTCCTGTACGTCAGCGGCGAGGAGGCGGCGGCGCAGGTCCGGCGTCGCGGCGAACGCCTCGGCCTGGCGATGAACGGGATCCTGGCGATCACCGCCACCGAGGTGGACGCGATCCTTCGCGCGATGAAGGAGACGCGCGCCAGCGCCGTCATCGTCGATTCGGTGCAGACCGTGTTCACGACCCGCGTGGAATCGGCGCCGGGCTCGGTCAGCCAGCTTCGCGAGGCCACGGCCGAGCTGATCACCGCGGCGCGCGCGCTGGAGTCGGCGCTGTGGCTGATCGGGCACGTCACCAAGGAAGGCCTGGTGGCAGGCCCGCGCGTGCTCGAGCACATGGTCGACACGGTGCTGTACTTCGAGGGCGAGCAGCGCGGCGCGTTTCGCATCCTGCGGGCGGTCAAGAACCGCTTCGGTCCCACCGGCGAGATCGGCGTCTTCGAGATGCACGGCAACGGTCTGGTCGAGGTGACCAATCCGTCCGAGGCGCTGGCGGGCAGGATCGGCCGGCAGGTGCCGGGCTCGATCGTATCGGCGTGCATGGAGGGAACGCGTCCGATGCTGGTGGAGATCCAGTCGCTGGTATCGACCAGCCACGCCGGCGGAAGTCCTCGCCGCACCAGCCTCGGCGTCGATCACGCGCGCGTGGCGATGCTGGCGGCGGTGCTGGAGAAGCACGTCGGTTTGTCGCTAGTCGGTCAGGACATCTTCGTCAACACCGCAGGCGGCATTCGCATCGACGATCCCGGCGTGGACCTGGCGGTGATGACCGCGATGGCCTCGAGCTACGTGACACGCGTCCCCGCGCCCGGAACACTCGTGCTCGGCGAAGTCGGGCTGACCGGCGAAGTAAGGCCCGTATCCCAGGTCCGCGCGCGTCTTCGCGAGGCCGCCCGTCTCGGCTACCGCCGCGTCGTACTGAGCGCCCAGGAAGGCGACCGCGCCCGCGAAGCCGGGCTCAAAGTGACCGAAGTAGAAACCGCAGCCCAGGCCTGGGAGGCGATCTAGGACGAGCGCGGCTGAAGCGGCGAGAAAATGTAGTCGAAGACCGATGTCAGCCGCGCCGGATGACCCCTTTTACTCAGCGGCCGGTGTGTTTTCCCCGAGGATGGGTCTGAGCGCGGCCACGTTGTACGTGATCTCCGAGCGCTCCTTGAGCTGGCGGATGAACTCCTCGAGCGCTTCCTGCTCGCGCGTGGAGCGCAGCTCCTTGACCTGCTCGGCCTTGGCCGCGTCGAATTCGGAGCGCTCCGCTTCGGTGACGCTGTCGCGCGCGAAGACGTAGGCCTTGTTGCCTGCGGCGAAAGTGCGAGGCAGCAGCTCGCCGTCGGCCTTGGTCGCGAACGCGACCTCGCCCAACCCGGGCACTGCGCCGAGATCGCCGTAGGTGCGATCGGTCTCGGCGAAAGGCTCGGTCTTCTTCACTTCGAGATTGTCCTTGGTGGCCAGCTCCTGCAGCGTCATGCCGGCCTTGGCCGACTCCAGGATCTCGTCGGCACGCGCCTTGGCAAGCTCCTTGGCCTTCTCGGCGCGGAAGTCCTTCTCGACTTCGGCACGCGCGTCGGCGAGCTCGGGGAGGTAGCTCTCCTTGCGCTCGGCCAGCGAGAGCACGTAGTAGTTCTCGCCCACCTTGACCGGCTGCGACGTCGCGCCGACCTCGCCGAGCGCCAGCGCAGCCTGCGCGAACGCCGGCGAGGGGCCGATGCCGGGAATGATGTCGTCCTGATCGAACAGCGGCGTCTCCTCGATCTTCAAACCGCGCTCCTGCGCGATCGTGTCGAGCGAAGCACCATCGGCGATGGCGGCAGCGTCGGCTGCCGAGTCTTCGAAGACGGCATCGACGGCCTTCTGGCGGCCGAGCGACTTGACGATCTCGTCGCGCACTTCCTCGAGCGGCGCCACGCCCGCCTCGCGCTTGTCGTAGACCTGGATGATGTGGAAGCCGAAGGTGCTCTCGACGACGTCGCTGATCTTGCCCTTTTCGAGCTCGAAAGCGGCCTTGTCGAAGGCCTCGACCATGCGGCCGCGGCCGAAGAAGCCGAGATCGCCGCCCTGCTCGGCGCTGCCCTTGTCCTCGGATTCGGCCTTGGCGACGGCGGCGAAATCCTCGCCGGCCGCAAGGCGAAGCGCGATCGCATCGATGGCTTCACGGGCGGACTTCTTGGCAGCTTCGTCGGCGCCGGGCGGAATCTTCTTCAGGATGTGGCGCGCCGCCACTTCTTCGGCGCGCGTGAACTGCGAGCCCTTGTTCAGCTCGTAGTACTCCTTGATGGCCTCTTCGTCGGCGCCGCCCTTGGCCGCGTAGTCGTCGACCTTGTAGGCGATGTAACGCACGCGCACGGTCTCGGGACGGCGGTACTGCTCGCGATGCTCGTCGAACCAGGTGGCGAGGGCGTCTTCGGGAATCTGGACGGTGTCGGCAAGCGGCCCGGCGTCCACCTCCAGATAGGAGAGCGTCATCTTGCGATTGGCCCGCTGGTAGGCGAGCCAGGCGTCCTCTTCGGTGGCGTGCGCGCCGCGGCGGATGATGTCGGCGACCTGCGAGCTGAGAAGATCCTTGCGAACCATCTCCTCGAACACCGGCGGCGAGATGCCCTGGCGCGCCAGCGTGTCGCGATAGGTCTGAGGGGAGAAGCCGCCGCCGCCCTGCTGGAAGGAGCGGCGGATGGTGTCGCGCACGGCCTCGTCGGGAATGGTCAGGTCCAGGCGCTCGCCCTCGGCGCGCAGCGCCGCATTGTCGACGAGCTGGCGCAGGGTCATGCCCGGAATGTCCAGGGCCTTCATCATCTGCTCGTTGAGCTGGCCGCCGAACTGCTGGCGGAAGTAGTTCTCCTGGCGGCGCAGCGCCAGCTGGTACTCGCTCATCGAGATCTCGACGTCATCGACCGCCGCGATGCCGTCCGCGCTGCCACCGATCATGCCGCCGCCGCCGACGAAGAAGATGAAGGCGAGGCTGATGATGCCGAGGGCGATCTTGATGCCCGTCGAGCGGGCGTTGCGGCGCATGAAATCGAGCATGGTGTCCTGGTTGTTCGCTGGGACGGGACAGTCCCCTTTACGGTAGCCGTAAAGGGGACTGTCCCTTTTGGATCAGGCGCCGGCGCCGTCCAGGGCCTGCTGGAGCTTGGCCTTGGGGACCGCGCCGATGATCTGGTCGGCGACCTGACCGTTCTTGAACAGGATCAGGTTGGGAACGCTGCGCACGCCGAAGCGGGTGGCCGCGCTCTGGTGATCGTCGACGTTGATCTTGTAGATCTTGGCTCGGCCCTGGTAGTCGCCGGCGAGCTCTTCGAGTACCGGAGCGATGGCACGGCAGGGACCGCACCACGGTGCCCAGAAGTCGACCAGTACGGGGACATCCGATTGGAGCACTTCCTGCTCGAAAGTGGCGTCGGTGATCTCTTTGACGTTGCCCATCGCAATTCTCCTGAAGGCCCGGGGGCCTGTTCATGGTGCCGGAGGTCGGACTCGAACCGACACGGAGTTTCCTCCACCGGATTTTGAGTCCGGCGTGTCTGCCATTTCACCACTCCGGCAGCTACGGACTCATTTAAGTAATGCCGCCGGTCCGCGGTGTCTATCGACGGCCGGCCGGGGGTCAGGGCTGGAATTGCTGGGCTAGCGGGTCTTCTTCTCGGGCTGGCGGGCCATCTTGCGCTCGAGCTCGAGCATGGTCGGCTCGTGCAGTTTGGGCGCGTTGCGACGGGTGTCGATCTTGACCAGGGCGTCGCTGGCCAGGCGATCCATGTCCGGGCCCGGCCGCGTCTTGCGCAGCTCCTCGATGCCGTCGCGGACGTTGGGGTCCGAGATCTCGCCGAGTGCGTAGACGGCGTGGCAGGCCAGTTCCTGATCGGAGACCGTGCGTGCGTAGTTGAGCAACCGCACGCTGATGGTGGGGTCGGGGATGCGGCTGAGCGCGGTCAGGACGCGCAGCTTCTCCTCGCGTCCGGTGTCGCTGAGGAAAAGCAGCTGCATCAGGGCCGGCGTGGCCTCCTTGGCCTTCATGAGACCCAGGTAGTCGATGGCCTTGATGCGGATGCGGATGTCGCTGTCGGCGGTGGCCTCGATGAGCGGGCGGATGGCCTCGGTGCCGCCCTTGGTGCCGAGCGATTCGACGGCGTCCAGACGTGTCTTGACGTCGCTTTCCTCGGTCAGTCGCCGCTTCCACTCTTCGACGTTGGCGCCCTTGGCCACGCGGTCGTAGCGCTGCATGGCCGGATGGTCGGTGAACTGGGCCTGCCCGGAGGCCGGCAACAGGAAAGAGGAAGCGAGCAGGGCGGCAGCCGCCCCAGGGAAAAGCTTGATTTTCATCGATGGTCCACCGTCCGGTCGCGCGAAGGTACGCGCAATCGCCACTACTGCAAGTTTCCAGTTCTGCAGAGGCGCCAACGCAAAGCGTCAATCACCCCCGCCGCGTGCCGCACGCGCCGGATTTGTGCTCCTCAATTTTGACCCACGCAGGACAGTTCCATAAAAGTGCCGGATCGGCCCTCCAAACTGATCTCGGGGAAGGACTCCAACTGATGTCCGATACACACCACCACCCAGAGCTGCCGTTCTGGCGCCAATACATCTTTTCGGTCGACCACAAGGTCATCGGAATCCAGTACGGCATCACGGCCCTGGCGTTCCTGTTCTTCGGCTTCTGCCTGATCATGCTGCTGCGCTGGCAGCTGGCGTTCCCGGGCCAGCCGCTGCCGCTGATCGGCGGCTGGTTCAGCGACGGAACGATGCCGGGCGGCGTGATGCTGCCGGAGTTCTACAACCAGCTCGGCGCCATGCACGGAACCATCATGGTGTTCCTCGGCGTGGTGCCGCTGGCCGTCGGCGGCTTCGGCAACTACGTCGTGCCGCTGCAGGTGGGAGCGCCGGACATGGCCTTCCCCAAGCTGAACATGGCCAGCTACTGGTCCTTCTTCGTCGGCGGCGTGGTGATGCTGGCGAGCTTCTTCATTCCCGACGGCGGCGCCGCGCAGTCCGGCTGGACTTCGTATCCGCCGCTGGCCGTGACCGCTCCCGAAGGCCAGACGTGGTGGCTGGTCGGAATGCTGTTCCTGATCTTTTCCTCGCTGCTGGGCTCGGTGAACTTCATCGTGACCATCATGCACCTGCGCGCACCGGGCCTGACGATGATGCGCCTGCCCTTCTTCGTATGGGCGCAGCTGGTCACCAGCTTCCTGCTGCTGCTGGCCTTCCCGCCGCTGCAGGCTGCGGCCACGCTGCAGTTCATGGACCGCGTCTTCGGCACCAGCTTCTTCCTGCCCACCGGCCTGGTGGTCGGCGGCAGCGCAGCCGACATTGCCGGCGGCGGCAATCCGCTCCTGTACCAGCACCTGTTCTGGTTCCTGGCCCACCCCGAGGTCTACGTCCTGATCCTTCCGGCCATGGGCATCGTCGGCGAGGTCATCGCCAACAACATCCGCAAGCCGCTGTGGGGCTACCGCTCGCTGGTCTACTCGCTGATCTTCCTCGGCTTCATGTCCTTCATCGTCTGGGCCCATCACATGTTCCAGACCGGCATGGGCACGGCCATGAGCATCTTCTTCCAGACCACCACGATGATCATCTCGATCCCGTCGGTGATCATCCTGACCGCGCTCATCATCTCGCTGTGGGGAGGCTCGATCCGTTTCACCGTGCCGATGCTGTTCGCGCTGGCCTTCCTTCCGATGTTCGGCATCGGAGGACTGACGGGGCTGCCGCTCGGCCTGGCCTCGCCCGACATCCATCTGCACGACACGTTCTACGTCATCGGCCATTTCCATTACGTGGTCGCGCCCGGAACGCTCTTCGCGCTGTTCGCAGGCGTCTACTACTGGTTCCCCAAGGCCACCGGGCGGATGATGAACGACACGCTCGGCAAGCTGCACTTCTGGACATCGTTCGTGTTCATCAACCTGGTGTTCATGCCGATGTTCTGGCAGGGCATGGCCGGCCTGTCGCGGCGCCTGTACGATCCGACCTTCTACGCGCACGGCGCGGCGGTGCAGGACCTGAACGTCCTGATCTCCTACGCGGCCTGGGGCCTTGGGCTGTCGCAGCTGTTCTTCATCGTCAATTTCTTCCAGAGCATCTTCGCCGGCGAGCGCGTCACCAGCGACAATCCCTGGCACGCCACGACGCTGGAATGGGCCGCGCCCACGCCGCCTCCGCACGGCAACTTCGCCCACGCTCCGGCCGTCTATCGCGGCCCCTACGAGTACAGCGTGCCCGGCGCCAACGCCGACTACATTCCGCAGTTCGACAAGTAGGAGAGGCGGCTCATGTCATCATCGATGGAAATCGCCCACATCACCGAGCCGCATCCGGATACCGGGCTCGTCAACTCCAAGCTCGGGCTGTGGCTGTTCCTGGCATCGGAGGTGATGCTGTTCGGCGCGCTGTTCTCGTCGCTGATCCTGCTGCGCATCAGCTCGCTGGAGTGGCCGCACGGCACCGAGTACCTGAACGTGCCGCTGGCCACGCTCAACACGATGGTGCTGATCACGTCCTCGGTGACGGCGGTGATGGCCTGGGCCTCGCTCAAGGTGAACGACTGGGGCAAGCACCGGCTCTACCTGGCAGCCACGCTCCTATGCGGCTTCGGGTTCATGATCATCAAGTACATCGAGTACACGAGTAAGTTCGAGCACGGCTACTACCCGAACACGAACAATTTCCTCGGCATCTACTTCACCATGACCGGCTTGCACGCCATCCACGTGCTCGGGGGCATGGTGGTGATGGCCTACTTCCTCGGACCAGGCGCCAAGCTGTGGCAGCACGACCGCCAGCAGTTCACGGATCGCATCGAGGCGTTCGGACTGTACTGGCACTTCGTCGACCTGGTCTGGATCTTCCTGTTTCCGACGCTGTATCTGCTCTAGGAGACGCCGATGAGCCATGACGCGCATTTCGACCTGTCCGCCCATGTCCGAAAGTACGTGGCGGTATTCGGCTCGCTGGCGGTACTGACGGTCATCACCGTCGCCATCTCGTATCTGCATCTCTCCACCGGCGCCGCCGTCGGCCTGGCGCTGGCGGTGGCTCTGGTCAAGGGATCACTGGTGGCGGCCGTGTTCATGCACCTGATCGACGAGGTCCGGATCATCTATCAGGTGCTGCTGCTGACGGTGGTCTTCTTCGTGGCGCTGATGGCGCTACCGACATCCTGGCACGAGGACTTGATGACGGTGAAGCCGGTGTGGACGCAGGAGGTGCCGGTGCGCAAGTCGGCCGGCGGACATGGCGGACACGACTCGGCAGCCTCGCACGGTGCCTCCGAGCAGGCCGGCCACGCCGAAGGCGGCGCCGCTCCTGCGCAGGGGGCCGCGCACTGAAGAATGGGTCTCAAAGTTTTTCATGTCTTCTTCATCGGCGTCTCGGCGCTGATGTGCGCGGGCTTGGCGGCCTGGCGCGCCTCGGTGTTCGGCGACGATGGAGGAACGATGGTGCTGCTGCAGGCGCTGGCCTGCGCAGCGGCCGCGGTGGGACTGGTGGTCTACGGCGTCACGTTCCTTCGCAAGGCCAGGAATCTCGGAAATCTATGACCGCTTTACGAGCTCTGCTCTCGGCCGCGATGCTGCTTGCCGCCATGCCTTCGGCGGCGCGTGCATGCGCGGTGTGTTTCGGCGACCCGGCCTCGCCCCTTACCAAGGGCGCGGACGCAGGAGTGCTGTTCCTGCTCGGCGTGGTGGTCGTGGTGCTGGCGATGTTCGCCAGCCTGTTCCTGTACTGGATGCGGCGCATGCGCCTGAACGCCAGGAATATCGAATCGGCTCTCCAGATGAACGCCCAAGGGATGGTGAATCATGGATAAAGGTCACTACGGCTGGTGGCTCCCGGTGGATATCTCCGTCGAAGGCCCGCGCATCGACGGCATGATCGACCTGCTGCACTGGTTCATGCTGGTGCTGTTCCTGGGCTGGGGCACCTTCTTCATCTACACGCTGATCCGCTTCCGCGCCGGCGCCAATCCGCGCGCCGACTACAAGGGAGTGCAGGCGCACTTCTCGACGTGGCTGGAAGCGGGCATCGCGGCCTTCGAGGTCTTCCTGCTCGTGGGTCTGTCGATCCCGCTGTGGGCCGACGTCAAGGGCGAGGTGCCGGCCGAGAAGGACGCCGACGTGGTCATGCGCGTGGTGGCCGAACAGTTCGCGTGGAACGTGCACTACCCCGGCGACGACGGGATCTTCGGCCGCACCGACGTCAACCTTGTCAGCCAGTCCAATCCTCTCGGCGTCGACTCCAAGGACGAGGCCGCCAAGGACGACATCACCACCATCAACCAGATGCACTTCCCGGTGGGCAAGAAGGTTCTGGTGTACCTGACCAGCAAGGACGTCATCCATTCGTTCTCGCTCAACGTCATGCGCGTCAAGCAGGACGCTATCCCCGGCATGACCATCCCGGTCTGGTTCGAAGCCAAGGAGACCGGCGAGTTCGAGATCTCGTGCGCGCAGCTGTGCGGTCTCGGACACTACCGCATGAAGGGCTTCTTCACCGTCCACGACGAGGGCGGCTACAAGAGCTGGCTCGGCGAGCAGGCCAAGGTTGGCGCCAGCGGAGCGGGCGGCGGAGGCGGGTACTACTGAGCTTGGCCCCGCGCTCTCTAGCGCGAAGAAGTCGTGCGGTAGGCTTTAACTCGAGGAGGGAGGGGAGGGCATGCCCGCTGGGCTCGGAGTCGCTGGGGCTCTAGTCGCCCATCGGGCATGCCCTCCCCTCCCTGCGACGTTCTGCACATCGCGTCGGCGCGGGCTCGGGTCTCTGCAAGCGTTCCGCAAATAACCGCGTCGGCGCGGCCGCCCGTCCTGCAACGTGCAGCAGATCGCTCATGGGCGCGGGCTCGCTTCCCTGCAACGTCTCGTGCATCGCATCGGCGTGGGCTCGGTCCCTGCGACATCCCGTTGATCACGTCGCGCGTCGGCGTGGTCTCGCCAACCGTCATCCGCGCATCGGTGTACGGCATTGCGCATCCCCTGATATGCCCCGCGCACCGACCCTGATGTGCGCATACACCTCTGCGCCGGCATCGCACCTTTAAGGGACGTTTTCGCGCCCCTGACGCCCCGAGCGAACTCAGGCAATCCGCCGCATCCTTGTCGCGCGTCGCTGCGCGTGCTTACGAATCGTGTGGGAGGTTTTCACTCATGAAGACCGGATCGATGAACAAGCTTGCCAGCAAAGCCTCGAAAGCTTCGACCAGGATCCGCACTCCGCGCGACCGGCGCGGCGTGCGCTCGGACAAACCCATCACCATCCCCAATCAAGGCATCCGTTATAACGATCCGACCGTGTGCGACTCGTGCGGCGCGATGTACACGCGCAAGTCGTGGCGCAAGGATCATCCCGTCACGCACTCGATGCTCGAACAGGTCGAGTGGGCGAAATGCCCGGCGTGCCGTCAGAAGAGCCAGGAGATCGCCTACGGACGGGTCGTCATCCGCGGCGAGTTCCCGGCCGGGCGCCTCACCGCCATCCAGCGCCGCATCCGCAACGTCGAGTCGCGCGCGACGCACACACAGCCGGAGAACTCGGTCGTCTCGATGGACAAGGTCGACGGCGGCCTGGACGTCCTGACGACGTCCCAGCAGCTCGCCCACCGCATCGTCAACGAGCTGAAGAAGGCGTTCGGCGGACGGGCGATCTATCGCTGGTCGGACGCCGACGGCGCGCTGTACGCGCGCTGGAGCGGCTGAGCGCTCGAGCAACGCATCGAATTGGCGGGTTCGGCAGAATGCGGCGTGAGCCGCTGCTGCGCGGGCGCTGCCCTCAGGACGAAGGCAGCGCCGCGCGCGAGGCATGAAACGAGGAGGCTAGTTGTTGAGCGCTCCGTCGGTGATCCACTGGCGGATGCGGTCGCGCTGGGCCTGTGAGAGCTGCGGCGCCAGCAGCGGCATGGGGTCGCCGCAGTCGTCCGTGTGGTCGAGCTTGTGCATCAGGAAGCTGGCCCCCGGGTTGCCGGGAACCACGCGGAAGTTGGTCGCGACCGATCCGCACTCCTCGGCAGCGTTGACGAGCTCGGCGTGATTCTGGGTCGGCGTGCCGCCCAGGTTCAGTCCGCCCTGGCTGCTTGCGCTGTTGTGGCACGAGGGCTGCGCGCAGCTGGTCGTGAAGAGGCCGTTGATCTCCGACCACGTCACCACGCCGTCTTCGCCGTACATGTACAGGTACATCAGCTGTCCGCTGTCTTCGGCGGCGTCCATCACGCAATCGGCCAGTCCTGACAGGGAAGACGTGTTGCAGCTGTCGACGTCGGAAAGGTCATCGACCGGCTGACACGCGACGGTGATGGCCTCCTCGCCCTTCTGCCGCGTCACGTCGATGGTGTCACTGGCCAGGTCCGCGCACGCGCTCGTGTCCTCCCCGCCGCCCTTGTCAGAGAGGCCCTGGCACTTGCTGCGCGTTTTGATGACGGTCGACATCAGCTTGCCGTGCGTCTTGCCGATGGTGGCGTGGCACTTGGCCTCGATGCCGCCGAGCGGCACCGTCGGAGTTCCCATCACCGAGTCGACCGACTCGAACGTCTCGGCCCGGATCAGGCAGATCATGCAATCCGCGACGTCGCCGAAGTCCGCGTTGGTGCCGGCGCAGGGAGCCGGGCAGTCGGCGAAACCGAGATCGGCCGGAGCGATCCCGGTGCACGCGTCCTTGGAGCCGCCCACGACGGCGCGAAGCCCGGCTTCGGCCTTGTCGACCAGATCCTTGACGTCGGCGTTGTCGATGCTGCTGCAGTCGGTCAGCGGGACCTTGGTGTCGCGCGTCTTGTGGCAAGACAGCAACGCCTTGTCGATGGTCGACTCGAGCTTGGTGCTGACCTTGGCGATGGTGGCGCGGCACTTGAGTTCTTCGGCGCTGAACGCCGCCTCGGCGGCGGTGGCCTGAGCCAGGATGATCGAGGCGGCCAGCGCCGCGCCCATCGTGAAAACTTTCATGCGATTCTCCTCCTCTTGATGTGCGCGAGCCGCCCTCTGGCGGCTCGTGCACGTTCGTCCTTTTCCGTCGGGCTGCCGCCGATCATGCCAGCCGCGCGCCCGCTTTGTCGCGCTAGTTTTTCGGAGCGCCACCCTCGATCCAAGCCCGGATCCCGTCGATGACCTCCTGGTCCAGTGGATCGGCCAGCATCGGCATCTGGTAGCTGCCGACCTCGCTCTTGCAGTCGGCGGTGCCCTCCAGCTTGTGGATCAGGAAGCTGGCGTCGGCATCACCCGGAAGGACGCGCTTGTCGGTGGCGGTTCCGACGCACTCGGAGTCCGCGTTGACGGTCTCGGTGTAGCCCTTGTCGTAATCGTCCAGGTCCGACATGCCGCCCTGGTTTCCGCCCTGCGTGTGGCAGAGAGGACCGGCGCAGGTCGTCTCGAAGATCTCCTGGATCTGCGTCCAGGTCAGTGCCGCGGGAAGTGTGGTCGTACTGGACGTCGTCGTGGTCGTCGTGGTCGGCTCGTCGGGACAGTCCAGAACGACTCCCTGCTGGCCGACCGCGAACTTCAGGATGCGAAGCGCGTCGCCGGCATTGATCGAGCCGTTGTTGTCGACGTTGCAGACCCACATCGGGCAGGCCAGGGCGCCGACGGCCGCGCGCAGCGTGTAGAGCGCGTCACTGGTGTTGGGCTTGCTGCCATTGCTCTGCGGCTGGCCGCAATCGCCATTGGCCGCGTTGGCCAGGCCCGCAGTCATGACGGAAAGGGCGAGCACGGCCGTGCCCGCGACGAGAAGATTCTTCATTGCTGTCGTGTTCCTCCCCAGGAACCGGGCACTACCGGCCATCACGGCTGGTAATGCGTCATGCGCGACAATATAAGCAAGTTTATGCAGTTGCGCGGTAAACAAGTACCATCGAGGTACAGTCGTGTCTACGCGCAAAATGGTGGCCGGGAGCGCGTTTCACTCGAAATTTTGCGTGTCCGGCGCTGACGGGCGGCTCCTTTCGGATCATCGATATGAAGTCTAGACCTTGGCTGCTTCCGGCCCTTCTCGCTGGGATCATCGTGGCCCAGCAGGCCTACCTGATGGCGCCGGCGATCCAGCGCTGGGTCTTCCCGCCGCCGCAGGAAAAGGCCCTCGAAGGCGTGCGGCTGGTGCAGGACCTCGCCTGTTTCGCCTGTCACGGGGCCGAGGGCGGCGGCGGCATCATCAATCCGGGCGCGGACGTCGGAAAGAAGGTCGTGCCTGCGCTGGCCGGTGGCGAGATCATGATGTGGGCGGATTCCGAGGAGGAGATCCGCCAGTGGATCCTCAACGGCCGTCCCGACGACGAGAAGCCCGAGCAGCGCTCGGGCGTCAGTGCAGGCCAAGGCACCGGGCGCGCTCTGGTCATGCCGGCGTACAAGGACCACCTCAACGCCGACGAGCTCGACAGCCTGATGCTCTACATCAAGGCGATCTCCGGCCTGCAGTTTCCCGAGGAGGGCCGCACGCGCGCCGGCTTCGAGCTGGCGCACGAGCTCGGCTGCTTCCGCTGCCACGGGCCGATGGGCGTGGGCGGGGTGGCCAATCCCGGGTCGCTCAAGGGCTACGTCCCCGGTTTTACCGGCGAGGACTACACCGAGCTCGTCCAGAGCCCGGCCGAAGCCGCCCAGTGGATCCGCGACGGCGTCTCGCAGCGCTTCCAGGACAACCCGCTCGCCTACAAGATCCTCGAACGCCAGGTCATCAAGATGCCCGCGTACGGCGCCTACCTGAGCGACGGCCAGATCGATTCGCTGGTCGCGGTCGTAGACTGGCTCAACAAAGGTCAATGGCGGCAGATGCCGGTCCCATAGCGCGAGTCCTCGAGCGCGTCTCGAGTGAGGGGAGCGCGCGCAGTGGGTCAGCCGCAAGGCGCGCGACGAAGCGAGCGCGCAGGCGGGCTGGAGGCCCGCCGGAGCAATCGCTGAGGAGCGCAACGCCGCGGATGACCCGCTCCGCGCACTCCGCCCGCGTCAGAAGAACAAGTGCCCTTCAAGAGTCAGCGTGTCGCGGTTGGCGTTGAGGTTGTCTTCGGGGCCGTTGTAGACGCGGTAGAAGAGGCGCAGCTGCAGGAAGCGGTCGATGAAGGGCTCGAGGCCGACGGAGACGCGGTTCTGAACGTCGGCGCCGTCGCTGTTGTTGGGGTCGAACCAGTCGAACGAGGCCTTGAAGTTGAGCCAGTCGAACAGCAGGTAGTTCCCTTCGACGTAGGCGGCCCACGTATCGTTGTCGTCGACGAAGGGGTCGGTGGCGGTGCCGCCGTTCTCTTCACCGTCGATGAGGTCGCCCTGCACGACCACCGTCAGGTCGCCGACCGAGAAGCCGCCGTAGAGAGCCCAGCTGTAGTTGTCCAGATGCAGCGTGCGTGAGCGCGGATTGGCGGGGTTCGACTTCACGTTGGCTTCGTTGCGCGAGAACGAGCCGCCGAGCATCGCGCCGTGGAACGGCCCGAACTTGTCCCACATGTACATCACGTTGAGCAGGCTGACGAAGTTGAACGCCTGTCCGCCCTCGCTCACCGACAGGTTCCAGTTCAGTCCGAGCGCGCTGCGCCCGATCTCGACGCCGTTGAGCGTGCGGCTGAAATTGAAGCCGGTGGCGCTGCTGACGAACGCCGAGTCGTCCTCGAGCCGAACGCCGAAGCCGGGAAAAAACCGCCCCGCCTTGATGTAGGTGTCCCACGGCAGGACCTTCTCGATCAGCGCGAAGGCCTCGTTGTTGCTCGCTCCGCCGGGCGCGACGCGCTCGTCCACGTACAGCGAAAGGATGTCGGGAATCAGCCGCAGGTGCGCGTAGATGGTTCCCTGCGCCAGCTCGAAATCGTTCTCCTCGAGCGGCCGGAAGACGGTGTTGTTCTTGACCCGGCCCGTGTCGGGATCGGGATCGTCCTGGAACGTCAGCGTGTCGGTCAGGCGGAAGTCGGCGCCGATGGAGAAGAAGTCGTTGATGTTGGGCGAGAACCAGGTGTCGTGTGCGGGCAGGATGCCCTTGCCGTCATTGGGCAGGCGCAGGACCTGCGCGGCGTGCATCTCGGCGGTGACGTTGCGCATGCCGCCGCCGGTGCGGTTGGTGTGGCAGTCGCCGCAGGTGAAGCCCTCGCGCAGCGCCATGTACGGCTCTGCGCGGGCGCTGCCTGCGGCGACTGCGACCACGCCTGCGGCGACCAACGCCGCTGCCATCCACGTCCGTCCACGTCCGCCCCTCGATGTCTGCAGACCCGACATGCGCCACCTCCCTCCGTCACCGCCACGCGCGGTGCACCGAGGTCGTTGTGTCGGCCCGTGCGCCGACACGCAATCGGCGCCTGTGGCTTATTCCTGCGTCGAGGATGTCGTCGACGACGACGACGTCGGGCCTTCGGTGCTCGTGCGCGATGCAGGCGAGGAGCCGGCCGGAAGCGCGCCGCCCCGGATCCAGCTTCGAAGGAGCTCGATCTGGGCGGGCGTCAGCGGCGGCAGGAGCTGCGGCATCAACGTTCCGCACGGCTCGGGGCCGTCGCCGACCTTGTGCAGCAGGTAGCTGGCATCGGGATCACCGGCCACGACTCGGATCTTGCCCGCACATTCGGAGACGACGCCGACGAGCTGGGTGTGCGAGACCGATGCGGACGACAGGTCGAGATTGCCCTGGCGCGTGGCGGTGTTGTGGCAGCCCGAGAAGCCGCACGAGGGAGTGAAGATCTGGGCCTGCACCTCGGAGAGATCGGCGAAATCGCCGAGGGTCGTCGAGGTCGTCGAGACGGTGGTGGTGGGGGCGGCAGGCGGTGCGCCTTCGCCGGCACAGCCTGCCGTCCACAGCGCGGCGCCTGCGGCCAGCCATGCCAGCATGATCGATGCCCGGTGCATTGTTTCGATGCTCCCCCGACGGCGCTCGGAAAAGGGGCCAGGCGCCTTTTTCTGAAGGTGCCTGACCCCTGTTCCGCAGCGGCGGTGTGCGAATACCAAATGTCCGGATGCAGTGCACTTCGGTCGCTGTTCCTGCACGAAGATTGTCGGCTTCGACGAGCGCAAGTCTGTGGTATCAAGCGCCGGGGAGGTTCTTTTCATGCGCAACAAGCTCGCGCTTCGTCTCGTCGTTTCGTCTCTTTTCGTCATGGCCGCCGCGCCCGCTGCCTGGGCGCAGGACGCCGTCGAAGGAGAAATTCTGGACATGGCCTGCTGGATCGGGCGCTCGGCCAAGGGTCCCTCGCATACCCGCTGCGCGCAGACCTGCGCCGAGCACGGGATGCCGCTGGGAATCCTCAGCAAGGCCGACAGCAAGGTCTACCTGCTCTATCCCAAGCACGGCGCCGAGGAGGCCTTCGAGGACGTCAAGAAGCTGGCCGGCGTCAACGCCAAGCTGACCGGGAAGATTCAGCAAAAGGACGGCCTGCTGGGGATGGAAGTGCACACCGCCGCCAAGGCCGACTGATTCGAAGAACGGGTCAGGCCTTTTTCGGCAACACCCGCCGGGTTTAAGGGGACAGTCCCCTTATGATGAAGCCTGCCCGCTTCAACGCCTACTGCACCACGAGCGGGACTACCTCGGGGCAGCCCTGCAGGCAGGTCTTGGCGTGGGCCATGCACTCGTCGGTGCAGTCGGCCGAGCCGGTCGGACACATCGAGGCGCAGTCGCCGTTGCGGATCGAGCACTTGTCGTAGCAGACCTGGCCCTGCGGGCCGGTCACTCGCACCTGGCTCAGGCCCGGCAGATGCTTGGTCTCCTTGGCGGCCGAGCACGCCGACATCGCCGCCACGACCGCCGCGACGAGGGCCAGGCGGCCGGCCATCGGGCGGCCCTTTCGCTGTACGTTCCGATTCGACCGCATGTGCCGTGACCCTCCAGGCAAACAATCGTTTGCCCCATTGCTGCTTCGCGTCTATGGGCTAGGAGGGCGAGCGTTTCAACCGGCTGGACGAGGGGGCCGGTGACACCGCCACATGCCGCCGGTGTGACTTCGTCACGTGGCCGGAAGATCGGCCGCCGCCTGCCTGCCAAAGGGACGCGGCGTTGGAGGGGAACCCGTCATGCGACATCTCGCCGGCCTCGCCGTGGCTGCAGCCGCCTGTCTGCTTCCGTTCGCGACAGCCCGCGCCGAGCCACAGTCCGCCGCACAGCAGCGCTGCATCACCAAGGTCGCCAAGGCTGCCGCCAAGGTCCTCAAGGTGCAGGCGCTCGAGACGCGCGCGTGCCTGCAAAAGGCAGCCTCCGGAATCCTCCCCGAAGACGACGCACAGACCTGCCAGCGAGCCGACCTGCGCGCGCGCGTGGCCGCTGCCCGCAGCAAGGTCGACCGCACCGCAGCCGCGCTCTGCAACCCTGCCCCCACTCTTGCCTGGGTAAGCCCGGCCGAGTTTTCGGACGCCGTCATCGATCAGGAGATCGAGATGGCCGGCGACATCCTGGGCGACAGCCTCGCTCTCGGCGCGCTGCCGCTGACCGACCTTCGCGGCGCGCGCTGCCAGAGCGCGATCCTGGCCCTTGCCGAGCGCGAGATGGCCGCCAAGCTCAAGACCTTCGGCACCTGCCTTCGTCTGGGCATGCAGACCTTCTCCATCACCGAGGACGAGCACATCACCGACTGCGTCTTCGTTGCCGCCATGACAGCGGCAGAAGTCGCCGACCGCTTCCGCGCCGAAGTCGTCGATGAATGCCCCGGCGTGGATTTCGCCGACGCGTTCCCCGGATCCTGCTGGGATGCCGACGGCGCCTTCGGCATGGGCGACTGCCTGGCCAGCGTCGTGGACTGCCGCATGTGCGAGGCCAGCGCGGCCATGCACGACTTCGAGCTGAACTGCGACAACGTCGACGACGGCGCCCTGAACGGCAGCTGCGGCGGTGCCATCGTCACCACCACCAGCACGACCACGACGACCCAGCCGCCGACGTCGACGCGCTGTGGAAACGCGCGCGATGCGGCCACCGCGCAGGAGTACGACCTGTTCGCCGAGGCGACCACCTGCACCTACACGTGCCTGTCCTCCGGCAGCCTGCCCGCATGCGTGGCCACGTGCCTGCAGAACGCAACCGACCTGAGCCTCGGCTGCGCGCAGTGCTATGGAACCTCGTCGCAGTGCGGAATTGCGGCGTGCGCCCAGCACTGCGCCATCTCGCAGACCTCGCCCGCGTGCATCTCGTGCCTGGACGCCAACTGCATGCCGGCCTTCGACGCGTGCGCCGCCGAGCCGATCGAAGTCACCACGACCCTGGACACCACGACGACCACCGTCGACACGACGACCACCACCCTGGACACCACGACGACCACGTCGACGACGACCACCGTCACCTTTCCGCCCGAGGGCTTCTGCACCAGCACCGCCGACATGACCGTGCTGGCCACGCACGACGTCGACGGCGCCACTCGCACGTGCACGTTCTCGTGCCTGGCCCAGCAGGACATCTCGGCCTGCATCGCCACGTGCGTCGCCGGCGCCACCGGCCTGTCGCAGGAGTGCGCCGGCTGCTTCGGCGACTCGGCCGAATGCGGAATCACGAACTGCGCCGGAGTGTGCGCGGCCAATCCGAGCGGGGCTCCGTGTCTGACGTGCGTGGCCACCAACTGCGGCGAGGCCCAGGCCGCGTGCATGGGCACGCCCACCACCACCACAACGACGACGTCGACCACCACCACCACCGGCGGCCCGACCACGACGACGAGCTCGACCACCACCACGACGATTCCGGGCGGCGCGTGCACCAACGCCGCCGACCGCGCCGTCGACGAGCAGTTCGACATGCAGGCTCAGGCGACCACGTGCACGGTCGGCTGCCTGTCCTCGCCGACGCGGGTGCAGTGCATCAGCGCCTGCGTCGCCAGTGCCACCGGCGCCACCAGCGCCTGCTCGACGTGCTATGGCCAGACAGCCGAATGCGGCCTGCAGAACTGCGCGCAGCAGTGCGCGATCAACCAGAGCGCGCCGCCGTGCCTGGCGTGCCTGGATGCCAACTGCGTGACCGCGTTCGATGCATGCACCGGCCTAGGCGATCCCCCGCTGCCGGCAAGCTGCACCAACGGCACTCCGGACGGCACCGAGACCGACACCGACTGCGGCGGCGACTGCGACAAGTGCGCCATCGGCGATACCTGCCAGGTCGCGGCCGACTGTGTCTCGGGCGAATGCGTCTCCGGCACGTGCAGCGCGCCGACTCGCGCGATCGCCTTCGGCTCGTGCGCCAACGGCTACATCGATCCGTTCAGCGATCCCGATGCGCTCGACCTCGGCCAGTTCGGCACCGGCGCCGACGACGGCTACCGCTTCACCAACACGACCACGCGCGACGTCTACGTCCAGCTCACCAACCAGCTCGGATCCACCGCTGTGGTGCAAGCATCGATGCTGACCGTTGCCGGCAACCCGGCCACCGCCGTGCTCGGCACGGGCGAGGTCGTCGAAGGTCAGAACGGAACGGCCGGGCCGACCACGCTGTCGCCTGGCACCTACTACCTGTATGTCGACTCCTCGCTCGAGGACACGTTCGGGCCTTACGACGTATGCGTGCTGCCGGCGCCGACCGTGGCGCTGAACTCGTGCGTGTCGATGAACGTCGGCAACGGCGACGGCGACAACGTCCAGCTCGCCGGTCCGGGCGGCGACAAGGGCCTGCGTTTCACCTCGCCGTCCACCACCAACGTCATCGTCAAGCTGCGCAATCTTTCGGGCGCCTCGACGATGGCGGCCGGACTGTACAACGGCGCCTCGCTGGTCAATGGAAGCTCCACGGGTGCGACGCCTCTGTTCACCGAGCGTCGCACCGGCCTGGTGGCCGTGTCGGCGGGAACGCCCTACACGCTTCAGGTCGACACCGCTGCGGTCGACACGTTCGGAACGTTCGAGGTTTGTGTGGTGCAGGCGGGCTGCGGAGACGGCATCCTCACCGGCACCGAGACCTGCGACGACGGCAACCAGAGCAACGGCGACGGCTGCAACTCCACCTGCACGCTCGAGTCGGGCGCAGTCGTCGTCGACTCCTGCCGCAGCGACAACATCCCGCTCTTCGGCAGCGACTGCGACAGCTGGACGCTGCCGATCCTCGAGAACGAGGACATCTATCTGGAGGTGACCAACCCCGTCGGCGGCTCGCTGCTGGCCAAGGGCTCGATCCGCCTCGGCGTCAACGAGCTGACCTCCACGAGCAACGTCGCGGTCGGGCAGAGTGGCAGCACCAGCATCGTCAACGTCAGTCCCGGCAGCTACGTGGCCCGCGTATGCGACGTCACCGGCGCCGGCCAGGGCAACTACACCGTCTGTGTCCGCTCCTCGCGAAAGGTCGAGCTGGGCGCCTGCTACGCGGGCAACGTCACCGATGGCGACGGAAATGCGGTGCATCTTGCCGGCCCGGTCTCGGGCGGCGATGAGGCGGTGCTTTTCCAGCCGCCGCATACGGCCACCGTCAAGCTGACGCTCCATCACAAGGGCGGCGGCGGTCTGCTGGCGGCAGGCGTGTACACCGGGACGCCCGGCAGCCTGCTGCAGGGATCGGCCGTGGGTCAGTCGCCTGCGCCCATTCCCACCGGCGGAACCGGTCAGAGCGGCCTGTTCGAGGTGGGCGTCGGGCAGATCTATCGCGTCTACACCGACATCGCCTCGCTCGGAACGGCTGGCAACAACTACGAGATCTGTCTGGCCGAGGTCGCTGGCGACGCGTGCCTGAACGAGGCCGACGAGCTGGTGCGGTCCTCCGTCAATCTGGACGAGGAGGCCGAGTCCTCGGGCCTGTCCTGCAGCGGCGGCGCCTCGTGCATTTCCGACCACATGGAGGGAGTGGGCCTGAGCCCTGGCTGCGCCGACTGCTATGGCGGGACCGGCTCGTGCGCCGCCTCCAACTGCGCGTTCCAGTGCCTGAGCGACTCGGGCAGCAGCGGGTGCCGAAGCTGCGTGGCCTCGAACTGCGCGCAGGAATTCGAGGTCTGCTCGGGGTGGCCGTACGAGGACTGATCCCGGGCTGTGACAGTCGGGCTTCTCAGGGTCACCCCTAGGAGCGATGCACGGCCGATCTGCCCGGCGCCGGACATGACGGCATTTTTCACATGACTTGGGGCCGGATGGCCGGTAAGACTCATCGGTCGCAGCGTTCGGGTGGGGCCTGGGCAATGCGGTCATTGCGCGAGATCGGTTGCGCAGCGGGGATTCGAAGTGAAGTTTTTTGGCTCGTTGGCGAGACGACGCATTCGGAAGCGGGCGCAGTGCCCTTTCCGGCTGTGCCAGGGGTAGGCGCTCGGGAAGAGTGACGTTCTTGCATGACCGTTCGCGGCTGTTGGGCCAGCAGCGAGGGGAATTGATGAGTGATGCATCTTTGGGACTGGATGCAGGCGCTCGTGAAACCAGGCATCTCCACTGCCCGGTTCGCGGTGCCGGTATGCAGACTCTGCAATCGACATTGGAGCTGAGAGGGGACGCCGAGCCGGCGGAATCCGCGGCGTGCGCGGAAGCGGCTGGCGTGCCGTTCTTGCACGACGAAGCTGGCGCAACGGCGGCCTGCGCCGGCGCGGGAGACGCGGCGGCTTTCGAGGCGGCGCCCGTTGCGAAAGCACGGCGGCCGATTCCTCGCACGTACGGGCTGCCGCTGGTCGGTCCGCTTGCCGAGCTTCTGACCGATCCGCTGTCGTTCTTCGTCAAAAGCTATTTCACGCGCGGGCCGGTCTTCGAGATCAAGGTTCCGACGCGAAGGTACACGGTGATGGCCGGTCACGAGGCCAACCTGTTCTTCCTCAAGGAGGACCAGCGCCTGTTCGATCACGCCGAGCTCTACGGCAACATCGCCCGCGAGCTGGACGCATCCCACTACATGATCGCCACCAGCGGTGATCGGCACGCCAACCTGCGGCGTTCGTCGATGCCGGCGTTCGCGACCGATGTGCTGGATGCGGCCACACCTTCGCTGCTCGAGGAGATCGGGCGGCGGGCGCGGTCGTGGGCTCCCGGTTCGAAGTTCCGCGTCCTGGACCTGATGCACGAACTGATCGGCGACGTGATCGTTCCGGCGCTGGCCGGGCGCGCGCTCGGATCGCATCTGCGCGACGCGATCACGTTCGCACGCTTCTCGATGGGATGCGGCCTCGGCGGCTATCCAGTCCAGTTCCGCTTCGCGCCGCACTATCAGCTCGCGCGCCGGCGCATGTTCCCGGTCTTCCGCGAGATCGTGCAGTGGCACCGCGACAATCCGGTAAAGGACGGCCGCGCGCCCGACTTCATCGATCAGGTGCTGGCGGTGCGCGACGAGAACGGACAGCCGCTCTCGGACGACAACATCGTGGCGCTCGCTCAGACGGTGTACTCGAACGCGCTGCTCTACGCGGCGCCGACGATGGCGTTCCTGCTCTACAGCATGCTGGCGGCGCCCGAGGTGATGGCGCGCTGCCAGGCCGAGCTGGAGGAGACCTTTGCCGATGGCCCGCCCGATCTTGCCAGGCTGCGCCAGGCGGAATACTTCAGCGCGACGCTGCGCGAGTCGCAGCGCATGCACCCGATCGGCCTGGCCGCGCCGCGCATCGCCAAGGAGACGTTCGAGTTCGCCGGCTGCCAGATCCCGCGCGGCGAACGCGTGCTGATCGTGCTGACGGCGTGCCACTACGTGCCGGAGATCTACCCCTCGCCGCATCGCTTCGAGCCGGAACGGCACCTGGAGCCGCGCAACGAGTCGCGCGCTACCGGCGTGTTCGCACCGTTCGGATACGGCGCGCACTCGTGCCTGGCTGCTCGGCTGGTCGATGGGATGACGCGCGTGGTGGTGGCGGGTCTCGTCAAGAATTCCTCGCTCGTGCTGGATCGGGCGGACTACACGATTCGCAAGAGAGTGAATCCGTTTCCGGAGCCCGCGGCCGACCTGGTGGTCAGGGTGGCGGGCTGATCGCGAAGGATGAGAATCGCCATCGGCTGCGATCACGCCGGCTTCACCTACAAAGAGACGATCAAGCGACTTCTCGCTGCTCAGGGGCATGAAGTCGCCGACTTTGGTACCCACTCCGAGGACGCCGTCGACTACCCGCTTTTCATTCGTCCGGTCGCCGAGGCGGTCGCACGCGGCGAGGCCCAGCGCGGTATCGTGCTCGGCGGCTCGGGCAACGGCGAGGCGATGGCCGCCAACCGCATCAAGGGAATCCGCTGCGCGCTGTGCTGGAACGTGGAGACGGCGCGACTGGCGCGCCAGCACAACGACGCCAACATGATCTCCCTGGGTCAGCGGATGATGCCGCAGGATCAGGCGCTCGAGATCGTTCGCGTCTGGCTCGACACCGAATTCGAGGGCGGGCGTCATACGCGCAGGATTCGACTGCTCGACGTCTGACCGCGCTGGCTGATTGCCGAGACGCGCTCGAAGCCCGGGCGGCTTGCCGGCGCCGCCGACGTCGTTGCCAATCGGGCGATCCAGGAGTACTGGGCTGCCTTCGAGCCAGTCGCGGCTCGGCCGCCAATGGCCGCGGCGCTGCAAGACGTCTCCGGTTCTTGCGTCTCGCAGCGCCGAAGCCGGAACGCGCTCGGGGTGTATGCCCGATGGATGACGAAGTCCTCGAGAATCCGGTGACCGGCGAGTCGATGCGGGTGCTCGAGTCGACCGCGCAGGTGTTCAAGGCGCAGTACTCGCTCCGGCCGCACGGGGAGATTCCCGGCGAGCATCTTCACCCGAACAAGGAGCAACGCATTTCCGTGCTCTCCGGCGAGATGCACGTACGAGTTGCTGGCGAGCATCGCATCGTTCGTGCCGGCCAGACGACCGCCATTCCTACCGGCGCGCGGCACTTCCAGTGGAATCCGTGCGACTGCGAGGCCGTCGTCGTCGAGGAGATCCGTCCCGCCGGACGCATCCACGATTTCTTCAAGGTCCTGTTCGGTCTGGCGCGCGACGGCAGAACCGACGCGAACGGATACCCTCCGCTCCTGCTGTCGGCTGCCGTATTCTGCGAATTCAAGGACTCGATTCGACCGGCGCCGCTGGTGCTGCGGATACTGTTCGGCGTGCTGGGACCGGTCGCGCTGGCCACCGCGTATCGGCGACAGATTCGCAAGTACCTGGATGCGCGTTTACGCGTGGAGCTGTGAGGACCGCACCGAGTGACGCGCGCGTCGAAGGTGCATGCGATGCAGGCCGGTGCAGGCCAGTGAGAGTTCCGATCTTCGCAGCAGGGATATCCACTCGTGCTGAAGGGGGACGACGTGCTCGCGGTGAAGAAGAAAACCTACCGTTTGGCCACCGCGCTCTCGCTCGTCGCGTCGCTGATGCTCGTCTGGCTCAGTCTCGGCGTCGGAATCATCGGGAAGGACGGCGACCCCGCCAACGCGATGTACTTCGGCGTAGTCGCCGTCGGCATTGCGGGCTCGATCATCACGCGGCTGCGGCCCCGCGGCATGGTGTGGGTTCTGTGCGCGATGATGCTCGCCCAGGCGGCCGTTGCATCGATCGCGTTGCTTGCGCGGCTGGGCCTGCCCTGGAGCGGCCCGGCCGAGCTCATCGGATTGAACGGAATCTTCATCGCGCTATTCGCCGGCGCCGCCTTGCTGTTCCACCTTGCCGCAGGCCAGTAGGCCCGCCAGCGGCGTCACGCTTCATCCACCCCGTTCCAGCGGACCGTGGTGGAGGGATCGCGCGCGGCGGCAGACCAACAGAATGACTCGGGTTCGCCAGCCATGACGGCCCGCGGCTGCGCCCGGCATGGAGCCTGACACGAGCACGAGGCATAGTCGCGAAGTGCCGGCCCGTCTCGCTCACGTCGACCCGACCCGCCGCTGCAGCTTCGTCACGCGGGCTTTCGCCGCCTTCGCCGCAACGCCGTTCGGCAACTTCCTCTCACGCAACCTCTTGTGGAAGATCGACCCGGTATTGCTGCTCTGGACGCTCGCCGATCGCGTCTTCGGTCCGTTTGCCGCGTACCGCGCTGCCGCTGCCCGCGCCGGGCGCAGCATTCCGATCGTGCGGTTGACTCCGCGCACCGGCGCCCACAAAGGCGCGGCATGAGCACACCGACCCCGGCGCGAATCCTCGAAGTCGGCATGGCCTTCTGGCCCGCCAAGGTTCTCCTCTCGGCCGTCGAGCTCGGCGTGTTCACGCAGCTCGGTGGCGGCGCGATGACCGGCGCCGAGCTTCAGTCGGCACTAGGGCTGCACGCGCGTTCCAATCCGGATTTCTTCGACGCGCTCGTCGCACTGCGTTTTCTCGAGCGCGATGGGGACGGGCCGCAGGCTCGGTATCGCAACACCGAGGAGACGGCGCTGTTCCTGGATCGCCAGAGCCCGCAGTTCATGGGCGGCTTTCTGGAGATGGCCAACGCGCGCCTCTACCGCTTCTGGGGTGATCTCAGCGAGGGTCTTCGAACCGGCAGCCCGCAAAACGAGATCAAGCACACCGGCGCTTCCATGTTCGCCGAGCTCTACAGCAAGCCCGAGCGCCTCCAGCAGTTCATGGACGCCATGAGCGGCATCTCGGCCGGCAACTTCGCGGCCTTTGCCGACAAGTTCGATTTCTCGCGTTACGCGACGCTCTGCGACGTCGGCGGCGCCACCGGCCAGCTCTCGATGCTGGTCGCGAAGAGGCATGCGCACATGCGCTGCACGTCGCTGGATCTTCCGGCCGCCACCGAGATCGCCCGGCGCAAGATCGCCCAGGCCGGGCTCGCCGACCGCGTCACGGCGCGTCCGCTCGACTTCTTCGCCGACCCCATTCCTTCGGCCGACGTCGTGACGATGGGGATGATCCTGCACGACTGGAACCTCGAGAAGAAGATGCATCTGATCCGGTCCGCCTACGACGCGCTGCCGGCCGGCGGCGCGTTCGTCGTCATCGAGAACCTCATCGACGATGCCAGGCGCGAGAATGCCTTCGGTCTTCTGATGTCGCTCAACATGCTGGTCGAGTTCGGCGACGCCTTCGATTTCACCGGCGCGGATTTCGCGGGCTGGTGCCGCGAGGTCGGCTTCCGTCGCATCGAGGTCATCCCGCTAGGCGGCCCGGCCAGCGCCGGCGTCGCCTACAAGTAGGGCAGCGGAGGTGTCGAGCAATTTCGGGGCAGCTGCCGGCGATTACGCGCGCTTCCGGGCGGGCTTTCCCGATTCGATGTTCGAGCGGCTCGCGGCGGCAGGGTTCTGCTCCGGCGGCATGAAAGTCGTCGACGTCGGCACCGGCACGGGAACGATGGCGCGCGGGTATGCGCGGCGCGGAGCCGACGTCATCGCCATCGATCCTGACGAGCGCCTGACCCTCGAGGCGCGGCAGCTGGATGCGGCCGAGAACGTGCGGATCGACTACCGGAAGGGCAAGGCCGAAGAGCTTCCGGCCGCGGACGCCACTGCCGACGTCATCACCGCGGGCCAATGCTGGCACTGGTTTCACGGGCGAAAGGCGGCGGCCGAGTTCGCGCGCGTGGTCAGGCCCGGCGGCGGCGTCGTCATCGCGCACTTCGACTGGCTGCCTCTTCCCGGCAATCTGGTCGAAGCCACCGAGCGTCTTATCAAGGCGCACAATGCCAGCTGGCGCTTCGACGGCGGCAACGGGTTTCATGCCGAGAGCCTGCCGCACCTGCACGCCGCGGGCTTTCGCGACCTCGAGACTTTCTCCTACGACGTCGACGTTGCGTATTCGGCTGCCGCATGGCGCGGACGCATCCGTGCCAGCGCCGGCGTCGGCGCAACGCTCGCACCCGAGCAGGTCCAGGCCTTCGACGCCGATCTCGAGCGAACCATGAACGCAGAGTTCCCCGGTGACCGCCTGCTCGTCCCGCACCGTGTGTTCGTCGTGATGGCGCGAGCCGGCCGCAATAGCCGATGAGCATCGGGCTCGACCACATCAGCCTTGCGTCGCGCGACGAGCTGGCTACCGCAGGCCAGCGTGCCGAAACGCTCGGCCGCCCAGGGTGCAGGACACGGGAGATCGTGACCGGCAGCTACGCGCGCAGGCCGTAGCATCAGCGCGGTTCCTTCCCATCGGCGCCCGCGCTATGCACGCGCGATGCAGCTCTTCGCCCATCATTTCTCGTCGTACTGCCAGAAAGTCCTGATCGCGCTTTACGAGAACGAGACGCCGTTCGAGTTCCGCGATCTTTCGCCGGAGCACCCGGACAACAACGTGGCGTTCGAGCGACTCTGGCCGCTCAAGAAGATGCCGATCCTCGTCGACGGCGAGCGCACGGTGATGGAGGCGACCATCATCATCGAGTACCTCGATCTGCATCACGCTGGCCGGACTCTGATGCTGCCGGCGGATCCGCGAGCCGCGCTCGAAGTTCGTCTGATGGACCGCTTCTTCGACAACTACGTGATGACACCGATGCAGCGCATCGTCTTCGACGCCCTGCGCCCGCAAGACGACCGCGATCCCTACAGCGTCGACGACGCGCGCAAGCTCCTCGACAATGCCTACGCGTGGCTGGACCGGCACATGACGGGCCGACAGTGGGCGGCGCTCGACACCTTCAGCCTGGCCGACTGCGCTGCCGCTCCCTCGCTGTTCTATGCCGACTGGGTCCAGCCATTGGGCGAGCGGTTCGCCAATGTTCGCGCCTATCGGCAGCGCCTGCTGGCGCGGCCCTCCTTCGCCCGCGCCGTCGACGAGGCACGCCGGTACCGTCATTTCTTCCCTCTGGGCGCGCCGGACCGGAACTGACGTTCGAGCTCTGCCAAGGAGGCAGCCATGACATCACGATCCGAGACCGCAGCTTCCACGCCAGCACTGGACTTCTGGGGCATCGTCCTGGGCGTTTTCTCGCTCGGCAACTTCGCCAATGCCATCTGGATGCTGGCCAGCCCCGCGAGCTGGTACGAGAACCTCCCCGCCGGCGTTCCGGACTTCGGTCCGCTCAACGAGCACTTCGTTCGCGACATCGGCGCCATCTATCTGATGATCGCAGTCGGTCTTGCCGTGGCCGCGCTACAGCCGCGCTGGCGTGTGCCGGCATGCTCCTCGGTTGCGGCCTACATGATCCTGCACGCCCTGGTGCACGTGCTCGACACCATGCGCGGCCTGGTTGGTCCCGAACACTGGATGATCGACCTTCCGGGCGTGTACATCCCGGCCATCCTGCTGACCTTCATCACCTGGAAGGTCGCGCAGAGGTGACCAGGACCCGCCTGCTCCTGGCACTCGCCATCGGCAGCTATCTGGCTGCCACGCCCTTCCTTCGCTATTCCGGCGTCGGTCACGCCGGCATTGCGCACCGCAATCATGCTCCGCGTCACGGCGGCCAGCTTGCGATGGTGGGCGATCATCACATCGAGCTTCGCCGCGCCGGCGGCAGCGTCGAGGCGTTCGTCAGCGACGCCGCACGAAGGCCGCTGCGGCCTCGTGGCGGACGTGTCGTATTCGACGACGGCGCCGCCGCAGCCGATCTGGTGTGGGACGGCTACAGGTTGCGAGCGGCCGACGTCGCCTCGGCTCGCAGCATCACCGCTGCCATCGAGCTCGGGAACGAGACTCTGGAGGCGACGTTCACGTTCGAGCCTTCGCGCAAGGACTAGAAGTCGATGGGCCGCGCATCGCGGAGCGCCAGCCACCCGCGCAGGACGCGATAGACCACCCACAGACCGATCACGACCGCGGCAAGAGCGATGGTCAGCAGGCCCAGGCCGAAGAGGAGGATCAGGGGCGCCGAAATCACGCTGGCGATCAGCATCCACAGCAGCGCGTACCAGAACGTGCGGATCTGCCAGCGGAAGTGCGACTGCAGGAATGTGCCGGCGACCTCGGAGCGCCGCACGTAGTTCATGATCACCGCAAGGATCGACGGCAGTCCGAAGACGAAGCTGCCTACGACCGTGGCCGGGCCGGTGATCCCGATCAGCACGGACAGCGCGTGCAGCGCGTAGATGATGTGCGTGTAGGTGACCAGCGACGGGTCGGCGCCGCCGACCTCGATGGTATGGGGCGCGTGTCTGTCGAGCTGCCCGTTCACGGGACGACCTTGTACGCTGGAACGCGGGCCTGCTCCAGGTCTGCCCGACGCAGATGAGAAGCGGCGCGCACCGCGGGCCGCCTCTAGTCGGGACCGCCGGCAGCGGCCTCTTCTACCGGACGTTCACGCGCGATGATCAGCACGCCGGCAAGGATCACCGTCCCGCCGACGAGCGCGCGGGAGCTGACGGACTCGCCCAGCAGCAGCCACGCGAGCACGATCGAGAAGATCGGGATCGACGTCAGCACGACCGCCAGGACGCTGACGTCGAGCAGCTCCTGGCTGCGAGCGTAGACGAGGTAGACGCCGATCGTGGACAGGACGATCAGCGTCGCCAGCATCAGGGTGGGGGCAAGGCCGCCAGGGTTGTTCCACGTGCCTGGCGCTACGAGTGTGGGTACCGTCGTCAGCGTGGCGACCGCGAACAGCGGCGTCATCACCTGGAAGATGTTGCGACCGCGCGGCGCGCGCCGCTGCGCTACCGCGTAGAACGACCACAGCACGCCGGCCAGCATCACGACGACGTTGCCGAGGACGTGATCCTCCTCCAGAAGCTGGCCGAAGCCTGCGCCCTCGGTGGCAACGTACAGTGCGCCGGCAAGGGTCACCGTGGCGCCCGCGATTCGCAGGAAGGTCAGCCGCTCGTCGAGCAGCCACCTGGCAAAGACGATCGTCGAGACGACCTCGACGTTGACGACCAGGCTGGCCAGTGCCGCCGTGGTCAGGCCGACGCCGTAGTTGTAGAGGACGAAATCGGCGCCGAGTGCGACGCCCGCAAGCAGCGTCCACCGGTCGCTCGGCAGCCACCGTGTTCCCCGGCCGCCGAGCATTCGGAAGACGACGGTGGCGATGGCCAGCCGCACCACGCTGATCAAGGCAGGAGAGAAACCCGGAAGCGATCCCTTGATCGCCACCGGGGTGAATCCCCACAGCACCGCCGCCAGGAGAGCCAGGACAAGCCCCACGCAACGCTCTTAGCTTGCACCTGGCGCGGTGTCATCGCCGTCCCAGCGGTGGCGAAGCTGCCACTGCTTGGCCAGGTAGAACAGCACCGGATAGACGAGCAGCTCCATCGCGAAGCTGACGGCCAGGCCGCCGAGCATCGGTGCCGCCAGGCGGCGCATCACGTCGGCGCCGGTTCCGTCGGCCCACAGCAGCGGCGAAAGGCCGATGAAGTCGGTGCCGACCGTCATCGCCTTGGGCCGGATGCGCATGACGGCTCCGTCGTGGATGGCCGCCCACAAGTCTTGCCGCGTGCGCATGCGGCCGTCCTGCTCGAAGCGCTCGAAGCTGTTCTCGAGGTAGAGCAGCATCACCATCCCGGTCTCGGCATCCAGCCCGCCGAGCGCGATGAGGCCGATGACGACGGCCAGCGACATGTTGTAGTCGAGCAGGTACAGCAGCCAGAAGGCTCCGGTCAGGCTGAACGGCACCGCCAGCATCACTACGGCCACCCGCACCCAGCTTCCGGTGGAGGCGTAGAGCAGGAAGATGATGACGACGACGGTGAGGACGGCCGCGGCCGTCAGCCGCGGCAGCGTCTTCTCCCAGAACTCGAACTGCCCCGAGTACAGGATCGTGTAGCCGGCCGGCACCGGGACCTGCTCGGAGATCACGCGGCGCGCGTCGGCGATGTAGCTGCCGATATCGCGCCCGGCGATGTCGATGAAGATCCACGCCGTGAGCTGCCCGTTCTCCGACTTGATCATCGGCGGTCCGGGCGAGACGTGTACGCGTGCGATCTGACCGATCGGCACCTGCGCGCCACTGGGTGCCCGTACCAGCACCTCGCGCAGCGATTCGAGATCGTCGCGCAACTCGCGCGCGTAGCGCACGTTGAGCGGGTAGCGTTCCAGGCCCTCGACCGTCCAGGTGACGTTCATCCCGCCGATGGCGGCCTGGATGACGTCCTGCACGTCGCCGGTGGTCAGGCCGTGGCGCGCCGCCGCGACGCGGTCGATGTCGAAGTCCAGGTAGTAGCCGCCGAAGGTGCGCTCGGGATATGCGCTGATGGTGCCCTCGATCGTGCGCACCGCATTGGCCGCGCGCTCGGCCATGTCGCCTAGCGTGGCCAGGTCCGAGCCGAGGATCTTGATGCCGACCGGCGTCTTGATCCCGGTGGCCAGCATGTTGATGCGGTTCTCGATCGGGTACGGCCAGGCGTTGGCCAGACCGGGAAGGTTGACGACGCCGTTCAACCCCGCATGCATCGTGCCGTCCGGATCGCCCCACCCGAACTTCAGCTCCTCGGTCGTGATCGCGCGCTCGGTGGGCAGCAGCCACGACAGCGGAGCTCTGAGGATCCCCGGCCACCCGCTGAAGAAGCGTTCGACCTGCCGCCGCCGCCAGCGCCTCTGGTCGGGCTCGAGCTGGACCACCGTCTCGATCATCGAGAGCGGCGCCGGATCGGTAGCGGTGTCGGCGCGTCCGATCTTGCCGTGCACCGAGACCACTTCGGGGAACGTCTTGATGAGCTTGTTGGTCTGCTGCAGCAGCTCCTTGCTCTTGGTGATGCTGATGCTGGGGTCGGTGGTCGGCATGTAGAGCAGATCGCCTTCGTCCAGCGGCGGCATGAACTCCGAACCGATGCGCGTGATCGGGAACCACGTCGACGCCAGCGCGAGTACGGCAAGGACGAGCACCAGATAGGGCCGGCGCATCGCCGCACGGAAGGCGGGATCGTAGGCGGCCTGCATCCAGCGGCTGATGGGGTTGGCCTGTTCGTGGATGATTCGCTGCGGGACCAGCAGCATCCCGGCCAGCACGGCCCAGACGATGGCGATGACGAGGCGGTACTCCGCGAGGGCCTCGATCCTGCCGCACACCACGTAGAGCAGCAGGGCCGGCACCAGCATCGCGGCCAGTGTGATTCCCGTATTGCGGGCGCGCCCCCAGCGCTGCGGCAGCACCCGCGAGGTGATGAAGTAGGTCATGAGCACGGGGATGATGGTCACGGCCAGCAGCGAGGAGGCTGCCATCGCCAGCGTCTTGGTCAGCGCCAGCGGCCGGAACAGGCGACCGGCTTCTCCGGTCAGCACGAACACGGGCATGAAGCTGATCGTGATGATGGCCAGCGCGTAGAAGAGCGTCGGCCCGACCTCCTGCGCCGCCTCCGTGATCACGAGATTGCGCGGCCGCGGAGCCAGCCCCGCGTGCTGGCGTTCCTCCTCGCGGTCGAGGTGCTTGTGGGCGTTCTCGACCATGACGATCGAGGAATCGACCATCACGCCGACCGCGATGGCAATCCCGCCGAGCGACATGATGTTGGCGTTGATGCCGACCAGGTGCATCACCAGCAGCGCCACCAGCATCCCGGCCGGCACGACGAAAACCGCCACCAGCTCGCTGCGGGCGTGCAGCAGAAACAGGATGCAGATCAGCGCGACGGTTACGATCTCTTCGAAAAGCGTCTCGCGCAGCGTGGACACGGAGCGCTCGATCAGCCCCGACCGGTCGTAGGTGGTGCGCACGAAGACGCCGGGCGGCAGGCCGTCTTCGAGCTCGAAGAGCCTGGCCTTGGCGTCGGCGATGACCTTGTAGGCGTTCTCGCCGAAGCGGGCGATGATGACGCCGCCGACCGCCTCGCCCTCTCCGTTGTACTCGCCGACTCCGCGCCGTGCCTCTCCGGCGATCTCGAGCGTGGCGACGTCGCCGAGCAGCACGGGCGTTCCGGCTTCTCCGACCATGACCACGACATTGGCCAGATCGTCGAGCCCGCGAAGGTAGGCGCGCGATCGCACCATGTACTCGTGCTCGGCCATCTCCACGACCGAGCCGCCGACGTCGTTGTTGGAACGCTCGATGGCCTCGGCGATCTCGGTGACCGAAAGGTTCAGCGCCTGCAGTCGCGTCCGATCGAGCACGACCTGGTACTGGCGCACGTATCCGCCGATCGGCGCGACTTCGGCCACGCCTTCGACCGACGTCAGCGGATAGCGCAGGTACCAGTCCTGCAGGCTGCGCAGGCTTGCCAGGTCGTGGCCCGACGAGACGAGATCGGTGTCGTCGAGCGGGCACCTGCCGGGACGCTCGAAACCGCGCACGCGCTCGAGCTTGGAACGCCGAGCCTGCGGCGCCTCCTCCGGCGCGGCGTACCAGCGTTCCTCGTCCTGGTCGTGCCAGATTCCGCGTGGATGCTGCGGGCAGTAGTGGCCGGGATACAGCACGTACTGGTAGACCCAGCCGACGCCCGTGGCATCGGGCCCGAGCTTGGGCTGTACGCCTTCGGGCAACCGGTCGCGCGCGAAGTTCAGGTACTCCAGCACGCGGCTTCGAGCCCAGTAGATGTCGGTGCCGTCCTCGAAGAGCACGTACACGAACGACAGCTCGAACATGCTGAAGCCGCGCACGACGGTCGAGCCCGGCACCGACAGCATCGCCGTCGTCAGCGGGTAGGTGACCTGATTGTTGACGACTTCCGGGTTCTGGCCGGGATAGTCGGTGATGACGATGACCTGCACGTCCGACAGATCGGGGATCGCGTCCAGGCGGATGTTGTAGGTGCTCCACACACCCATGCCGATCAGCACGCTGGTGACCAGCAGCACCATCGGCCGGTTGTGGACGCACAGCTCGATCAGGCGTGCGATCATCGCGCGTTCGCCGCGGCAGGGGCCGCCGTTGCATCGTTGCCGCGTGCCGCAGCCGCCGGGGAACCGACGTCGCGCGGTGCCGGTGAAGCGCCGCCGCCGCGGCGCTCGTCGAGGTACTTGCGCAGCGCCTCCTGCAGCCGGCTTTCGGTATCGAGCAGGAACTGGCCGCTGACCACCACGATCTCGCCCGGCGCGACGCCGCGCAGGATCTGCACCATCCCGTTCTCGGCCGCCGATCCCGTCACGACCTCGCGCGGCTCGAAGCGCGACGGCTCGGTCATGACGAAGACGATCTGCCTCTGGCCCGTCTCGATGACGGCTTGGCGCGGCGCCAGCACGCCCCGTTCGGTGATCATCGTGTGCATGTGCACGTCGGCGAACATGCCGGGCCGCAGCTCCAGCGACGGATTGGCCACGGTCAGTCGCACCAGCGCCGTGCGCGTCATCTCGTCGACGTGCGGATGGATGAAGCTGACCTGCCCGTCGTAGACGTGCCCCGGCTGCGCGCGCACCGAGGCGCGGATGCGCTGGCCTTCGGAGACGAGCGCGAGCTGTTGCTCGAAGACCTGCGCGTCGATCCACAGCACCGTATGGTCGACGATGCGCAGCACCTTCTCGCCCGCATCGACCGCCGCGCCCTGGACGACCATCTTCTCGGTGACGTGACCGGTGATCGGACTGCGAAACGTGATCGCTCCCGGCGCCGCATCGAGCCGTGCCAGGCGCTCGATCTCTTCACGAGACAGGCCGTAGAGCTCGAGCCGGCGCACCGCCGCGCCGCGAAGGTCGGCGGCGATGCTGCCGCCCACGCCCGCGCCGGCGATGGCCGATGCGCGCTTGCGCAGCGCGATCAGTTCCTCGACGGCGACCTGCAGCTCGGGGCTGTACAGCTCGAAGAGCGGATCGCCGGCGCGCACGTGCATTCCTTCGGTGTCGGCGTGCAGTCGCTGGATCCATCCCGAGACCTTCAGGTTGATGTCGCGCACGCCGGGCTCGGCTTCCTTGACGAAACCGGCAAGTCGCAGGTCGCGGCTGACCACGCCTTCGCGTGCTGCCTGCGTGCGCAGCCCCATGTTCTGGGTCACCACCGGATCGATGATGACCGCGGTTCCGGCAGCGACTTCGTCCTCGTAGACGGGCAGCAGCTCCATGCCCATGGGGCTCTTGCCCGCCGCGCGCGAGATGTAGGGCGGGTTCATCATCGGGTCCCACCAGTACACGACCCTGCGCTCGCTTCCGGGCAACGCCGTCTTGCCGCGCGAGGGCTCCGACTTCAGAGGCACCAGGTCCATGTGGCATATCGGGCACTCGCCGGGATGGTCCTGGACGACCTGCGGATGCATGCCGCAGGTCCACAGCTGCGTCGCTTCCGGCTCGGTCGTGGCTGCCTGCTGCAAGCCGGGCGCCACGGGCGCCGCGTCGCGAGCAGGCTCGCGCATGAACATGCCGACGACGATGCCGAGAGCGCCGGCGACGACGACGAGCAGGATGGTCGAGGCGCGTCCGCGTTGCGGGGCGTTCATCGCGAGCCTCCGTTGCGGATCGCCGGCGGTGCAATCGCTGCCAGGCTTCGCGCGGCTGCGGGCTCGTCACCGGTGGCGACCGCGACGCCGGCGATCATCGCCTCCATGTCCACGCCCGCGATCTCCTCGAGCTCGGCCACGCGACGCTCGCGCTCGACCGCGGCCTGTGCGATCTCCTCGCGCGTTGCCAGGAGGGCCTCGTACGACTCGGCAAGATCGCGCAGCATCGTCTGGCCCGACACGTAGGTGGTGCGGTTGGCGACGATCAGGCTGTCGGCCACCGGAAGAACCTGCTGCTCCAGGAACGCCCGGACGCGTTCGGAATTGCGCAGCGCGATGAGTGCGACAAGGAAGGCGCCCGTGCGGTCGCGCTCGGTCTGGCGAAGCTTTGCGGCCGTCGAGGAGCGCAACGCGGCGGCCTGCGCGATCGAGCTGCGAATCTCGACGATGGTCGTCGGCAGCGAGGCCATGATGCCGAGCGCTTCGGATGCCAGCCCTTCAAGCGAGAAGCTCGGACTGATGTCGGGAATCCACTGCATGCGCGCCAGGTCCACCTGGCCGTCCCGTGCGCGCAGCGTTGCGGCCAGCTCGGCAAGGTCGGGATTTACGCTTGCCGCCGTCGCCAGCAGCGCCGCGTCGGACGGAACCGGCCGCGGCGCGGGCAGCCGCGACGGCATCGCGATGTGCTCGGCCTCCATGACCACCAGGGAGGCGAGCATCGCACGCGCCTGACGCAGCTCGGCGCCGATGCTGGCCAGCTCGTTGCGCGAGCGCGTCTCGTCGAGGCGTGCCTGCAGCGCGGCGGTTTCGGCCTGACCAGCGGTGATCGCGGCGCTGCCCGCAAGGCCGGTCAGCCCGGCCAGCTCACGGCGCTGTGCCTGGATTCGCTCGCGCTCGGCGGCCAGCACCATCTCGAGCCAGCCCTCGAGCACGCGCCGCTGCAGCGCGAACTTGGCCGCGCGAAACTTCTCGGCGGCCGCGCGCGCCTCCTCGAGAGCGACCTCGCCCGCCTTCCTGGTCTTGGTGGGGAAGGCCAGGTTCTCCATCGCATCGAAGCCCAGGCTGAAGGCGCCGGCGCCGTCGAACATGGTTTCGTAACCGCCCGCGACGTTGGTGTTGGGCCAGCCCGATGCGCGCGTCACGTTCTCGACGGCGGCCTTCCACTCGAAGTACGCCGCCTCCAACTCGCCGTTGGCGAGCAGGGCGCGGTGGACGAGCCCGCCCCAGTCGTTGGCGCTGCGCGGCTGCGGCAGCTCTCGCTGCGCGAGCGGAGGCTCGAAGGCCACACCGGCAGCGGCGAGGCGATCCTGCTCCTGCGGCAGGTCTCTCGGCGTCAACGCGCAGCCGGCGGCGGCGAGCGCGGACGCAAGGACGATGGCGGCCGGCGCAGAGCGGAGATGCTGCCCACGCAACGGCACGTCGGAGATCGACATACGACCAGCCGGCGCGAAGCGGGAACGCTGCGCGCGCGACGGCACGTTCGAGATCGACATACGACCTCTCCTGTAGCTGGCGACGCAAATGAGCTCGGTCAACGCGCGCGTCGCAGCGCGGTGACGTCCGAGAGTCAGATGGGAGGACGCGCCGGAACGGCGCTCAGATGATCCAGCTGCAGAGGCGAGTTCGAAGAGTGGACGCGTACGCGTCGGGTGGTTCCAGAGGCAGCGCGCGCGCCGCGTCGAAGACAGGTGCGTGGAGGGCTGCCGGCAGCAGGGACGGAGCCAGAGCGGGCTGACTCAGCTTGCCCGAGACCGAAGAGTCCTTTCCGGCCGAAGTCTGACGGGCCTGCGTGCCGTCGTCGGTTGCGCACGAGCAGCGAAGGGCGGCGCCCGCAGGTTTGGCGCAGCGTGCTGCGCCCGCAGGGGTCTTGCAGCAATGGCAGCTGGCCTTCCGGATCGTCGGCGAGCTCATCGAGCACGAGCCCGAAGCCATCGCGGGCGCGGGCGCCGCAAGGGCCAGAGCCACGAATGCAGCCATCAGTCGTCGTGCGAGCCGTTTCATGAGCCAGTGCCTAAGATGCCGCCGTGTCGGGGAGGTTACAACCGGAATATCGGACGGGCGCCGCGGCAGGACGGGCTCCGAGGGCGAAGAACGCAGCTTAAGAGCTTAAGGGGACAGTCCCCTTAAGGTTAAGGGGACTGTCCCCTTAAACTCCGGCGGGCCCGGCGCGGCTCAGCGCCAGCGCACCGGCATGTGCTCGATGCCGCTGATGAAGTTGGAGTGGCGCCGAGGCGGCGGCTCGTCGCTGACCAGCTCGAGCCCGGCCAGATGCTGCGCCGCCTCCTGGAAGAAGACGTTGAGCTCGAGGCGAGCCAGGCTGGCTCCCAGGCAGTAGTGCGCGCCGAAGCCGAAGGCCAGATGCTCATTGGGAGTGCGGGCGATGTCGAAACGCTGCGGGTGCTCGAACACCGCTTCATCGCGATTGGCGGACGGGTACAGCAGCACGAGCTTGTCGCCTTCGCGCAGGGTCTTGCCGCGCATCTCGGTGGCACGCGCGACCGTGCGCGCCATGTTCTTGATCGGCGTCACCCAGCGCAGCATCTCCTCGACGGCAGTGGCGATGGCCGAAGGACTCTCCTGCAGCGTCTTCCAGGCGTGCGGCTGTCGCAGCAGCTCGTACATGCCGCCGCTCAGGACGTGGCGCGTCGTCTCGTCACCGCCGATCAGGATGAGCAGCGACTCGGCGACGATCTCGGCGTCTTCCAGGCGCTCACCGTCGATCTCGGCGTGCGCGAGGATGCTGAAGAGGTCGGGCTCGAGCGGGCGCTGGCGCCGATCGTTGAGCACGCCGTAGCTGTGCTCGAGAAACTCGGTGAAGGCCGCCTCCGAGGTCGCGAAGACCTGCGGATCGGTGGTGCCGCTGCCCTTGACCATGTCGTCGGACCAGCGAAGGACGTCGTCGTAGCGGTCGGGCTCCACGCCGAGCATGTCGCCGATGACGATCAGCGGCAGCCAGGCGGCCAGGTCCATGACGAAATCGAACTGCTCGCGCGCGCGCATCCTGTCGATGCGGTCGATGCAGATCTGGCGGATGCGCGGCTCGCGCTCCTGCACGCGCCGCAACGTGAAACCCTTGTTGACCAGCCCGCGGCGCTTGCGGTGCAGCGGATCGTTCAGGTTGATCATGAAAGGGAAAGAGGGCGCATCGGGGCGAATGCCGCCGTCGTTGCGGAAGACCTCCGGCTGCCGCGACACGGCAAGGACGTCGTCGTATCGGGTGATCGCCCAGACCTTGCCCGCTTCGTCGAAGTGCACCGGATCGTGCTCTCGAAGCCACGCCAGCGCCTCGTGTGGCTCGCTCGCCCAGAACGCCCCGTCCAGAACTCCGAACTGCCGTGTGCTCACGTCCGGCGTTCTGCCGAAGAAAGGGGACGGGAACAATTCGTTTCCCCTCGCCGCCGGCCCGCAGTAGGCAGCGGTCATCCCGAATGGAGGAGAGCCGCCATGAACGACGTCACCACGTTCGCCAACTATGCAGCCGCCTTCGAACGCGCCTACGAAAGCGACCGCTGGGAGGAAGTGCGCGAATGCTTTGCCGAGGAAGCGGTGTACGAGGTCGTCGGCGGCGGGCCTCTTGCCGGCGTCTGGAAGGGCCGCGACACGATCGTCAATCATCTGATCGAGTCGGTAAACGCCTTCGATCGCACCTACGACAGCCGCGAGCTCTCGGTGATCTCGGGACCTGAGCCGCGCAACGGCGGAGTGCACGTGGGCTGGGCCGCGACCTACAAGAAGGCAGGCCAGCCCGACATCAGGGTCGAAGGCGAGGAAGAGGCCTGGTTCCGCGACGGCAAGATCATCCGCCTCAAGGACACCATGCCTTGAGCTTTTAAGGGGACAGTCCCCTTAACCTTAAGGGGACTGTCCCCTTAAGCGCTCAAGCGTGATCGCGTAGGGGGAGCGCGGTGCGGTACTTGACCTGTTTGAGCGCGAAGCTGCTCTTGATGCTGGCTACTCCCGGGATGCGTGTGAGGTGTTCGAGCAGGAAGCGTTCGAAGGCGGCGACGTCGGGCACGACCACGCGCAGCAGATAGTCGGCGTCGCCGGTCATCAGGTAGCATTCCATCACCTCGGGCCGCGCCAGCACGTGCTCCTCGAAGACGCCGAGGCCCTGGACCGCCTGCTTTTCCAGGCTGACCTGCACGAACACGCTGACGCCCAGGCCGAGCGCCGACGGATTCAGCAGCGCCACGTAGCGCTGGATGATCCCGGCCTGCTCGAGCTCGGCCACTCGCCGCAGGCACGGGCTCGGCGACAAGCCGACCCTGGCGGCCAGGTCGACGTTGGAAATGCGCGCGTCCTCCTGCAGCGCATCCAGGATCTTGCGGTCGATCGCGTCGCGGGTGCGCGACGCCGCAGCATCGTCACCGACCTGTCGAGTCTTCGGCATCGGGCCACCTCCGGCGGCGGATATTCGTACCTGCCCCCTTTATTCGGTGTGCCGAAGCGGCCATAAACGCGCGGCGGCGGCCGCGGGAGGCCGCAACGACATCGGAGGCACATCGAGCATGGAACTGGTACTTCGCGCCGGCGCGTTCGCCGGCGAGACCCACATCGTGACGGGCGCTGCGCAGGGCATCGGCAACAGGGTCGCGGCGGTTCTTGCCGCGCATGGTGCGAAGGTCGCACTCGTCGATCTGGATCCGGCCAGGCTCGAAGATGCCAAGGCCGAGATGAAGAGCTACGCCACGGTCGAGCCGATGACGATCGCCGCCAACGTCGCGCAGGAGCAGGACGTGCGAAACGCCGTCGCCGCCGTCATGGAAGCGACCGGGCAGATCAACGGCCTGGTCAACGTCGCCGGCATCACGCGTGACGCGCGGATCGTCAAGAAGAGCTACGACGACTTCAAGGCCGTGCTCGGCGTGCACTTGCACGGCACGTTTCTGTTCACGCGCGAGGTCGCCTTCCAGGACTGGCACAACCGCTTCAACGCCAACGGCAAGAAGCCGCTGCGCGACGGCGTCAATCGCTTCATCGTCAACTTCTCTTCGGTGAGCGCGCGCAACGGCAACATCGGACAGATCGACTACACCGCCGCCAAGGGTGCCATCGAGTCGATGACCAAGACGACGGCGCGCGAGTACGCCGCCTACGGCGCTCGCGTCAACGCGATCTCGCCGGGCCCGGTCAACACGCCGATGCTGGCCGGCGTCGGCGCCGACGGCATCGAGGCGATGTCGCGGGCGACCCTGATCGGCCGCGTCTGCGAGCCGGTCGAGATGGCCCGGACCGTGGTCGCCCTGGCCGACGGCAAGCTGATGGCCTACGTGACCGGCATCGTCCTGCAGGCCAACGGCGGCCTGAGGCTGGAGTAGCACCCGCAATCTCGGCCAAAACCTGGGCCTCGCGACGCCGTCCGCAACGAACTGCCGGTGGAGTTGGATGTCGCGCAACATCGTTGCGCAACACCTACCATTCACGCACCAAGTCGCAACCACCTGCTGCGCGGTCGCAGCTACATTGCACCGTCTGGCAGGGCGCCGCCGGGCCTTGCCTCGCGCGCTTTTCGGCGGGGCCGATCGGAAGCTTTTCGCCGGGAACGAGCGCCGCCGCGCAAAGGAGCAGCCGTTGTCGACCCAGAGCCTCTACCTCGCCGGCACGGAGCGCGCCGCGCCATCGCAGGCCGCCACGACTGCGGCGCGCGCCGCCGGTCCCGATCGCCTCGCCATCCTTGCCGAGCTCGAGCGCAAGGTGTTGTGGCTGGCGTGCTGGACCATCCACAATGCCAACCACATCCGTCCCAAGCGCGACGGCCTGAAGGTCGGCGGGCACCAGGCGTCGTCGGCATCGGTCGCCTCGCTGATGACCGCGCTCTACTTCGAGGTCCTGCGCCCGGCCGACCGCGTCGCCGTCAAGCCGCACGCCAGCCCCGTCTACCACGCCATCCAGTATCTGCTCGGCCGCCAGAGCCGCGACGCGCTCGAACGCTTCCGTGCCTTCGGCGGCGCGCAGTCGTATCCGTCACGCACCAAGGACGCCGACGACGTCGACTTCTCCACCGGCTCGGTCGGCCTCGGCGTCGCCATGACCAGCTTCGCTGCGCTGGTGCGCGACTACGTGCGCCTGAAGAACCTGGGCGATGCC
>DASPNH010000013.1:0-25871 GCA_035626675.1 Binatia bacterium
GAGCACGGCCGTGGTGAGACCGTCACGACTTCTGGCCGTAGCCCGCTACGAATTGCGCAGCCACAACGCGGGCTCGCAGGGCCGCCGCTTCCTGCTGCTGGCGCTGGTCCTGCTTCTTCCGGCCGGCCTTATTCCGAGTCCCCTGGCCAGCGTCGGCACCGCGGGACGCCGCGAGACGCCGGTGCCCGTTCTCGACAAGCCGGTTGCCGTTCGCGGCGTCGTGCCCGACCTGTTGCGACAGCACCTGACCGTATCTCCTGCCGGTGAGGCCGAGATCGTCGGCGAGTCGCCGGTGCGCGTGCGTGCGCCCGACGTGCCCGACGACCTGCGTGCCGCACTGAACACTCTCCCCGGCAAGCCTCGGGTGGAAGTTCGGCGCTATCGGCCTCCGGTTCGCCTGCCGGGGCGCTCGATCCTGATCGCGATCCTGGCGATCTCGCTGCTGACCGGACCTCTTGCCGAAGCACTGCCCGGCGAGCGTGCGCGCCGCACGCTCGAGGTCCTGCTCTCGGCCGGCATCTCGCGAGCCGAGCTGGTCGGCGGCAAGTGGCTGACGTGGACCGCGTGGGCGAGCGTGACGGCTTACGCGGCGGCGGCAACGTCGATCGTAAGCGGCGTCCAGCCCGCGGGCCTGTGGCTGCTCGGCCTTCCGCTGTTCATCGGCGCGGCCGTGGCTCTGGGAATGTGGCTGGTACGACTGGTCGACGACGTGGTCGGCGGCGCTGCGGCACCGATGCGCGTCCTGCCGGCGGCCGCCAGCCTGATGGCCGGCGTGGCCTGGTCGTTCCATTCCATCTCGCCTGCCCTGTCGGCGGCGGTGCCGCTTGGCGGGCCGCTGCTGGTCGCCGCGGACATGCTCGACCGGCCCATCGACGTCGCAGCGGCGGCAGCCGGGACTGCCCTCTTCACTTCCTGGCTGCTGGTGCGTACCGGGGCGGATCTGGATCGCTTCGATGCCGCCGGCGGCGTGCGCCGCCACGGCGCCATCGGGCTTGCCAGCGTTGCCACGATCCTGTGGTGGCTGGCGGTGGCAGGCCCTGCGGTCTGGATCCTCGCCGGCAACGCGCAGGCAACCGCCGCGCTGCCGCGCTCCTACCTTGCGGGCGGGGCAGCGCTGCTCGGCTGCGCACTGCTGGCGTGCGCGCGCGAAGGACGCTTGCCGTGGACGGCGCTGACCGCGCGCGCTGCGGCGTGGTCAGCGGCGATCGGACTTCTGCTCGGCATGTCGGGACCGCTGGCGCTTCGCATCGCGGCGCCGCCGGCGTGGGCCCAGCCGCTGGCCGAGCGTCTGCTGTCGGCGGCGGTTCCCGATCTGTCTTCGGCGCCGATCGCGGGACTCGTCGCCATCGCGGGCCAGACCTGGCTGTTCCGTTTCGTGCTGGCGCCGCGCTCGGGATGGGTGGTGGCGTGCGTGCTGTGGGCGGTGGCGGTCTCACCCTTCGATCCGCTCTCGGCGCTGCCGGCGTCGATCGCGCTCGGACTGCTGGCCAAGGCGCACGGCGCGCCTGCAGCGGCGCTGGCGCACCTCCTGTGGACCGTGATCGTTACGCTGTGGATGCCGCTGCCACCGCAGACGGCGATGATCGTCGGCGCTCAGCTGACCGCTGTGGCGCTCTCGGTGTGGATCTCGTCCTCGTCGTCGGGCTCGCCGATTCGCCAATAGGTGTAGGCGGCGAGGACGGCCGTCGGCAGCATCGCCTCGAGCTCTTCCTCTTCGTCGATTTCGCGATCCTCGTCCTCGCCTTCATCTTCGAGCTCGAGCGTGTCGAGCACCTTCTGGAAACGTGACGAGAGCGCGACGATCGGACACAGCACGCGTCGCATCGCGCTGTCTTCCTCGATGTGCTCGATCCAGGCGCGAGCTTTCAGATCCAGACCGGTCAGATAGCCGTCGCACCACCCTGCTGCCGACACGCGCTCGCAGGTTCCTGGAAATGCGATCAATGGCTCGAACGATTCCTGGTTGCTGCTGTCGAAGAGCGCGCGAGCGATCTCGTTGCTCAGTCGCATGACGACGCCGACCATGTGCGAACCGGTAGCGCCCGTCGCCTTCTCGACGTCGCCGCCGAAGATGACCGGCAGCCACACCAGAGGTGGAAGAGGTCCGGGCACGCAGTGCAATGCCGTCAGAAAGCCGTGCACTTCCTCCAGGCTCATCGCGCGGCGTGCGCACGGGCGCTGGGCCAGGAAACCGGCCAGGGAAAACAGCTCGTCGTCGGTGGGTGACTCTGCGAGTCCGGGAAATGCTCTCATCGGTGGCTCATCATGCAATGGCCTGTTCGAGGCCAGCAACCGGTATTTGGCGCCTTTCTCGGGCCGGCAAGCCGCGGTCACCGGCTGCATCTCGGCGCCTGCCCTCCCTGTTGGGGACCTGCGCGGCACATCGGCAGCCGCAGCAATCGCCTCCCTGCCCATTGTCAGCCCGACCTGCAGCGTACTAGCATCGCGGGGCTCGCCCGTCGGCGAGCGTGCAGTCGCCCGGCAGGCCGCATTCAATTCAACAAGGAGCCCAGGGATGAGTGAAAGCGTCTACAAGATCATCGAGCTCGTAGGAACCAGCACGGACTCGTGGGAGAAGGCCGCTTCGGCTGCGATTTCGAAGGCTTCCAAGACGTTGCGCGATCTGCGCGTCGCCGAGGTTCGGGAGCTCGACGTGACCATCGAGGACGGCAAGGTCGCGCAGTACCGCGCCAAGCTGCGCGTGTCCTTCAAATACGAAGACTGACCATTCTCCCGTTGCCCTGAGGCGCGGCGGCGGCCAACTGCCGCCGCGCCTTTCCGTTGCAGGTTTGTCCGCCCCGATCTTTTTGCTAATGCCCGCGCGCCGCCGTGGCCACCTCCATCGCCAAGCCGCTGCTCCTGGTTCTGCTCGTGGCCGTCATCGCGGCTGGCGGCGTGCTCGTCACCCGCGCCGCGCCGGTGGGGCTCCTGGACATCGAGCGCGGCCGCAGTGACCTGATCGCGGCGGCCGAGCGCTTCCGCGATCGCGCCGGTCCCGGCTATCAACACGAGGCTCTGGCGGCGATCCGCCGAACCTGCCCCTACTCGCGCGTACTGCGCCTGGACGAGACCCCGCCCAGCGCCGTTGCCGAATCGGCCGCGCAAGAAGCGCCCGCGCAGCGCCAGACCATCCTGTTCGAGGCCGACTTCACGCGCGGGGAGCGAGCCGGCTTCGAGATTGTGGACGAAGACACTCGCATCGACGAAGACGCGGCCGCGCTCGCGCTGCGCGCGGGACAGGTGCGCACGTCCAGCGCGCTCGACATCGCCAGGGAGCGCATCGGCACCATCGAGATCGAGGCGGCAACGTCGGCGCCCTCGCATCTGCTGATCGGATGGAGCGACCGCGACGACGCCTTGCGCCTGCTCAAGAACAAGGCGCGCGTGGATCTGGTCGCCGACTCGCAGATGCACACGTATTCGATCGATGCGGCCAAGGCGCTGGAGCGCGGACTCGACGAGGACGCGGTCGTGCGACGGCTCTTTCTTTCCGCGCGCGGTGACGGCAAGTCGCCGGTGCGCATCCAGCGCATCCGTGTGCACTCCTGGCAGCATCGCTATCCTGCCTCGGGACATGGCATCAGCTACGAGAAGCTCGGCGGCGAGCTGCGCCGTACGCTCTTCCAGATGCCGGGCCATACGCTTCGCTTCGAAGTGACGATGCCGGTGCTGGCGCCGGTCTTCGAGGCCGGCCTCGGATCGCTCGGTGCCCGCGGCACGACCGAGTTCTCGCTCACGCTGGTCGAGGAGACGCGCAGCTACGAGCTTCTCAAGCGCATCGACAACGGCGTGGGATGGGACGACGTGCGCGTGGACCTGTCACGCTGGGCGGGCAAACGCGTGGCGTTGCAGATGAGCGCACGCGCCGAGGGCGAGGCCGTGGCTCTGTGGAGCTCGCCCGTCATCCGCAGCGAGCCCGCCGAGGATCACGCCCCGCCCTCGATCGTGATGATCCTGGAAGATGCGCTGCGAGCCGACCGCCTCGCTACCTACGGCGGGCCGGTTGCCTCGCCCGGTCACGATCGCCTGGCTGCGCGCGGCGTCGTCTTCGAGCGTGCCTTTGCGCAGGCGCCGCAGACGCGTTCGAGCGTTCCCTCGCTGATGACCTCGCTTTTGCCGAGCGCCACCGGAACCTGGGATTTCTCCGACAGCCTGCGCGAAGACTACGTCACGCTGGCCGAAGCGCTGCGTACATGCGGCTATCAGACCGCCTCGTTTCTCCAGAACGGAAACGCCGGCGTCTATGCCGGACTGCATCAAGGCTTCGACGTGGTCGTCGACGAGGAGCAGGCCGGGATCTCTGCCAGCCAGGTCTACGGGCTGGCGCACGGCTGGATCGAGGCACAGAAGGAGCGGCCGTTTTTCGTCTATATCCACGTGCTCGATCCGCACGGCCCCTTCGATCCCGAGCTTCGTCCTGCCGTCGCGGCCGGCGCAGGCGAGCCGTCGCTGGAAGTCGATCGCGCCATCGATCCCGTCTGGCTCGAGCAGCCGACCGCTTCGGCGCGGCGCGCACTCTACGATGGCGAGGTCGCCAGCACCGACGCGGCACTGGACGCGTTCCTGGCCTCGCTCGCGACGAAGGTCGACAAGACCGTCGTGGCGCTGCTCGCCGACCACGGCGAGTATCTGGGCGAGCACGGCGGCATGTGGCGCCACCACCCTCCGGGTCACCTGGAGGTCACGCGCGTGCCGCTGCAGCTGGCCGGCCCCGGCCTGCAGGCGGGCCGGCGCGTGGCGACGCCGGTGGCGCTGCTGGACCTGATGCCGACGCTGCTCGAGCTGGCGGGCGTGGATGGCGGCGCGCTGGCCATGCAGGGACGCTCGCTGCTTTCGCTCAAGTCGGGCCGCTCCACCCGCCTCATCGTCAGCGAAGAGCCCCAGCTCGAACGTGGCGAGCGTCGCGCGCAAGGCTGCGGCTCGCTCTACACCGCCGAGGTCCAGGTGCTGCTGGCCTGCATCTCCGACCAGGCTTCCTTGAGCGCGCGTACCCTGGCCGCGGCCGACGAGCTGGCGCGCCCACCGGTGCGCGCATTCGACATCGGCGCCTCCTACGGCGGCGAGAAAGCGATGGACCGCGCGGTCCGGATGCTTCTCGAGCATCGCACGCGAGCCGTGCTGGAAACGGTTCAGTCGATCGGGATCGAGGGGTGGCGCCGGATGTCGGGCGGCAGCGATGCCGTCATCCGCAGCGCGCCGGAGCAGACCGAGCGCCTGCGCGCTCTAGGCTACGTCGAATAGGAGGCGCTCCAGCAAGCCGGGTATTCGTCCGCGAATCGGTCCGAAAGGCCATGGCTCGCTCAACTCGGAGCCGGAAACGGTGCGGGCACCGTTTCCGGCTCCGGCTGGATCACGGCTCGCGGCACAGCATCTTGTCGCCGCCCACGTGCGTCGTGCACGGGATGGTGCCGAAGAACGTGTCGTCGCCGACGCGGAAGGTCACCTCCAGCGGCGAGGCGAAGGCCGCACCTTCGATGGTGGCGTTCTTGGCCTTGAACTTGACCGCGAACGGCTGACCGGCAAGTCCGACCGACAGCGTCGCCAGGCCGCTCGGATGGTCCGTCGACTTCCACTTGACCGTGTTGCCGGAAAGGCTCCAGAGCGCGTTCCCGGCCGGGATGACCACCGACCAGACCACCTCGCCCTCCTCGGACAGGATGATCTCGACCTGCTCGGTGAACGGATTGAATACGATGCCCGTACCGTTGATCGAGTTGCTGCCGAACTTGAGCTTCTGCAGCCCGGGGCCGGCGGCCAGCGAGCCGAGCTTGATCAGCTTGGTGCTGAAGTCGCGGTAGCAGCCGCTCTCGTTGAACCCGCAGTCACCCGCGCACGCCAGCGTGCCGCCGGCGTAGTCGAGGTCGGCGCAGGTGACGCCGCCGAGCTCGCTGCCGTCGCAGGTCTCGGTGCCGTTGATGATGCCGTCGCCGCAGTACGGATCGGTGACGCAGCCCGAGGTGTCGTAGCCGCAACCCATCGTGCAGGCCAGGGTGCCGCTGCTGAAGCCGAGGCCGCCGCAGGTCTGACCGCCGAGCTGGCTGCCGTCGCAGGTCTCGCCCTGGTCGCGGATGCCGTCGCCGCAGACCTCGGCGCTGCAATCGGGCCGGCAGCCGTCGCCGGTGGCGCCATTGTCGTCGTCGCACTCCTCGCCCGTGTCGGTGACGCCGTCGCCGCAGCTCGCGCTCGAGCAATCCTCGCGACATGCGTCGGGATTCTCGTCGCTGTTGAGAATGCCGTTGTCGCAGTCCTCGTCGCCGGCATGCAGGTGGCCGTCACCGCACGTCGCGTTCAGGCAGGTGTTCAGACACGCATCCGCGTTGGACTCGTTGTCGTCGTCGCACTCCTCGGGCGCCTGCACGACGCCGTCGCCGCAGCTGGCCAGCGAGCAGTTGTTGCGGCAGACGTCGTTGTCGATGCCGTTGCCGTCGTCGCAGCTCTCGCCGCTGTCGGTGACGCCGTCGCCGCAGCTGGGCGCGTCGCAGTCGGTGCGGCATGCATTGGGCGCCGTATTGCTGTTGGAACCGCCGTTGTCGCACTCCTCGCCGGTGTCGACCACGTTGTCGCCGCACTCGGGAAGCTCGCAGCTGGTGCGGCAGGTGTTCGGCAGCGTGTTGCTGTTGGCGTTGCCCTGATCGCATTCCTCGCCGCTGTCGACCACGTTGTCGCCGCAGTCGGCGAGCTCGCAGCTGGTACGACACGCGTTCGGGGTCGTGTTGCTGTTGGCGCCGCCGTCGTCGCAGGCCTCGCCGGCGTCGACCACGTCGTCGCCGCAGTGGGCGTTGCTGCAGTCGGTGCGGCACGCGTCCGGGGTCGAGTTGCTGTTGGACGGCCCGTTGTCGCACTGCTCGCCCGAGTCCACGACGCTGTCGCCGCAGCCGGCCAGGCTGCAATCCTCGCGGCAGGCGTTCGGAGCGGTGTCGCTGTTGTCGTCGCCGTTGTCGCAGGCCTCGCCCGAATCGATGACGTCGTCGCCGCAGCCCGGATCGGTGCAGTCCTCGCGGCACGCGTTGGGCGTCTCGTCGCTGTTGGCGTTGCCGTCGTCGCACTCCTCGCCGTCGTCGAGGTTGCCGTCGCCGCACGTGGCCACGCTGCCGGGGTAGCTGTTGGGATTGGCAGGGTTGGTGCCGGCGTCCAGCTCGTCGCGGTCGCGGTAGCCGTCCTCGTCGCGGTCGATACCGGCGCGGATGCCCGAGCCGAGCGGCATGCAGGTGTAGGTGATCTCCTGCCCCGCGGTGTTGGAGAGCGCGCGCAGCGAAGAGTCGCTGATCGTGCCTTCGGAGGCGCGGTCGCTGCTGAAGGTCCCGCTGGCGAAGACCCAGCCGCGAGCCTGGCCCGAGACCGTTCCCTTGGCGATGAGCTCGCACTCGCCGGCGTTGGCACGCTGCACCAGCAGCGTCATGCGCGGATCGATGGTCGCGCCGTTGGTCGAGGTGCGCGTGATCTGCTGGCCGACCACGGGAGCATGGTTGCTCGGGAACTGGAGCATGAACTGCTCCATGTTGCGGCGCTGGGTGTCGCTGGAGAAGCCGCCGTTGTTGAAGCTCCCCTGGTTGAAGACGGTGGCCTGGTGGAAGCGGAAGAGCGTGTCCACGCTGCCGTCGTGCATGAAGCCGAAGCCGCGGATCTGGTCGCCCTTGTGTCCGTTGTCGCCCGAGTTGAAGAAGCCGACCGCGGCCATGCCGAACATGCCGACCTTCTGGTACATGTTGCGCAGGTGGGCGACCTTGAAGATCTGCGTCTCGTTCTCGAAACTTCCGCGCCCGTCCGATCCGAAGAAACCCGGCCGCTCGATGTCGAACTGCGCGTTGCCGGCCGCGTTGGTGACGTGGCAGCCGTTGCAGTTCTGGAACGTGTCGGAGGCGGCGCCGAAGAAGAAGTTGCTGCCGGCCTGAGCCGCCGCCGTCAGCGTGTTGTCGAGATTGCGGATCGGGTTGGGCGGATAGTTCATCTGCAGGATGAAATCGGTGAACTGCTGCATCTCCTCGGCGGTCAGATCCGAGGAACGCCCGAGCAGGCCCGAAAACGCTCCGTTGAACTTCTTGAACGCGGCGTCCTCGTCGAACGCGCCGCTGTTGGGCTGCGCCGAGGAAGCGTCGTTGCCGCCGGTGCGGTCGCCGCGCCAGTGCATCGGTCCGTGGTTGTCCATGCCGCGCAGGCTCTGCGTGGTCATGGGGCCCTTCATCGGATGGAAGTCGGGGTCGTTGAACGGACCGACCACGAAGGGACCGGGGTTGTTGAGAGTCTCGTCGTCGGGGTTGCCGAGGTCCCAGGCCAGCTGGTCCAGGTCGCCGAAGATGTGGCAGCTGGCGCAGGCCGAGTCGCCGTGGCTGGAGCTGTGCTGGGCGTCGTAGAGGAAGCGGCGGCCGACCGTGATCGATTCCGACTCGGGGTTGTGCAGCGACAGATGCGCGGTCTCGATTCCGACGGCCGTATTGATGACCGAGATCGAGTTGTCGAAGCGGGTCAGCGCGTAGAGGCGCCCGTTGGCTTCGTCCAGCACCAGGCCGGCGGGGCCGCCGCCGGTGACGCTGATCTGATCGTCCTCGTCGGGAACGAACGTGTTGTTCTCGAGCTGGGCAGTGGAGAACACGCCGATCTTGCTCGAGCCGTTGGCGGCCACGTACAGCGTGGCGCCGTCGGAGCTGACGACCATCTCCAGCGGGAACGCCAGCGAGGTGGAGTTCTCCGTGCTCGGGTTCGGCCCGCAGCAGCTGTCGTAGTTGATGTGCTTGTTCAGGTGGCGCGGCGTGATCGTGGTGCCGTCGATGATGGTGATGCGGCTCTCGGCGATGTGTCCGCGCACCGTGCTGTCGGTAAAGATGCCCGGGCCCTCGAAGCGGACCTCGTTGCGAGCTTCGGTGTTGGAGACGTAGACCTTTCCGGTCACCGGGTTGGTGACCATGTTGAACAGCACGGTGCCCACGCCCTTGCGCAGTCCGGCCGCGCCGGCAACGGCGGTGGGCGGATTGGTGTTGGCGTTGATCAGGAAGACGTCGTTGTCGGGCAGGTTGAACATGACGTGACTCGACCAGTTGCGGTTGAGCTCGTCGACCCACTGCGTGCCGTTGTACTTCAGGATCAGGCCGACCTCGGGCTGAGGGTCGCCGGTGTGATCGGTGTTCGGAGCCGGAAGGCCTCCGGCGCCCTGGCCGCCGTTGGGAATGCGTCCCTCGCTCAGAGTCGTGGTGCGGTTGCCGGAGTGGAATGCGGCCGCGTAGACCGTGCTCTTGTCGGGGCTGACGGCAAGTGCGCGCGGCGTGTCGGCGAACAGCGTCAGGCGCGTCAGCGCAGTGCCGCCGAGCGTCGTGCCGAGGTTGGTGGCATCGAACACCCAAACGTCGGCGCGGCCGATGCCGGCCGTAGTCAGCTGCGGATCGAAGCCGCCGTTCTGGCCGCGATGCGCCGTGGTGATGAAGGCGCGGTTGCCGGAGGTGCCGGCAAAGACGATGTCGCGCGGCTCGTCGCCCACCAGCAGCGTGCGCGTCACGCGCGGGGCAGAGGGCGTGGAGACGTCGACGATGCTGACGCTGTCGGAGACGTGATTGACGACCCAGACCTCGCTGTTGGTGCGCGCGGCCACGGCCACCGGTTCCAGGCCGACCGGAACCGAGCCGACGTGGGTCAGGCCGCCGCCGCCGATCGAGAAGACCTCGAGGCGCGAGTCGGGCGTGTTGCACGCGAACAGGAGCGAGCCGTTGGGCGACATCGCCAGCGGCCGGACCTGGCCGGACTCGAAGAGCGTGTAGGACGGCGGCGCGGCGGCGGCACCTGTGGCGGTCATCACGAGGGCAGTCGCAAAGACGTAGAGTGCCGTCCGGCGGCGCCGATTCGCAAAAATCATTTTGTCGGATTCCTCCCCGAAGGCAGGGCCGCCCCTCGCGGCCCCAAGCTGCTACATAGCGTGTAAACAGTGCGGAGAGGCGAGACAACAGGAAATAGAGGCGCTGGCGCCGGAGGGTGGGGTTTCCGGTCTGGTATTCAGGGGGCCATCCCGCTGATCTTAAGGGGACTGTCCCCTTAGCATTGAGGGTGGGCGCAGCGCGTCATCGCGAGCGGGCGCGGCACCTCGCGCACTGGTCTCCCCTTCGCCGTGTCCACCCCCCTACTTTGTCCTTGCTTCGACCCAAATCGACGCCTACCCTCGGCGAGTTTGCCGGGGGAGGGAGCGGCGTCACTCCGATACCGTTCTGTCCGGCCTCACCAGTAACATTCGGAGATGACGATGATTCGATCGAAGCATTGGATCACGGCGGCCCTCATTGGCGTCGCCGTTGGAGCCACCTCGGCGCAGGCCGGGCCCTTTCCGGCCAACACCTGCGTCGCCAAGAAGCAGCAGGCCGCCGGCAAGCTTGCCGCCGCCGTCAACAAGGCGTTCGCCAGCCAGCTCAAGACCGGCGAAGACCCCCAAGCCGACATCGACGCGGCTGCTGCCAAGCTCGAGCTGGCCTGGGACAAGGCCGAGGCCGGCGCCGTAGCCAAGGGCTCCTCCTGCGACGAGGCGACCGCGCCCGTGGCGCAGATCACGTCGCTCATCACCGGCGGCATGGCCGACGCCGCGAGCGCGCTGACCACCGGGCTCGCGATCAACGACCCGGATGTTTCGGCCTGTGTGCAGAAGCAGCTCGGCGCCATCGGCAAGTACGTGGCCGCAGCAGCCAAGGCATCCGCCAAGTACATCAAGTATCCGGTCAAGGATCCGGGCAAGGCCACGTTGACCGCGTCGCAGGGCGAGCTATTGACTGCGCTCGATGCCACTCTCGCCGCCATCGTCGCCGATGCCGGCGTCGGCTGCGCCGCCGGTGATTCCGGCGCCCTCCACGAAGCGCTGGAAGACACGCTGTCCAGCCTCCACAACGATACCACCACGGCGCCGGGCTATCCGACCGCCGCACAGACCATCGTTCCGGCCGACACCGTCATCTACAACGGCAAGGAGCTCGAGCCGGCCTGCGTGCACGGCGACCCGTACCTGTTCTTCGGACGCCGCGGCACCGGCGACGACTACAACAAGGTCCTGATGTACTACCAGGGCGGCGGCGCGTGCTGGAACGGCGACAGCTGCTTCGCGATCGGCACGTGCTCGACGACAGCCGAGCCCAACGACAATCCCGAGCTGGTCGGAACCGGCTTCGCCGATCTCGACAATCCGAACAACCCCTTCAGCACCTGGAGCGTGGTGTTCGTGACCTACTGCTCCTGCGACGTGCACTGGGGCGGCGGGCTGAGCACGACCTACGGTGCCGGCCAGACCGCGCGCCACCGCGGCCGTACCAATGCGGCCGTAGTGGAGAAGTGGGCACGCGAGCATTTCCTGGATCCCGAAGCGGTCTTCGTGACGGGCTCGAGCGCCGGCTCCTACGGTGCCTTGATGAACTCGTACTACCTGATGAAGGACGTGTGGCCGAACGCGGATTTCTCCGTCCTCGGCGACGGCGGCATCGGCGTCATCACCAGCCAGTGGCTCAACCAGTACCTGCAGCAGTCGTGGGATGTCGAAGCCGTTTTCCCGAAGGACATTCCCGGCGTCGAGCCTCCCGTGCAGAACCTCTCGATCGTCGAGCTGACGCAGGGTCTGGCCGCCCGCTTCCCGAATGCCCGTTTCTCGCATTACGACTCGTCGTACGACGGTGGCCTGGGCAGCCAGTGCAACTTCTTCCAGGTCATGAAGAACGACTCCAACCCTGCCGAATGGGTCAACTGGTGGGAGCCGTCGTGTGAGTGGAATGCGTGCATGCGCGAGTTCAAGCAGCAGATTGCGACGGCGGCGCCGAACTACAAGCTCTTCACGGGCGCGGGATCGCGGCACACGATGTTCGGCTCGGACAAGGTCTACGTCGAGACCAAGAGCACGACCGCTTCGGGTGACGGCAAGACCATCCTCGAGTTCGTCAACGAGATGATCGCGGATTCGCCGAGCTGGGAGAACGTCGACTGCAACAATCCGGACGGAACCGAAGGAAGCGACTGCAACCTGAGCAACACCTGCCAGGGCGGCACCAACGCCGGCGGCCCGTGCACGGCGGGCTGCCCCGGCGGCTCTTGCGAGAACGATCCGGACACCAACAACGCGCCGTACGCCAACAACGACACGGTCACGTGCGCTCCGACCACGTGTCCGTGCAATGAGGTGAACTGCGCGGACTAGTAAACCGATGAGAGGGGCGGCCGCTGCCCCTTGACCAGGGCCGGACATGCATGCATGTGCGGCCCTTTTTCGTTTCAGCTTTCGAGCCAGTCCGGCGCGGGCAGATTCAGTGCGCGCAGGTAGGCAGCATTGAAGAGCTTGCTCTGATAGCGCTGTCCCCCATCGGCAAGGATGGTGACGATGGTGTGGCCGGGGCCGAGCTCACGCGCCAGACGCACGGCGCCCGCCACGTTGATGCCGGTCGAGCCGCCCACGCACAGGCCTTCCTCGCGTAGCAGCGCGAAGACGTAGCCCAGCATCTCGTCGTCGGGAATCTGGTAGGCGACGTCGACGGGCGCGCCTTCCAGGTTAGCGGTGATGCGGCCCTGACCGATGCCTTCGGTGATGGAGCTGCCCTGGCTCTCGAGCTTGCCGCGCGTGTAGTACGCATACAGAGCGGCGCCCATCGGATCGGCCAGCGCGATCTTGATGTCGGCGTTGCGTTCCTTGAGGAACATGCCCACTCCCGCCAGCGTGCCGCCGGTACCGACCGCCGAAACGAAGCCGTCGATGCGGCCGCCGGTCTGCTCCCAGATTTCGGCACCGGTGGTGCGGTAGTGACCGCGGCGGTTGGCGGTGTTGTCGAACTGCATTGCCCACACCGCCCCGCCGCTCTCGGTCCGGGCCAGCTCGCGCGCGAGTCGCTCGGAGACGTGCACGTAGTTGCCGGGGTCCTTGTAGGGCACCGCCGGCACCAGACGAAGGTCGGCGCCGAACAATCGCAGCGTCTCCTTCTTCTCCGCGCTCTGCGTCTCGGGCATCACGATGACGGCGCGATAGCCGCGTGCCGCCGCCACCAGCGCAAGTCCGATGCCGGTGTTGCCGGCGGTCCCTTCGACGATCACGCCGCCGGGCGCGAGCAATCCGCGTTCCTCGAAGTCATCGACGAGAAACCATGCCGTGCGGTCCTTGACCGAGCCTCCGGGATTGAGGAACTCGGCCTTGCCGAGGATGTCGCAGCCCGTGGCCACGGAGGGACCGCGCAGCCGTATCAAGGGCGTGCGTCCTATGGACTCGACGAATCCGCTGCGTATGTCCACGAACCTCCTCCCTGAAGCGTGGCGACACTACGCGGCTGCAACGCTCGGAACAAAGGCGCCGGGTGCATGACGCAGGCGGCGCCGGCCTGCCGCGAAGATTTGCTTGATTTTCAGCAAGTGCCGGTCGGAGCGATATGCACAAGCGATCGTTACAAGGGGCAAGATTTACGCTGTCGCCTTCTGCAAACCCCATTGTTGCCCGGCGTACGCCCCTGTAGGCACGAGACAGGGACGCGTTTTCTCTGCGTCTGCGCACGCCGCAACATCGAACCGCGGCGATGCCGGAGGGGCCGGACATGCGCGAAGGTTCTCGTATCAATCGAAGCGTTCTTTGTTTCACGAATGCGGCACTGCTGGCGGCCACGCTGGCGGCTCAGCCTGGGCTGGCACAAACGACGCAGGAAACAGTGTGCCGCACCGCCATCGGCAAGGGCGTGACCAAGTACGTCAAGACGCTGATGAAGACCGCCGCCAAATGTCACGCGCAGCGTGACAGCGGAGCCATCGACGAAGACGTCGATTGCAACGATCCCGGCGCTGACCTGGACGGCAAGCTGACCAAGGCGCGAGCCAAGCTCGGGTCTGCCGTGGTCAGCCGCTGCGTGCCCGGCGGCGCGCCGTTGCTGGACGTGCTTTCCAACTACGGACGCTGCCTGTCGCCGGGGCACCTCTCCGACGACGGCGGCGCCACCGACGGCATCGACGATTTCTCCGAAGTCGCCGCATGCATGACGGCATCGGCCGACGGCGTGGTGCGCAACGTCCTGAAGGATACGATGGGCCTTCCCGATCCTCCCCTGTCCTCGGACGCGGCCGCGTGCCACAGAACGATCGCGGCCGGGCTGGCAAAGGCGCTGCCCACCATCGTCGGCGAGCGCGTGCGCTGCCAGACCGCACGCGACAAGGCCGGCAGCGGCATGGATTACGGCTGCGAGGGCGAGGATCCCAAAGGCAAGATCCAGGATACGCTGCTCGCGTTCCGCACCGCGCTGGCCACAGGGTGCAACGTCAACGACGATCCGCTTCTGGATTCGCGCCACGAGCTGGACGCGCTGCAGTCGTGCGGCGACAGCACCTCGCAGCTGCAGTCGTGCGTCGTCGACGTCGTCACGCGCCGTTCAGGCTCGGGCCTGGCCGCAATGGCCTACGAGCTGCCGGACAACTGCCCGATCGACCAGGTCGTGCGCCGTCTCAATGGCGGTCCCGGCGAGCAGCTGACCGAGACCTTTCTGAGCACCGGCTGGTCGGGCACCGCTCACAACGTGGATCTTCCCGACGTCTACCCGGATCCGGCGCGCATGGTCTGCGATCGCGACTGCGCCAGCTGTCAGCCGCGCCTCGAGCTCAGCAAGGAGAACGCGACGTCGAACTGCAGGTGCGTGGGAGATCCGACGATCTTCTGCGACACCATCAATGCACCGGACGTCGACGACTGCGGCGCCATCGGCAGCAACGTCTGCGCGTGCCTGTTCGGACCGCCGCTGCCTCTGTCCTCAGGCGGCATCCCGGTGTGCGTGATGAACCGTATCATCGAGGAGTTCACCGGCACCGCCGACATCGGCAACGGCGTCTGGGATGCGTCGCTGGAGATCAACGCGCTGATCCATACCGGCGGCAACACGCTGACGGTGCCATGCCCGTTGTGCAACGGCGACGACACCCCCAACGATGGCATTCGTGGCGGGACCTGCAGCGCCGGACAGCGTCCCTCGCAGCCCTGCGACCAGAACTCGGAGCATCCGACTTTCGGCCCCATCAGCTTCGATTGCCCTCCGCATCCGTCGACGAACATCGGCGGCGCGGGGATCCACATCTCGCAGAACTACACCACGGCTGCGCAATCGAACACGGCATCGCTGCCGTGCGATGATCCTGTTGGGGCGATGTGCCACTGCAGAGCCTGCTCGGGAGATACGACGTTCGGCTGCAAATCCAATCAGGAATGCTCGGCGAACGGCCTGGGAACCTGCACGGCCGGAGGCGGCGCTGGCGTGGAGCCCAATGCTTGCGAGGAGTTCCAGTGCGGAGATGACGGCTACTGCACGATCGGCCCCATCGAGAAGTTCTGCGATGGCGACGTGCGGGCCAATGGCCGCGGGTATCTGACCTGCCTCACCGATGCCGAATGCGAGGCGCTCAACGCGGGCTCGTGCACGCTCCTGGAGAACCGCGCCTGCTATCCCGCGTCCCTGTCCGTCGACGCCAGGAGCGGCCATTTTGGCGGAACACTCAGTAACCTGTTTTGCATCGCCGCTTCCAATAGCCCGGCAATCAACAGTTCCTCGGGACTTCCCGGACCTGGGGTCGTTGCACTCAACGTCGAATTCGAGCCAGTGTGTGCCACCGATCACAGCATCATCTACAACTTCCCCGGCGGGTCGAATTGCCCAGATGGGCCATTGCCCTCGACCACGACTACGACGATCATGAACACGACGACGACGCTCGCCACCACCACCACCACCATCGCCGGCACGCCATGCGGCGACAGCTTCCCTGTGTGCAACGGGACCTGCGGTGGCGGCCAGGGCTGTGCGTTGGACGGCCTGGGGTGCATATGTTCGTGATCGTCTGACGTGCCGGAAGTGCGCGCGGGTTGTCCCCCTCCCCCAAGCCTCGCGCGCGAGAAGCTTCCGGCAACGAGGTGCCGCGCGCAGGCCGCCCTCCCCCTTCTGCGCGCGGCACCTCACCTCATTTCACCGTCGATCACGCACGCGGCCGCCAATCAGCACCGCATCCGCTTCGTTGCGCGACTCCTCTCTTGCTTCGACGGGCCTCCAGCCCGCCTTCGCTCGATCGTCGCCTCGCGGCTGCGGCACTCTCGGCGCCCGCGATATGTCGAAAGAAAACACGGCCGCAACAAAACCCTCTTGTTGGCCTGATTACAGCGCTGTAAGAACAAGGAATGCCGTTGCGAAAGCGGCGGCGCGGGAGAACGGGAGGTCATCAAACACGTTTTTGTCCGCAAGGTTGCGCCGTTTCCAGGCCGCACCCGCGGGCAGCAGAGCGAGTCGAAGGGAGCACGATCTTTTCCCTTCTCCCCTGAGCTCGTGCCTGGAGCCTTCGACTCTTAAGAGACGCCGTACGCAGGCCGCCCTCCCCCTACTGCGTACGGCGTCTCGGCTTCTCTCCCTCGCCAACGTCACCCGCCTCGGCCGCTTCGCGTAGCGCATCCAGAGTCGCGCGCGCCGTCCCCTCCCAGGTCCATGGGCTTGCCGCCAGGCTCGATCGCACGGGCGAGGCCACCGCTTCGGCGAGCTGGCGCGGGTCCTCGAAGTCGATCTGCAGAACGTCGACGGCGCCGAGCTCCGCGAACACCGCCAGACGCGATGCAATGACCTTGGTTCCTGCCGCGGCGGCCTCCACCACCGGCAACCCGAAACCCTCGTAGCGTGTCGGAAAGACGACGGCGTCCGCACCCGCGTACAGCGCGTCGACGACCTGCCGCGCCACGAAGCCGAGGTGGACGACGCGATCGGTGATGCCGAGCTCGGCGATGGCGCGCTGCAGGACTCGCCAATGCGGCGTCTGCTGTCCGGTCAGGACGAGCCGGTGCGGCAGCCCATGCTCGCGCACGGCTGCTGCGAACGAGGCGAGCAGGACGTCGTGTCCTTTGTGCACGTTGGTCGCAGCCGGAAAGTACAGGTAGGGAGGCGCCACCGGCGGCGCCCCGGCCGGCGTCGAGGCCGCGCGAGCACCGAGCGGCACGACGACGATCTTGTCGGCCGGCACGCCGGCCAGCTCGACGAGCTGATCTCTCGTGTACGCGGATATGGCCAGGATGCGCGCAGCGTGGCGGAAGCTGTAGGGATAGATGGCAGCGCGAAACAGGCGATCGATGATGGCGAAGTTGCCTGGATGGACCAGGTGCTGCACGTCGCCGACCGTCAGCACGGCAGGGACGGGAATGTGCTTGGGGAACATCGAGATCTGCGGAAACAGCACGGCGTCGGGTGCCACGCGCGCGATCACCGCTTCGATCGCAGTGGCACGGTACGGCGTGAAGGCCTCGGCCATCCGCTGCGCCATCAGCACGGGCAGCGTCGCATCGACCTCGATGCGCGTCAGGCCCGGCGTCGCCACCTCGGCGGCAATGTGGCGCGACAGCAGCACGGCCACTTCGTCGTCGTCTGCGACGGCGGGCATCGCGGCCAGCAGCTCGCGGATATAGGTCTCGGTGCCGCCGATGCGTCCTGGACGGAGCGCGAGTAGACTGATCAGGAAACGCACGGGGACAGGTCCTGTAGCTCACCATCGCAGCCGATGACACCCACGCACTCCCAGCCCGCGGCGCCGCTTTCGGCGCCGGCCATCGTCCGCGCCACCGTGCGTGCGGCGGGAGCGCTGGTCACGCGCCAGCTGCTCGGCCACGGGCTGAATGCGGCCGGCGCGGTCGCACTGGCCAATCTGTTCAGCGTCGAGGAGTTCGGCATCTACGCCATCGTCGTTCTGATCTGGAGCGTGCTCTATGTGATCTCCGACGTCGGCCTCGGCGCGGCGCTCGTGCGCCAGGGCGAGGAGCCGGAGCCGCACGACTACCGCAGCGTCTTTACCGCACAGCTGCTCATGATGACGACGCTTCTTGTGCTGGTGTGGCCGCTGGCGCCGCTGCTCGCTGCGCCGTACGCGCGCGCCGGCGACGTCGCCTTCATCATGCGGATGGCGGCCCTGGCGCTCCTGCCCGCCTGCCTGCAGACGGTGCCTTCGATTCGTCTGGAGCGTCATCTGCGTTTCGAGCGCCTCGCGCTCGTCGAGGTCGGACAGGCGCTCGTGTTCAACCTGACCGCGGTGGCATTGGCCTGGGCCGGACGCGGCGCGGCCGTCAGTCTGGGAGCGGCGCTGCTAGCACGCAAGATCGGCGGAGCGGTCCTGGCACAGGCTGCTTCGCCGTGGGCGCCGGGCTGGCACTTTTCGTGGAACAGGCTGCGCGGCCTGCTGGCGTTCGGCGTTCCATTCCAGGGCGTCGGCGTCGTCGCGCTCGGCAAGGACGCTTTCATTCCCGTGGTTGCCGGCGTTCTGGCAGGAGAAGCAGCAGTGGGACTGCTGACATGGGCGTCGTGGGTCGCGCGCGCGCCGGTGCTCGCACTGTTCATGATGCAGCGAGTCTACCTGCCTGCCTTCTCGCGCATGCTCGAGCATCGCGGCGAACTGGCGCGCTTCGTCGAGAACGTGCTCTTTACTGCCAATGCCGCGGTGGCTCCGCTTGCCGTGCTCGTCCTCCTCCTGTCCGAACACCTGCCGGCGCTGGTCTTCGGCAAGCAGTGGCAGAGCGCCGTGCCACTGGTACTGCCCTACTGGCTTGCGATGCTGCCGCTGGCCACCGCGTTTCCACTCTTCGGCCTGCTCGGTGCCCTCGGCCACGCGCGCACCGCGTTCGTCCTGGCCGCAACGCAGGCGGCGGCGGTCTGGCTGCTGGGAGCTCCTCTGACGGCTGCGTTCGGCGCTACCGGAGCGGCGTGGGCCTCGGTGCTGGCAGCTCCAGCCATTGCGGCCGCCGTGCCGATCGCCCGGCGCAGCGTCGACTTCGACGTGGCGCGCGCGGTGGTGGCGCCGTGGTCGGCAGCGCTCGTCTGCGGCGGCGCGTTACTCGCGATGCGCATGCATTGGCCGGTGACATCGGTTGCGGGCCTGATGGCGTGCAGTGCCGCCGCGCTCGTCGTCTATGGCCTTACGATCGCGATGCTGGCGCCGTCGCGTGCGCGCACCATGCTCTCCCTGCTTACGCAGGCCGCAGCACCCAAGCGGGCGACGGGGCCGGCGTGAAAATCGTCTACGTCGCACCCTATTCGCCATGGGGCCCCGACTTCGGCGGCCGCATGCGCGTGCGCATGATCTGGCAGATCCTGAGCGAGCGGCACGACACCGAGCTCATCGTGGTCGGCGACACGCCCGATGTCGCGGCCGAGCTCTCGGTGCGAGCGGCCGAGTTCTTCCCTGCCGTCGTCGAGACACCGCTGCAACGCGCCCGCCGCATCGCGCGCGCGTGGATCACCGGCAGATCCATTCCCGCCGCGCGCTACCTGTGGCCCAAGCGCCAGCGCCAGATCACGGCCAAGGTGCGCGCGGCACGCCCCGACATCGTCGTCCTCGGCGATACCTACCTGGCCGAACTGTGCGCGCCGATCCGGCAACGCGTTCCGGGCGTGCGCATCATCGCCGATACGATGAACGTGGAGTCCGAGCTGCACGCGGGCGTGGCGGCGGCGGCGACCTCGACGATGACGCGCATGGCGTACCGGGCGCTCGCCTCCAACACCGAGGCGCTCGAGCGCCGCGCGCTTCGTCTTGCCGACCAGGTGTGGGCGGCAAGCGAACAGAACGCGCGCAGCTACCGTCAGCGCTTCGGCCTGCGCGACGTCGCGGTGGTTCCCAACGCCGTGACCGAACGCGAAGCAGCCGGCGACGGCGATCCGGACCTGGTGCTTTTCATCGGAACCTTCGCGTACGCACCCAACGATCAGGCTGCGCATTGCCTGCTCCACGCCTCCCAGGAGCTGGCACGTGGCGGGGTCGCGCATCGGCTGTGGCTGGTCGGACGCAATCCCCACCAGGCGCTCACGCGCGCGGCTTCGGCCATGGCGCACGTCGAGGTTTTCGCCGACGTGCCCGAGGTGCAGTCGTACCTGAAGCGCTGCGCCGTCTTCGCGGCGCCGTTCGTGTCGGGCTCGGGGACCAAGCTGAAGATCGCCGAGGCGCTGATGGCCGGCAAGGCGGTGGTGACTTCGTGGCAGGGCGCCGAAGGCCTGTCGATGACGCCCGGCTTGCATTACGTGCTGGCCGAGGCCGAGCACTTCGCGCCGGCACTGGCCACGCTGCTCTCGGATGCGGGGCTGCGGCGGCGCATCGCCAGCGCTGGACGCGAATGGGCCCTCGAGCACGTCACTTACGCTCGCACCGCGCGCGACATCGAGGCGGCGATTTCGCGGGCGCGGTGAGGCACGCGGCGAGGAGGCGCAGGGCGAGCGGTCCACTGGCGGCAAGCGCGGCGACGGGACCACGAGTCCAAATGCGTGCTCGGGAAAAGGTGACGCGAAGGCTTGGAACGTGCCGCCGCGGCCGGCTGGGACTACCGACCGCGACGACCCGCCAGGAGTGCCGCCTGAGCCCTCGGAACGTTAAAGGCTCCGCTGCGAGAGGGGGCGCTCGACCCCCCGGTACGAGCGCGCACGGCTTCCCTCTGCAACGGCCCGACGGCGGGTGGCATCACCGTCGAGATGGAGCGCGTCGGATGCGCAGACAGCAGCAGGACTGGACGCGAACAGATCGCGACCACGCACGCAGCCTCGCACGCCGAATGACGCGCGGAATGGACCTGAGGGACGAGACCGGAACTCCGAACAGGAGGGCCTTGCGGCCAGCGCGATCCGGTCGGATCGAGCGATAGGGAGCTTACTCAGACGGCACCGAGGTGGCAAGGGGCTCTTCGCCCTGACCGGCAACAAACTGTGCGAAAAATCCTCTGGCTCAGCCGCCGTCACCGGCAACCGGTCCGGCGTCGGCCGGAAGGTCGCAGGTGCACACCGCGCTGTAGGGCTCGAGGCTGGCGCCGAAGACCACGCATGGCGGTACCGGCAAGGCATGCTCACGGTGACGCTCTCCCGATGCGACGCGCTGCTGCCCCTGGCCCGACAGCCTCTGCCAGTAGCGCGTCAACGCGTCATGCGCGTTGGGCATGGCAATGACGTGGTAGGAGTCGTGACCGGCGCCTTCCTTGTAGTAGACCACCTCGCCGTCGTCCGAGAGCTCGTCCAGCACCGATTCGAGGCGCCTCTGCCTGGCATCGGACATCCCGCGGCGGGAAAGGTCGAAGGCCAGACCCAGGACGTGCGTAGGAGGAATGCCATCGCGGGTCTTGTCGGCGTTGGGGTTCACCATGGTCAGCCGCTGCTGGTAGTCCCAGGTCCGGACCAGGCTGGTGACGATCAGCGGCTCGTAGGCCTCTCCTTCGATCAGGCGGATGCGGTCGGCAATGCGATAGAGCAGCCCGACCGTTGCTGGCGCCGCCCTGCAAAGGAGCGTCTGGAGGACCGAGTCTTCCTGTTCGAGCTCGCCGATGCGCGAGGGGCCTTCCAGGCGCAGCTCGATGCCCACTCCGGTCGGATCGCTGGCGACCTCGACGAGTTCGCCATCGCGGTAAGCCCGCTCCAGGTCGGCGTAATCCTCGATCCAGCGGTCGCGGACCAGCTCCGGCGTCAGCTCGCGCTGCAGGCGTTCGCGGTCCAGGTCGCGCGCGCTGCGCGCGCGGCCAAGACTGCCCGGAACATCGATGATCTTGGGTCGTGCTACGCGGGGAGCCGCAGCCTCGGTGCTGTGTTCGGGCTGCGAAGCAGCAAGGGCCATGGCGGGAGGGGCAGCCGTGATGGTCATGGCCAACGCGGCGGCCACTGCGAGCGGAACCCTGTGCACGGGCGGAGTGTATAGCGGTTTGCGCGGTCGTGTCATCAGCGATGTCTCGCGGCGGCGATACAGTTCGACGCCTTCGCCGCCGTGGACGGTCAGCGCCGCGCTGCGACCAGAACACGAAGCTTCTCGCGCTCGAAGGCCGGCGACTCGATCACCTCGTATCGGCCGCGGTAACGAGAAAGTCCGGGCACCGGCCGCAGGGGAAGGATGAGGACGTCCGGCATGCGGCCCTCGCGCAGCGGCCGATACGACTGGATGTCCAGACGGGAAGCGACGTCGTCGTAGAGCTGGCCATAGGCCACGTGATTGTCGAGATGTGCCAGGCCAAGCAGGTGAACGCCCTGGTAAACCCACACCGATCCGTATTCGCCGGCCAAGCTCGCAACCTGGGCAGCGAGGGCGCGCTGGTCATCGATGGTGCGCTCTGCCGGCAGATGGACACCACCTCCATGAAGCTGGATCGCCAGGGCCGCGGCCGCGGCCGTGACCGCCGCGATTCTCGCTGCCCTGCCCGCCCGGTCCGCCAGCCCCATGCACCACGCCAGCGCGATGCCGGCACCGGCAGCCAGGTACGGCGCCGGGAAGAACATGTCGGGCACGCCCTGGTGGTCGTAGATCGTGAAGGCCAGCGAGACGGCAGCGCCGATGACGAACGAGGTCGATCCCGGCGCTGCCGGCGTGGACACGGCAGCCGAGCGTAGTCCGGACGCCGCCTGCAGCAGCTTGCCGGCCGACCACGCCGCAAACGCCGTCGGCACCAGCCGCAGAGCCTGGCGAGGCCTGCCTTCGGTCATCACGAACAGCGCTGAGGCCAACCAGTCCGCGCCGGCATGGACGCTGCCGGCCGTCATCACGTAGGTCTGCAGAAGTTGCTCGCCAAGTGCTTGATGGAAAAGGAAATACGCCTCGTACGGCAACACCGGCACCAGGGCAGCGGCCAGCGTCGTCGCGGCCCGTCGCAGCCCGCCCCGGCGCGCGGACTCGACGGCTACGGCCGCCACCACGAGCAGCGCCGGTTGCCAGCAAAGGAAGGCGGCGCCCGCGCAGGCGCCGGCGGCTGCATCACGACGGCCAAGGCTGAGCCAATGCGCCCAGGCGATGAAAGCCGCCAGGAAGATCTTGGGATTGCAGCCGATGGCGGCATGGTCGACGAACCCGCGCATCGACAGCAGGGCGATCGCGGCCAGGATGGCTGCGGCCCGCATCCCGCTAAGGCCCGCCGCCAGCATGCCGGTGCCAACGACGGCGGCTGCGGCGGCCGCGACGCTGGTGGCGCGGGCGGCGGTCACGTCATCGAGCCCCAGCGCCCTGCCCGTCCCGATACCGGCGGCGGTGATGAGCGTCGCAAGCTGGCTCTTGGTGTCCACCAGGGAGACGTGCGGCGCAATGCCGGAGGCCGCACGCTCGGCCATGAAGAAGTAGAGCTGGTTGTCGGCCACCAGCGGCCGGTTGCAGACGCCCGCGCCGATGCAGGCGGACACCGTCAGTGCGGCCAGGAGAACGGCGGCGCGCAGGTCGAAGCGTGCCGCCGCCAGGTCGCGAACGAATGCGGGCACGCGCCCTGGTGACGCGCGAGGGGTGCGCTTGCAATCGGGCAGAGCCGCGCGCCTCGCCTCGACGTGATCGGGCCAGCGCGCTGCTACCTCGCGGCAGCGGAAGTGATGCGCACGAAACCCTTGGTCCGGCGCGCGCGCCAGTGCGCCGTGGGCCAGCCCTTTGGCTGCTCTGGTGCCGGGGATTTGGACAGGCGCCGCTTTTGCGGGCACGGCCGCAGCACTTGCGACGGCAACGCCGGCCGTAAAGGCACCGTAGCGGCCTCGAAAACGCGCCGAGCGAAGGGCCGCGCGTGGTACGGCCGTTGCACTTTGCGCGCCATGGCTGCGTACGCGATGGCTCGGATGGAGGCGGGAAGCGGCGGTGAGCTGCCCTGGTCGGTCTTCGACGAGATGGGAACGCGGGACGGGGTTCGTCCGCAGTACCAGAACGTCGCGCGCTGGATCGAGGAGCTGCCCGAAGCTGCGCTGGCCGCCAAGCGGCACGAGGCCGAGGCGGTCTTTCGCCGCACCGGCATCACCTTTGCCGTCTACAACGAGGGCGGCGATCCCGAGCGGCTGATCCCCTTCGACATCATTCCGCGCGTGCTCGATGGCGGCGAGTGGTCGCACCTGGCAAAGGGCCTGGAGCAGCGCGTGCGCGCGCTCAACGCCTTCCTGGCCGACTGCTACGGCAGCCGCGAGTTCCTGCGCGCCGGCAAGATCGCCGAGCACACCATCCTGCACAACGCCGGCTTCTGCGCGCAGATGCAGGACCTGCGGCCGCCCTCGGGCGTCTACGTGCACGTGGCCGGGATCGACGTCGTGCGAACCTCGCCCGACCGCTTCTACGTCCTCGAGGACAACTGCCGTACACCCTCGGGCGTCTCCTACATGCTCGAGAACCGCGAAGTCATGATGCGGCTGTTTCCCGACCTCTTCTCGATGCAGCGGGTTCGTCCAGTCTCGCACTATCCCGACGAGCTGCTGGCCACTCTGCGCTCGGTGGCGCCGGTCAACTGCAGCAGCGAGCCCACCGTGGTGCTGCTGACGCCGGGCTCCTACAACAGCGCCTACTACGAGCATTCGTTCCTGGCCGACGAGATGGGAATCGACCTGGTCGAAGGCCTGGACCTGGTCGTGATGGACCTGGTCGTCTACACGCGCACGACGCGCGGCTTGCAGCGCGTGGACGTGATCTACCGCCGCATCGACGACGACTACCTGGATCCGCTGAGCTTCCGCGCCGACTCCTCGCTCGGCGTGCCCGGCCTGCTCGCGGCCTACCGGGCCGGCAACGTCTCGATCGCCAACGCGGTCGGGACCGGACTGTCCGACGACAAGGCCATCTACACCTACGTTCCCGAGATGATCCGCTTCTTTCTCGGCCAGGAGCCGCTGCTCCAGAACGTGCCGACCTGGCGCTGCAGCGAGCGCGACGAGCTCACCTACGTGCTCGAGCACTTGAGCGAACTCGTCGTCAAGAACGTGCACGGGTCGGGCGGCTACGGAATGCTCGTCGGTCCGGCTTCGACCACGGCCGAGATCGAGGCGTTCGCCGCGATGCTGCGCGCCAGGCCGGAGCGTTACATCGCGCAGCCGACGCTGGCGCTTTCGACCTGCCCGACCTTCGTCGACAGCGGCATCGCGCCCCGCCACGTCGATCTTCGGCCGTTCGTGCTGCAGGGAGACCAGATCCGCATCGTGCCGGGCGGCCTGACGCGCGTCGCGCTGCGAGAGGGATCGCTGGTCGTCAACTCCAGTCAGGGCGGCGGGACCAAGGACACGTGGGTGCTGGAAGCGTGACCTCATGCTGAGCCGCACCGCCGAGGATCTGTTCTGGCTCGCCCGCTACATGGAGCGCGCCGAGAACACCGCTCGCCTTCTCGACGTGGGCCTGCGCATGGCCAACCTGTCGCCGGAGGCCGAAGCCGACACGGCCGAGTGGCATTCCACCGTGGTCGCCGCCGGGTGCCAGAGCAGCTTCTACGCCAGGTACGAGACGCCGACCGCGCAGACCGTGCTCGAGCATCTGGCGTGCGACGAGAGCAACTCTTCTTCCATCGTCTCCTGTCTGGAGACCGCGCGGTCCAACTCGCGAGCCGTGCGCACCGCGCTCAGCGCCGACATGTGGGAGGCCGTCAACTCGACCTGGCTCGATCTGCGCTCGATGTGTCCGCAGCCGATGACGACGGAGAAGGCGCGCCGCTTCCTGGACTGGGTCAAGGAGCGGTCGATCCTGTTCGGCGGCGCCTACGCCAACACGATGCTGCGCAACGACGCCTACTGGTTCGTTCGCCTCGGCACCTTCCTGGAGCGCGCGGACAACACGGCACGCATCCTGGACGTCAAGTACCACGTGCTGCTGCCCGACCACGAGAGCGTCGGCGGCGCGCGAGACTACTACCAGTGGGCGGCCATCCTGCGCTCGGTCTCGGCGCTGCGCGCGTATCACTGGGTCTATCGCAACCGCCTGCAGCCGTGGCTGATCGCCGACTTGCTGCTGCTTCGTCCGGAGATGCCGCGCTCGCTGCGAAGCTGTTTCGACGAGATCACGCTGCGGCTGGATTCGCTGGCCGGCGCCTACGCCGATCGCGGCGAGTGCCACCGCCTCGCGGGGCAGATGCACTCGACCCTGCGCTACGGCCGCATCGAGCAGATCTTCCAGGACGGCCTCCACGAGTTCCTGCAGGAGTTCCTGGCCGAGAACGC
>DASPNH010000014.1:0-63986 GCA_035626675.1 Binatia bacterium
GATCGGCCTCGCCGCTGCGCACCAGATGCGCCGTTTCGTGCACGACCAGGCACCCCGCGCGCTCGGCGGCCCCGAGCAGCGTCGTATCGAAGCGATCGCGCGGGACGTTGTAGGAGTAGTCGGTGCGCCCTCCGCGCACGTCGTCGAAGCGGATATTGAGGCGCTCGGCGACGTTGAAGCAGAACGTCGCGCCGGTCTTGCGCACGCTGTAGCTGGCGACCTCGGCCTCCACGCCGAGATCACGGATGATCGGCACGATGGCCGGAACCAGCGATTCGCCGATCAGGATGGGTGGCCGCTTGGGCTGAGTGAAGATGACGACGCGAACGCCGGCCCGAGCCAGATACATTCCGAGCGCAGCCCCGCCGGGACCACCTCCGACGATGACGACCCTTGCGATTGCCCGATTCCCCACGCCGCCGGAACTTAGAGGACCGAATCACATGGGTCAACGACGCGACCAGCGCGTGCATCGTCGCTTCGAGTGCCGGGTCTCATCGACTGCCGGGTCTCATCGAGTGCCGGCCGTCGCTTCGACTGCCGGCCGTCGCATCGCGCCGCGGCTCGGCGCTTCGGACCATTGCGCCGCAACGGTCCGCGTGAGACTTCGTGCCGATCCGCGCAACACCCCGGTTTGGCTTTCCCGCTGCGTCGTCCATCTTGGCTGCCAAGGAGCCCGCGATGAACATCCTCCGCTTCGCTTGCGCGATACTCGTCACGCTGGTTATGGCTCCGGCGGCCTCTGCCGAAGACGCGGCCGTCGCTGCGTTGAAGGCTGGCGACGCGCTTCCGGTCCTGACCCTGCCCGACCAGCATGGCGTCAGCACCACGGTAACTCTGGACACCACCACCCTAGTGTTCACGCGCGACATGGACGGCGGCGGCTTCGTCAAGGAAGTGCTGGCCGAAGGCGGCACCGAGAAGCTGGCGGCGGCGCGGGCCGTCTACATTGCCGACGTCAGCGGGATGCCAGGGTTCGTGCGGCGTACCTTCGCGCTGCCGAGCATGCGCAAGCGCCCCTACCCGATGCTCATCGATGAGACCGGGGCCGCCACGAAGATGCTCCCATCCGAGGAGGGCAAGGCGACCATCCTCCGAGTGAGTGACGGCAAGGTCAGCGACGTGAAGCTGGCGGCCAGCACCGACGAGGTCGCCGCTGCCCTGACGCCTCCGTAGCACGCGCGTCCTGCGCCGGGTTCGTGAGGACCGCGACTGGCTGGCCGAATCCTGCGCAATCGCACGAATCCTCATGGCAGCGCGAGGCAGCCGGCCACAGCGCCTCGTTCGTTGTCGCGGACTCCCCGGTTGCGAAGCCCGCGGTCAGGTAGCTCGCGTACTCATCTCACGCCGCCGTCGCCCAACGTCTAGGCCGCTGGAATCACGCGTGTTAGCGTTTTTCTCCTGAAGCCGCCGAACGCTGGCGGCCTTTTACACGACACGGCAGCCGCTGCACCCCGTGGTGTGGCCCGAACAAAGGAAGAGATGATGTCACCCGCCTCCCGCTCCATCGTGGCAACGGCCACGCTCCTGGCCGCCGTGGCGATTGCTTCGCCGGCTGCGGCGAACACGATCGCGCAGAACGTCTCCTGGACGATCGAACGCGAGGCGCCGGTCGCCAAGTACCGCCTGACGGCCTACGGCGACTCGCTCTACGCCGGCTATCAGGGCTCGGTCTCGAAGGTGGCGACCTGGAACGCGCCCAACGTCTTCGGAGAGTACGCCTCCAATCACTGGAACGCCGACATCGATATCATCCGGCGCGCCAAGTCGGGCGCCAAGGCCGACGACATCTACGACAACAAGATCGTCGACGACGACGAGTACATGCAGCACGAGGACACCCGCATCGTCACGTTCGAGATGTGCGGCAACGACGGACTGCAGGCGCGCAACAACCTTGCCGGCCAGGACGAGGGCAGCACGTGCGACTACAGCCGGCTCGACGAGGCGCTGGCCGACTGCACCGAGTACCTGGAGAAGGCGATGATCTACATCAACGCCAACGCCCACCCGGAGGTGAAGCTCAAGGTCGTCTCCAACCTGTACTATCCGGGATACGACGACGACGACCAGCTCACCGACTGCGACGATGCGGGTACGGGGACGCCGGTCAACCGCCAGGACGTGTTCCTGGAGAACCTCGCGCGCAGCAACTGGCGCACGTGCAACTTCGCGCATCAGTACGGCTTCGAGTGCGCTGACACCTTCGCGCAATTCATGGGGTCGGACTACGACTCCAACGGCGACGGCCACACCGACTGGCGTGCGCTCCGCTACGTGCACGGCGAGTCCGAGAACGACTACGTCCAGCGCCTGACCGAGGACCTGCGCGAGACGATCCGCGATCCCAACACCAAGTTCATCAACGCGAAGCGTAGCCGCGACTACATCCGCTCCGACAACACGCACCCGACCTATCGCGGCGGCGAGGTCGAGCTCGGCCTGCTCGGCGGCTCGGGCGGCGGAGAAGGCCCGCCGCGCTTCGCACCCGAACGCTACCGGCGCAACTTCAAGAACCCGATCTGGCGCAGGTTCGGCCACGAACGCTTCGGCCGCACCCTTGCCCTCTTCACTCCCGCCACGCCCAACTGACAAATGGGGTCAGGCACCTTTCTCGGCCGCCAAAGGTGCCTGCCCCCTTCGCCTCAAGGGGGCTCTTAAGGGGACTGTCCCCTTAAGCACCCCTCGGCGCTCGCGCCGTCTGCCTTTCGCTTAAGAGGGCTGTCCCCGCCCGCCGCCGCGCCGCATCGTTTAAGGGGACTGTCCCCTTAAACCGTAAACCTCAGCGCATCCGCGAGACGGCTTTGTACCGGTGGCAGCGCACGAGGTGGTCGTTGACCATGCCGACCGCCTGCATGTGCGCGTACATGATCGTGGTGCCGACGAATCCGAAGCCGCGCTGCTTGAGGTCCTTGCTGAACACGTCGGAGATCTCCGTGCGCGCCGGCACCTGCTTGATCGCGGTGTGACGGTTGGCGACCGGTCGCCCGTCCACGAACCGCCACTGGTAGGCATCGAAGCTTCCGAACTCGTCCTGCACCTTCAGGAACGCGCGCGCATTCTTGACCGCCGACTCGACCTTGAGACGGTTGCGGACGATGCCGGGGTCCTGCAGCAGCTTCTCGATCCGCGCCGGCGTGAAGCGCGCGACCTTGTCGGCGTCGAAGTTCGCGAACGCCTTCCGGTAGGCCTCTCTCTTTCGCAGGATCGTGATCCAGCTGAGCCCGGCCTGCGCGCCCTCGAGGATGATGAACTCGAAGAGCTTGGCGTCGTCATGGACCGGCACGCCCCACTCCTCGTCGTGATACTTGCGGTAGAGGGGATCGGTGCCGCACCAGTCGCAGCGAACGAGTTCCTTGGCTGGCATGCGCGGAGGTAATCGCAGGGGGCGAGCGGAGTCCAGGAAAGAGAAATGCCGCGAGCCGAACCGAAACAGGTCGGTGCATTGCGAGGCGGTGCACGGAAACAAACGGGGATGGCGCGCCGGAGCTCCGGAAATGAAAACGGGGTCAGCGCGTTTCGCAGCTGACCCCGTTCTAGTGATCGCGTTGCAGGGTCAGGCACCTTTTCCGCAATGGAAAAGGTGCCTGACCCGATGGTGCCTGAGCCCTAGCCCTAGAAGTTCGGGCCCTGGTAGTGGGCGTGGGTCAGGGTGACGTTGTCACCGAGCTCGGCGCCCTTGCCGCCGATGGCCACTCCGGTCCAGCTGCTGCCGGCCTTGATCACGGTCTTGCCCTCGGGCGTGAACAGGATGCCGCCGCCCGTGTTGTTCAGACCGATCTCGAGCTTGCCGCCAGCCACGTAGAACACGGTGCGCTCGGCCGTGGCCCCGTTGACCAGGTTCCAGGTGATGCCGGCGTTGGCGTCCAGCTTCTTGTCCACGCGGATGACGAAGGTCGAGGCCGCGCCGCCGCCGTCCAGGTTGATGGTGGCGAAGTTGCCGATCGACCACTTCTGGATGTCGATGACCGTGATGCCGCCGACGTTGGTGGCAGTGAAGTTCTGCACAGAGCTGGCCGCTGTCTTCAGCTTCCCGAAGGTCTGATCGGCGGGCAGCGCATCGAGCAGCGACTTGACCGACACCTGGTTGACCTGGGCTGCCAGGCAGCGGTCCAGATCCTCGTGGTTGCCGGTCGTGTCGACGACGCCCGAGGGCTGCTTGGGCACGATCATCCCGCTCGGAATCTTGGCCAGGCCCGTACCGAAGATGTCGGCATCGGTGGTCTTGGGGGCCGCCGTCAGGCCCGCGCCGTCGGTGGCCACGTCGCCGTTGACGGTTGCCTGGTTGCCGCGGACCTTTCCGCCCTTCGGGCTGGAGTCGTCCATGATGAACCAGTCGCCGTCGGTCAGCGTGCTCTGGCCGATGTCGCCGAGGTCGGCGCAGGCGTTGCCGAGGGCCTGCGAGCCCGCACGGATGCGGCCCTTGCCCTTGAGGTCGCCGTCGCCGGCGATCAGCACGCCGAAGCAGGCGCTGAAGAACTGGATGTTGGTGTGCACGCACGTGTCGACGGGGCAGGTGTCGATGGTGCAGTCGTCCAGGTCATCGCAGGTGCTGACGCCGGGGCCGGTCTGGCACACGCCCGCCGAGCAGAAGTCACCGGCGGTGCAGTCGTTGCCGTCCTCGCACGGAGCGCTGTTGAACGGATGGATGCAGGCGCCCGACCCGTTGCAGACGTCGTCGGTGCAGACGTCGCCGTCGGTCGTGCAGGCGGTGCCGGCAGCGTCGGCGCACGTGTTGTTGCCCTCGTTGCACGTGGTCTGGCACACCGTGTTCGGGCACGGATCTCCGCTTCCCACGCACTCGCCGGCCGCGCACGAATCGGAGGCGGTGCAGAACAGACCGTCGTTGCACGAGGCGCCGTCGGCGGCGTCGGGGTAGTTGCAGCCCTGCTGCGTGTCGCAGGTGTCGGCCGTGCACGGATCACCGTCGGGCGAGCAGGTGATGGTGTTGTGCAGGCACGTGCCCGAGGCGTTGCAGACGTCGGTCGTGCACGCGTTGGAGTCGTTGGTGCACGCCTCGCCCGGGTCGTCGAACTGGCAGGCCGAGTCGCAGCAATCGCCATTGGCGGTGTTGGCGTCGTCGCACTCCTCGTCGTCCTCGGTCACGCCGTCGCCGCAGATGGCCACGATGGTCTCGTCGATCTTGGCGGCAAAGATGTTGGTGACGAAGTTCTCGTCGGTGTCGAGGTCGTCGATCAAGAACGCGCGCGCCACCAGGTTGCCCGCCACGTTGTCGGCCGGCGTTCCGTCGATGACCTGCGCCTGCAGGCTCTGCTCGGCGCGCGACGCCGTGGCAGGGCGGGTGTCGCCCGCGAGGTCGCGCAGGGTGGCCAGCGTGGCGTCCTCGTCCCAGTTGCTGAAGTCGACATCGCTGACGTCCGACTCCGGATCGCCGTACTGCAGCGGGCACGACTCGCAGGTCGGAATGATCATGTTCAGGAAGGCGCCGGCCCGGATGACGGCGTCGGCGGTGTTGTCGACCTCTTCCTGCCAGTCGCTGCCATAGAAGTTCACGTCCATGGTCGGCGGATTGGTTCCGGTCTGCCCGGGCAGGCGGTCGGCCGCATGGAAGGGCTGGTCGGAGTTCTCGTCGGTCAGCAGGATGAGATTGATCAGCGCGTTGTCACGGAAGTCGAGGCGGCCGGTGTGGCCCGGGCTCTCGTCCTGGATGTTGTTGACGATCAGCGGCGTGGTGGTCGCATTGAGCGCGGCGCGAAGCGCGGCCAGGCTGTCCTCGGGATCGCCATTGTGGTCGTTGTGAATGCCGGGGTTGCCGCCGTTGACCATGATCTGGCCCAGGCGCGTCTCGGTCAGGGCCGAGTTGGAAGTCAGGTCCAGGATCAGCTCGGGGCCCGACTTGCCGAACAGCACGATGGCGAAGCGCGCATCGACGTTGTTGGCGTCGAGGTCGGAGACGAACTCGCTCATGCCGTTCTTGACGGCGTTGATGTTGTTGAGCATCGACGGGCTGGCATCGATCAGGAAGACGAAGTCGACCTGGACGTTGGAGCCCGGCAGAGGCGTTCCGGCGAAGGCTGCCGGGGTAAACGAAAGCGTTGCGGCGAAAAACGCAGCGAGGAATCGCTGAAGCATTGGATGAACCCCCCGTCCGACAGTGCGCGTGGCATGAGGCCCGGACGAAAGGCACTCACACGTCGGGTCCGCCCCTGCGGACCCTGCGCTCAGGACAAAGCAAAAGAACCGGCGACCACAGGTGACGGCACTCGCGCATTTCCTTGTCGAAATGCTCGAATGCAAGCCCTGGCGCCATTCCCTGGTCAGTGGCGTCCTGTCTAGCGTCCCTCAGGTATTCCGTCAATGAATCCGCCGGCCGATGACGCCATTTGTTTGCTGGCGCGGGCAGGCCGGCTCGGCACTAGGAGCGCGGTTCGCGAATTCCGCTGACGCGCGCTTCCAGCGACCTGGCTTCCCGGGTTCGCCCTTCGTCGCGGTAGAGCGACGCCAGGCTCTCCATGACCGGCACGAGATCGGGATGGCTGGCGCCCAGCTCCTTCTCCCTGCCGGCCAGCGCACGCTCGTACATGGGCATGGCGGCGACCACGTGGCCGTGAGTCTGGTACAGCTCGGCCAGGCTCAGAACGCTGGTGATGACGTCACGGTGCTCGGGGCCCAGCACCTTCTCGCGAATGGCCAGAGAGCGCCGGTAGAGCGGCTCGGCCTGGTCGTACTGGTTGCGGGCCCGATAGAGCTCGGCCAGACCGTGAAGGCTGGCCGCCAGCTCGACGCTTTCGGCGCCGAGCGCCTTCTCGCTTGCCGCAGCCGATCGCGCATACAGGGGCTCGGCCTGATCCAATTTGCCCTGGGCGCGGTAGACGTCGGCCAGCGCAGCGACGGCCGCCGCCGATTCGGCGTTCTCGACACCAAGGGCCTTCTCTCGGATGGCCACGGCGCGAAGCAGCAGGGGCTCGGCCTGGGCGGGCTGGCCGACGGCCACGAAGGCCTTGGCCAGATCGATCAGACTGTTGGCGACCTCGGGATGCTCGGGCCCGAAGGCCTGCTCCCTGGCGGTGAGCACCCGCCGATAGAGCGGGCCGGCCTGCATCCAATCGCCCTTGGCGCCATGCAGCCCGGCCAGATTGGTCAGGGTCGAGGCCATTTCGGCGTCGCTCTGGTCGAGCTTGTCCTGGCGGATATCGAGCGCGCCTTTGTAGAGCGGTTCGGCCTTGGCCAGCTCGCCGCGCGCCCGGTAGAGCTCGGCCAGGTTGTTCATGCTGGTCGCGACCAGCGGATCATTGGGACCGGTGGCGGCCTTCCTGGCGACCGACAGCGATTTCTCGTACGCGATCCTGGCCTGCTCGAGGTCGCCCCTGGCTTTGTAGACCGAACCGAGGTTGCCGAGACTGGTGGCGACCTTGGGGCTGGTGGCCCCGAAGGCTGCCTCGTTGATCTTCAGTGAACGTTTGTAGAGCGACTCGGCCTTGTCGTAGCGACCATCGCTTCGATAGACCGACGCAAGATGGCTCAAGCTGGAGGCCGTCTTGGGATCCTCGGGCCCGAAGGCTTCCTCGTTGATCTTCAGAGCGCGCTTGTAGAGCGTCTCGGCCTGAGCGTGGTTTCCCTGCGCCAGCTGGATCGTCGCCAGGTTGGCGATCGCCGTCGCCGTATCCGGGTGGTCCTCACCGAGCTCGCGCTCGGCCATCGCGATGGCCTTCTTGGCAGCGCTCGCGGCCTTGTCGTACTGGCCCTTGGCGTGAAGAGCCTGGGCCTGATCGTTCAGCCGGATCAGCTCCTCGGACTGGGCGAAGGCGGGCGATGCGGCCAGGACGGCCACGACCGCCAGCGCACCGTTCTTCGAGCACTTCGAGATGATCGTCGCGATGCCTGCGCTCCCCATGACGCATGGGTAGCATCGCAAGGGCCGGCGTCCAAGTGGCGCGCAGGGTCGGAGAAGCGGGCAGGCCACGAATTCCAGAGCGCAGCAGCTCGAAATTCGAGACCTGGCCGACGCGGGGTTACGGAGTCCAGGTCGAGAAGGGATCGGTGACCACGGTCCCGACCACCCTGGTCTGCGGGCTGGTCGTGCACCACAGGTTGCTCGAAGCCAGCACCGGGCCGTTGCTGACGTTGTGAACGTCGCGAGGTGTGCCGTTGGGCGCACGGTTGCCGCAGAAACGATTGCCGCCTGGGCTGGTCACGGCCGTCCCGCTGATGACGAGCGCATCGCCGCCCAGGTCGATCTTGGCGTTGTCGTCCACCGCCGCGCCGCCCAGTCCCGGCTCGGTCGAACCGAGGCCGCCGTTGCCGGTGATCTCGTTGTCCCACATCGACACGCGCGCCGCGTTGATCGCCAGAAGCCCGCGGAAGCGGTTGTTGGTGAGCTTGTTGCGCCACACCAGCGCCTGTACCGCGCCGCCGATGCGGACACCGCGGTCGCAGCCCTCCACCTCGGAGTCGGTCATGTGCACGATCTGGTTGTAGGTGGCGCCGCCGTCGAAACGCGGGCCGAGGCAGCGGTAGATCCCCTCGTCGGCAAAGCCTTCCATGCGCGTGCCTTCGATCAGGAAACGTCCGCCCTCGGTCATCCGGATGGGCTGCTGGCAATCGGTGAACAGGCTGTCGCGCACGATCGCGTTGTAGTGGCTGCGCAGCTGCGGATGCGGCGAGGTCAGAGTGGTCTTGCCGTAGTTCTGCATGCACTTGCCGCACGCGGTCCTGGCCCACACGTTGGCGAAGAGGTTGCCGGTGCCGCCGTTGTTGCCCATCGCCTCGTCGCAGATGCGCTCGAAGGTCACGTGCTCGACCGTGTTGTCGTTGCCGAGAGTCTTGACGCCCTCGAAGAACGAACGGATGGTCAGGTTGCGGACGGTGTTGCGATTGCCGTTCAGGCTGACGAAGTGCGTTCCGCTGTCGACGTCGGGGCAGTCGCAGGTGCCATCCGGATTCAGCGGCACCTTGCACGCGGTCTTGCGGCCGTGACACGCCGGCGTCATCTCGAACGTGATGTTGCGGTCGAGGCCGTCGATCACCACGTCGTTGCACGGGATCGTGCGCGCACCGCTGCCGGTATCGTTGATGGCGATGGTGGTGTCGGTGCAGTCGAAGGTGATGACCTTGCTCGGCGCGCCGCAGGCTTGAAGGGCCGCATTCAAGGCCGCTTCGGTGCACGGAATCGAGCAGGAGTAGGAGCCGGGAACGTTGACGCACGGCTGCGAGCCGGTGCACTGGTCGGTGCCGCGGGCGCACTCGTCGATGTCGACGCATGCTCCGCCGATCAGCTCGAATCCGGCCTTGCACGCGCACGCGGTATAGCCGGCGTTGGGCTGGCTGCCGTCGGGGCAGCCGAGACACTTGACGATGCCGTTGACCAGGCCGCAGGTCTCGCGCCGGCATCCGGAGGAGCAACCGTCGCCGGAGGCGGCGTTGCCGTCGTCGCACTGCTCGGAGGCCTGTCGAACGTCGTCGCCGCAGCCCTCGGCCACGCAGTGCTGATCGCAGCCGTCGCCGGAAACGGCGTTGCCGTCGTCGCACTGCTCACCGGCCTGCAGGCGGCCGTCGCCGCAAGCTTCGCGCAGGCACTGCGCGTCGCAGCCGTCGCCATCGGCGGCGTTGCCGTCGTCGCATTCTTCGCCGTTGGCGGCCTGCACCACGCCATCGCCGCAGATCAGCGGGCGCGTGCAGTCGGCCTGGCAGCCGTCACCGGAGACCAGGTTGCCGTCGTCGCACTGCTCGAAACCGCCGCGCACGCTGTCGCCGCAGACGACGCGAACGGTCGCGACCTGCGCCTTGACGGCAGCGCGCACGTCGTTCTCGACGTTGGCCAGCGCGTCGGTGATGCACATCGGCGTGAACAGCTTTCCCCAGACCGTGCGCAGGTTGGTCAGCAGCGTGGCAGCGCACAGATCGATGGCGGACTGGTTGCCGGAGAAATTGCGGCCGGTGCACTCGGCGACCTTGGCTGCGTACTTGAACAGCGACTCGGTCCGCCGAGCCACGCACGTGCTCGGAAGGGTGTTGGAGCCGAGGACGCGGTCCGCCAGCAGGAGGCCGAACCAGCCGGTGCGCGAATCCAGTTTGAGGGTGGCCATCGTGCCGGGGCACGAGAACCCCTTGCCCGCAGCAGCCGCGTCGGCGTTGGCGACCAGGGTCGCGACGGCGGTGGCGGCCTTGGCCAGGCAGGCGTCGTAGGCGGCGGCGGTGCCGCCCTGCGCCAGGGCCAGCTGGCATTTGCCCACCTGAGTGGTGCTGGCGCGCGAGGCGTCCAGCTTGGCGGCGAAGCAGTCCAGCTCGGCCTTTGATTGTGCGTAAGCAGTAGCGCCAGTCCCCGACCCGAGCCCCCACCAAGCGAGAGACGCAAGAACGAAGAACAGACGCCGGTTCCCCCGACGGTGTCCGCTCATGGCGGTTGTTATCGCCGTTGAGCGTTCAAAAGAAAAGCCTGCAAAATCATATACTTACATTTATGTCCACCAAAATTCGCGCGCACGGGGCGGTTTCGAAGGGGAGAAGCACCGGCGAACCACCCATCGTGGCGCGCGCTGCTTCACGCCGAGACAGGAGGCGAGCAACCCGCGAAGTACGCCGTCCCGATTCGAACCAACTTGCCTACGGCCAGCCGAGCTCCCGCACCATGGCGCCGGCACACCAGCGGGGGCGGCATCGTGGAATACCGGTCCGCTGATCCATCGAGCCGCCGACAATGCGCTCCGTCTCCTATCCTTTGCGCGCGCGGCCGTGGCCGCGCCTCCCCGCCCCTCGCCTTGCAGTCACGATTCGGGTTCACTGCTCGATGCGCGCCGCCTCCAATCCAACCGGCGCCCCGCAGGAGAATCTCGATGAGCTTCGGCCGTCTCCGCTCCGCCCTTGCCGCCAGCACCATCTTTGCGCTCGTGATCGCCGGTCCGGCCCTGGCCGGAGGCGACTGGAACGACTCGGGCATCCAATGGAAGAGCTACGAGGAAGGCCTGTCCGAGGCCAAGGCGTCGAAGAAGCCCGTGATGCTCGTGTTCTACACGGAGTGGTGCCCGCACTGCACGAACTACGCGAAGCTCTTCCACGACCCCAAGCTGGTCGAGCTCTCGAAGAAGTTCGTCATGATCCGCATCGACAAGGACAAGGACGCCGCCACCAGCGGCAAGTATGCGCCCGACGGCCAGTACATCCCGAGAACGTTCTTCCTGAAGTCGGACGGCACGCTGCTCGCGGACGTCACTGAGCAGCGCCCGCAGTACAAGTACTTCTACGACGAGAACGACCCTGCATCGGTCATGCGTTCGATGAACGCCGTCCTCGCAATGCCTGCCCAAAGCTGAGAAGGAAGCGAACGATGAAGGACGAAACGCGCACCAAATCCGTCGATCTGCTCAACAAGATTCTCGAGATGGAGCTGGCCGGCTCCATCCATTACACGCACTACTCGTTCATGGTGTTCGGCTACAACCGCATTCCGATCGTGGATTGGCTGCGCAGCCAGGCCTCCGAATCCACCGCGCACGCGCAGCAGGCCGGCGAGCTGGTCACGATCCTGGGCGGGCATCCTTCGCTCGGCATCGGACCTCTGCTCGAAACCCACAAGCACGACATCGGCGACATCCTGCGCGAGTCGCTCTCGCACGAGCGCGCTACGCTCAAGCTGTACGAAGAGCTGCTGGCCCTGGTCGAAGGCGACGACGTCATGCTCGAGGAGTACGCGCGCGAGCACATCTACATGGAGACGATGCATCTCGGCGAGGTCGACAAGATGCTGCGCAAGCCCGGCGAGATCGAGCGCTTCTCCAAGTAGGCGAAACGGGGTCAGGTATTTTTTCCGGCAGCCGGGAAATGTGCCTGACCCCTATCTACCTGGTCAGCGGATCAGGAGCATGCAGAGCGCGAGCTCATCGAGCGCTCTGGCTGCGGGATGTTCGGGTCTGGCCAGCACCAGTGGGTGATTGGTGGCGGCGGCGCGGAAGAACAGGTCGGGCGCTGCAGGAAGGATTCCGTACTTCTTCAGCTCGAGCTGGGCGTTGAGCTCCGCTGCCGGCATCGCATCGGGCAGCTGCACGCGCGTCACCACCACGCTGCCGACCGTGGCCTTGACGCGCCAGAACCGCAGCACCTCCATCATCATCCGCGCAGCGGGAATCGACGACGGATCGACCCGGTCGATCACGATGGCGATCAGGTCGGCCTGCCTCAGGGCCTCGCGATTGGCCTCGCTGGTCTCGCTCGGCAGGTCCAGCAGCACGAGGTCGGAGTTCAGCGACGCGGCATTGACGATGGCTGCGGCCTGCTCGCCGCGCAGGTCGCAGTAGCTGGTCAGGGACTGCGGCGAGGCCAGCACGCGAAGACCGCTGACGTGACGGGTCAGGTGCGAATCCAGGAGCTCGGCGTCGATTTCCTGCTTGGTCGCCAGCATGCGACCGAGGTCGCTGATGGCCACGACGTTGAGCAGCCGCGTCAGCACACCATAGTTGCCGCGCATCTCGACCGCTGTCACCGGCAGTCCGCGGCTGGCCAGCGCGGCTGCGACATTGGCGGCCACGGTGGTGGTGCCCACCCCACCCTTGGCACCGAGGAACGCCACGATGCGACCGCGCTTGGGCGGAAGATGCGTGGCGGGATCGGCCGGCCCGCGCCGCTCGAGCGCGTAGCGAATGGTGCGTTCGAGCTCTCGCGAGCGCAGCTCCCCTTTGACCAGATACCCGGAGGCCCCGAGCTTCATCGCCTCGACGTCGACTTCGTGGGTGCCCTGCCCGGTCAGGATGAAGACGGGGCCAAGGCGCCCCTCCTGCAGTTCGTTGCGCAGAAGGTCCAGGCCCGTCCGCTCGCCAAGCCGGTAATCCACGAGAAAAACGTCAAACGGCGTACGCCGGATCTCGCGGACCGCGTCGGCATAGGTGGGTGCCCAGACCAGGTCGAAGCCGGCGCCCTGAGCCTCCGCGAGAAGCTCGCGGGTCAGTACGTAGTCGTCTTCGTCGTCCTCGACCAGAAGGATGCGTAGCGCGCCGGTGCTCATGAACTGTGCCGAGTAAATCAGACTTGTCGGATGCGAGCGAGACCCGTACGCGCCCGAGGATGAAGGCCAGCGACTGACGGGAGCCGCATTGTCCCTCCATTCGCCGCGCCAGGGCGCTTCCGGCTTGACTCTGACGCCCACGATGCGCAGTCTCGGGGCTCCAACGGTTTCTCGCGATCGCGCGAAGCGCTTCCGGTAACAACCTCAGCGCCCTGTCCCGAGCTTAACCCACATAAAACCCTGTCCGCTCCCACCGCGCGTGGGATTCGACCCAACGCCCGCGACGCGTGCACGACCGCCATTCCGGCCCGTCCCGCCGCCGTCCGCGTGCAAAAGGATACCTGTACGTGACTGATTCGACCTTTCGCGATCTCGGCGTGGCCGAGCCTTTGTGCCGAGCCCTTACCGATCGCAACTACACCACGCCCACGCCCATCCAGGCTCGGGCCATTCCGCCGATCCTTGCCGGCAAAGACCTGCTCGGTCTTGCCCAGACCGGCACCGGAAAGACCGCAGCGTTCTCACTTCCGCTCCTGCAGCGCCTGGCCGCCGACAAGCCCAGACTTCGTCCGGGGTCGCCGCGAGCCTTGATCCTGGCCCCGACGCGCGAGCTGGCAGGCCAGATCGGCGACTCGATCAAGGCCTACGGCCGTCATCTCGGACTTCGCCACACCGTCATCTACGGCGGTGTGGGACAGGTTCCTCAGGTTCGGGCCCTCGAGCGCGGCGTCGATGTGCTGGTGGCAACGCCCGGACGTCTGCTCGACCTGATCGAGCAGCGCTACGTTCGTCTCTCCGACGTCTCCATCCTCGTTCTCGACGAAGCCGACCGCATGTTCGACATGGGCTTCCTGCGCGACCTGCGCAAGATCGTCGCGCTGGTCCCGCCGCGACGCCAGTCGCTGCTGTTCTCGGCAACCATGCCGCCCGACATCGCCCGCCTCGCGGGCGATGTGCTGCACGAGGCCGTGCGCATCGAGATCTCGCCCGAGAAGCCGACGGTGGATCGCGTCCAGCAGCGCGTCCATTTCGTCGACGCCTCGCGCAAGCGCGCGCTGCTGGTGGACCTGCTGAAGGACCCGGCGCTGGATCGCGTCATCGTCTTCACGCGCACCAAGCACGGCGCCAACCGCGTGGCCGAGCACCTGGAGCGAGGCGGCGTTCGCGCCGAGGCCATCCATGGCAACAAGTCGCAGAACGCGCGCCAGCGCGCGCTCGACGGCTTTCGCAGCGGACAGTCGCGCGTGCTGGTTGCAACCGACGTGGCTGCCCGCGGCATCGACGTCGTCGGCGTCACGCACGTCATCAACTTCGAGCTTCCCAACGAGGCCGAGAGCTACGTCCACCGCATCGGCCGCACAGCACGTGCAGGCGCCGACGGCGTGGCGGTATCGTTCTGCGATCCGAGCGAGCGCGGGTATCTGCGCAGCATCGAGCGCATGACCGGATGCAGTCTGTCGGTAGCCGAGACGCGGCACGAAGACCTGGCGGCCGACACCTCGCGCGGCCGGCGCGATCAGCCGCGCCACGACCAGCCCCGGCATCCGCGGCCGCAGCGGCCGCAGAGTCGCCGCTTCAGCAGCGATCGCCGATCGGGCCGCGCGGCCTGAGCGCACGCCGCGATCGCCGCTCCGGCTACGCGGCCTGAGCGCACCCGACGATCGCCGCCCCTGCACCGTGACAGCGCTGCGGCGAGGGGATTGGATGGCCGCGGCCCCGCTACCGCGGGATCGTCCGTGACGGCCATGCACTTTTTCCGTTAGCGTCCCTCTTCCGAGGACGGCGAGCCGACGTTTCCCGCCAAGGGCGGGCGACGCGGCTCGCCTCCTCGTCATCATCTGGACTTTCGACGTGCCTCTGCCAGTGTGCGCCCGAGACTCGCGGCGCAGAGGGCGCCGCGCGCAGCCATGCGGAGACGCGTCATGAAAGAGTGCCTGAACTTCTACATCAACGGCGAGTGGGTCGCGCCGGTCCAGCCCAATCCCCTCGACGTCCTCAATCCCGCCAACGAAGAGATCATCGGCCGCATCAGCCTCGGCAGCAAGGCCGACGTCGACAAGGCCGTCGCCGCCGCAAGGGCCGCCTTCGAGACGTTCTCGCAGACCACGCGCGAAGAGCGTGTGGCACTGCTCGAGAAGATCCTCGCTGCCTACCAGAACCATCTGCAGGAGCTCGCCACCACCATCTCCGAAGAGATGGGAGCGCCGATGTGGCTGGCCCAGGCCGCGCAGGCGCCTTCGGGCATGGCGCACCTGATGCAGACCCTGGAGGTGCTCAAGTCGTTCGAGTTCGTTCGCATGAAGGGCAAGACGCGCATCGTGCACGAGCCGGTCGGCGTCTGTGGCCTGATCACTCCCTGGAACTGGCCGGTCAACCAGATCCTCTGCAAGGTCGCTCCTGCTCTCGCCGCCGGCTGCACGATGGTGCTGAAGCCGAGCGAGATCGCGCCGCTCAACGCCATCGTCGTCGCCAACATCCTGCACGAGGCCGGAGTTCCCAAGGGCGTCTTCAACCTCGTCAACGGCGACGGACCGGGCGTGGGCACCGCGCTGGCCTCGCATCCGGACATCGACATGATGTCGTTCACGGGCTCGACGCGCGCCGGTATCCAGGTGGCCAAGAACGCCGCCGACACCGTCAAGCGCGTGGCACAGGAACTCGGCGGCAAGTCCGCCAACATCGTCCTGGAGGATGCCGACCTGAGCGCCGCCGTCACCGGCGGCATTCGCAACTGCTTCACCAACAGCGGCCAGTCCTGCAACGCGCCCACGCGCATGTTCGTTCCGGAGTCCAAGCACGCCGAGGCGGTACGGATCGCGCGCGAGGTCGCCTCGCAGGTGCAGGTCGCCGATCCGGCCTCGGCTCCTCCCGGCGCCATCGGCCCTGTGGTGAGCAAGCAGCAGTGGCACAAGATCCAGGGCCTGATCGAGAAAGGCATCGCCGAAGGCGCGGAGCTGGTGGCCGGAGGCCCCGGTCTTCCCGAGGGCCTGACGCGCGGCTACTACGTGCGGCCCACGGTCTTTGCCGGCGTGCGCAACGACATGACGATCGCACGCGAGGAGGTCTTCGGACCGGTGCTGGCGATCCTGCCGTACAAGACCGAAGAGGAAGCCATCGCCATGGCCAACGATACGCCCTACGGCCTGTCCGGCTACGTGCAGTCGAGCGATCCCGACCACGCGCTGCGCGTGGCGGCGCGCCTTCGCACCGGCAACGTCCACATCAACGGAGCCGGCCCGGACTTCGGCGCGCCTTTCGGCGGCTACAAGCAGTCGGGCAACGGCCGTGAATGGGGCGAGTTCGGCTTCGAGGAATTCCTCGAGGTCAAGGCCGTGATGGGCGCGCCCAAGGCCGCCTGAGCGACGGGGACAGGCACGCAACACGTGCCTGTCCCCTTTTTTTCAGTCGTCGCCGAAGAACTTCATCGCAAGCGCGCCGTGCGCGGCGGCCCCGCCGGCGCGCAGCGCGGCCGACAGCAGCACCGCCTCGGCGACCTCGCCGCGGGTTGCGCCCACCTTCTTGGCAGCCTTCGTATGCACCTCGATGCAGTAGACGCATTGGGTGCTGTGTGCGACGGCAAGAGCGATCAGCTCGCGATACTTGCGCGGGATCGCGCCGTCCTCGCGGCCGACGATGGAGTCCAGATCCACCCATGCCTTGAACTCTGCCGGAGCAGCTTCGCGCATGTGCCGCAGGAGCTTGAGGTCGTCGGCGTCGTGATAGTGGGCTGCCATGAAGCACCTCCATTCGTTTCCGCAGGCGTAGTGGCTCGGGCCTAGCATGCCTTGGGCGCGAAGGCAGCAGGACCACGCGCTGCCGTCACGATGGGCTGGCGCGGCACGCCAGCCAATGCGTGACACCTGCGGCCAGCCCGCGACCCGCTCAGTGCACGGCGAAAGATCGCGCCAAGCCCGCACACACCTCTGCACCGCCAGGATCGCGGCCAGCCCGCGACCCGCTCCCTGCACCGTCCCGTGCACCGCGAAGGCCGTGCCTGTCCCCTTTTCCCAGCGTTCGATCTAGAAACGCAGGATGTCCGGCGACAGCCCACCGCACGACGCAGCCCATCCGACGATGCGGGCTCGCGTCGCAGCGGCCCTGCGCAACGAGCAAACCCGCTTTCGACTCGGTCTGCTTCTGTGCGGGGCCATCGCCACCTGGCTGGTCTTTCCAGTCACCAACGCCGGCATGATCGTGAACCTGGACGCCCCCCGGCACCTGCTTCGCGTCAAGGTCGTCGCCGAGCAGTTCCTTCCCTCCGGTCACATCGACGGCTGGTCGCCCTACTGGTACCTGGGAGCGCAGCTCTTCCTGTTCCAGTCCTACGGCTACTTCTTCGTCTCGGGGCTGGCGGCGTATCTTCTGGCAAACCTCCTCGACCTCGGCACCGTCTTCAAAGTCTTCTACTGCCTGCCCATCCTGACGCTGCCGCTTGCGATGGGTTATCTGGCGCGGCGGCTCGGTGTCAGCCGCGACGGCACCATCGTTGCCGCGCTGGCCAGCCTCGTGCTCGGCACCATGCTGGGCTTCGGCATGCGCGGGCTGTTCGTCACCGGCCTGCTCATCCAGGCCGTCGGCGTCGTCCTGTTTGCGGTGGCATGGCCATCGTTGCTCGATGCCCTGGACGGCAGGCCGCGCCAGCTCTGGATCGCGGCGCTGCTCCTGGGCGCCACCCTGGTCACGCACTTCATCACCGGCGCCTACTCTCTGGCCACAGTGGGCATCGTGGCGGCCGGGCTCGCCGTCCTGCGCCGCGACCCTCGCGTGCTCTACCGTTATGCCGCGGTCGCAGCTCTCGTCCTTCTTCTCGCCGGCCACGCATTGTTCCCGACCCTGCAGTGGCATGAGCTCGGCGGCGGCGCCGTCGGCTGGGGAAAGAGCTCCAAGCGCGCCATCGCGTTCGTCACCGGCTGGCTGTTCGGCACGCCGCTATGGACGCTGCCTGCATATGCAGCCGCGATCTGGGCGATCTTCGTCGAACGCTCGCGGCTTGCGGTCACGGCGCTGGTGCTGTTCGGCACTGCCGCCGTCGCGGTGTCGCGGCCGCTGCCGCTGGAGCCCGATTTCCTCAGTGACGTTCTCCGCTCGCTCATCCGGCCTCGTGCCCTGCCCTACAGCTGCCTGTTCGTGGCGTTGTTCATGGGCGTTGCCTACGACCGCTTCGCCGAGCTCTGGAAGCCGCTTGCCCGGCGCAACCGAAGACTTGCGATGGCGGCGGCCGCGGCCATCGCCATCACGCTCGGCCTCAACGCCGCATTCGAACTGGTCGATCACCGGGCGAACGTCGAGACCGAGTACGCAGCCAAGCGCAGGCCGAAGAAGGAATTCTCGCGTGTCGTGAAGTGGCTGCGCAGGCACAGCGAGCCCGGCACCATCGTCGCGATGGAACGGACCGCATTCAAATGGGCACGGCTCGGCGCACGCAGCTCGGTAAGCGTTCTCAACTACTACACGGGCGTCTACGTCACCGGTGGCGATCAGGTCGAGCTGACCAGCGCGGCGCGGCGCGGGCGCGTGCACCAGATGATGCGAAAGCCCGAGAAGGCCGCGCGGCGGCTGCGCAAGTACGGCGTCACCTACGCCATCGTCACCGACGGCGAGACGCGCAAGCTGCTCGCGCACGCCAAGGACTTCGAGGCTGCGTTCGAGGACCGTCGCACCACGATCTATCGCGTCCGCGGCGGCGGCGTGCGGCTCAGCGGAAAGGGTTTCGAGGTCAAGCGCTTCCGCCACATCTCGCCCGAGCAGCTGCGGTGGACGCTGGAAACCGGCTCGCGCCGCGCGTGGTATCCGGTCACGGCCGCCGTCAGCTACCATCCGAACTGGCAGGCGCGCGTGGACGGCCGGACCGTGCCGATCCAGCGCGTCAAGCAATCGCTGATGCGCTTTCGCGTGCCGGCCGGCGCGGTTCGCGTCGAGCTCGAGTTCCAGCGCAGCAACGCCGAGACGTTCTACAACTGGTTGTCGGGCCTGACGCTGCTGGCAGTCGTGGCGGGCCTCATCGCGCCGCGCCGGCGCGCCGAGCGCATCGACGAAGACCTTGCCACCGCCGCTGCCATGAGGGGACAGGCCCCTTGAACGCTTAAGGGGACTGTCCCCTTTACCGGCATCGAGCGTTCGTCTGCTTTGGCCTCCGCGAGCCGAGCGGTGTACTGCAAGGACGTGCAGCGGCGCGCCCTGGCGCGCCATCGGAGGGAACCGACGTGCAGCCTCGCAGCGTTCTCGGAGTCGACGAGATCCAGCTTTCCGACATCGCCTTCTGGCAGCGCCCGCTCGAAGAGCGCGAGGGCGCCTTCGCAACCTTGCGCGCCGAGCGGCCCATCTCCTTCCACGAAGAGCCCGACGTTCCGATGCTCGGCCAAGGGCCCGGCTACTGGTCGATCACCAGGTACAAGGACATCCTGGAGATCAGCCGCCAGCCCGAGATCTATTCGTCGGCGCGAGGCGGCGTCAACATCATCGACCTTCCGCCCGACTTCAGCGAGTTCTTCAGCTCCATGATCGTCATGGACGATCCACGCCACGCGCGCCTGCGCCGCATCGTCTCGCGCGGTTTCACGCCGCAGATGCTCAGGCGCCTCGAAGCCACCGTCGAGACGGCAGCCGCTCGCATCATCGACGAGGTGGTCGAGCGCGGACAGTGCGACTTCGTCACCGACATCGCCGCTGCGCTGCCGCTCGAGATCATCTGCGACATGATGGGCATCGCCAAGTCGGACTACCGGTTCGTCTTCGATCGGACCAACATCATCCTGGGCGCGGGCGATCCCGACTACGTCTCCGATCCCGCCGCCATCGTGCCGGCGCTGCTGGCCGCGGGGCAGGACCTTTCCAACCTCGTCCAGGACCTGGCCAAGGTGCGCCGCGAAAACCCCACCGAGGACCTGACCTCGGCCCTGCTTCACGCCGAAGTCGACGGCGAGCGCCTGACCGACGCCGAGATCGGCTCGTTTTTCGTGCTGCTGGTGGTGGCCGGCAACGAGACCACCCGCAACGCCATCAGCCACGGCATGAAGGCTCTGTGCGACTATCCCGACCAGCGCCGCATCTGGGCGCAGGACTTCGAGCGCGTCGCACCGACGGCGGTCGAGGAGATCGTGCGCTGGGCGTCACCGGTGATCCACTTTCGCCGCACTGCCACGCGCGACACGGTCCTGTCGGGCCAGAAGATCGCCGAGGGCCAGAAGGTCGTGATGTGGTACAACTCCGCCAACCGTGACGAGGACGTCTTTGCCGATCCCTATCGCTTCGACGTGCGTCGCACGCCCAATGAGCACGTCGGATTTGGCGGGCCCGGCCCGCACTTCTGCCTCGGCGCCCACCTGGCTCGCCGCGAGATCACCGTGATGTTCCGGATGCTCATGCAGCGCCTGCCCGACCTGCGCATCACCGAAGACCCGGCGCGCCTGCTGTCGTTCTTCATTCATGGCATCAAGCGCATGCCGTGCGAGTTCACGCCGGGAAGGCCCGTGGCCGCATGACGGGAGACAGCGAAACTACGGCGCATGGACAGGCCGGCGCTCGCCGGCCGGCTAGCCACTGGGGACTCGTCACGCACACTGCGCCGCGGCGATCCCGTTTGACGAATCGATAAGCCAAAGAATCGCCGCCGCGAACGTGGCGGCGATGGACACACCGGGGCAACGCGGCATTATCCCCCGACCCATGCCCATCAGTCTTCTCGGACGCGGCATCGCCTGGCGGACGCCGGCTGCACTGTGGCTGTGCGCCTGCTGCGCGTGCAGCATGACGCGGCCCGAAGGCGATGGCGGCTGGAGCGGCGAGCGCCGCGCTCAGGAACTGGCACGCGCCGCCTCCACCCTCGAAGCTCGGTTCCAGGAAGTCGCAACCGCAGGCGACGTCGCCGTGCCCGCCTTGCTGGATCTGCCGACGGCGCTGGAGATGGCCGCACGGCACAACCGCAACATGGCCATCGCCGCTGCCGACGAGGCCATGGCCGCACGCGACGTCGCCATCGCCCGCGCCCCGTTGCTGCCGAGCACGACGGTTCGCGGCAACTACACCTGGTACAGCGACGAGCTCGGCAACACCGTCACCCTCCCCGCCGGCTCGCCCGTGGAAAGCTTCACCGTCGTCATCCGCGAGAAGGACTTCGGCAGCGTCAGTGGAGCAATGCGGCTGGCGCTCGACATCAGCGGCGAGCTGCGCCACGGCCTGGCCTCGGCGCAGGCCAGCTTCCGAGCCGAGCGTGCGCGGCGGTGGGCCACTCAGCTCGAAGAGGAGCGTACCGTCGTCCAAGCCTATCTGGGCGTGCTCGAAGCCGAGCGTCTGAGCGACGTCCTGGCATCGACCGTCGAGCTGCAGCGGCGCCAGCTCGAAGACGCCGACGCCAGGGCACGCGTGGGACAGCTCACTCGCAATGGCGTTCTGGTGGTACAGGTGGCGCTGTCGTCGTCGCGCCAGCTCCTGATGCGGCAGGCCCTCGCGGTCGCGCATGCGCGGCGCAGCTTGAATCGCGCGGTCGGCCTTGCCATCGACGCCGAGACCCGCGTGATGGACGTTCCCGGAGCACCCGATCTGCCGGCGCTGGAAGAGGCGGTGGCCGCGGCCACGAGCTCGAGCCCGGCGATGTCGGCGCTGCTCGAGGAGATCCAGGCACTGGAGGAGCGGCGCATCTCGCTGCAGCGCGCGCGCTTCCCGCGCGTGGCCGCCACCGCAGCCTACGATGCCACCAGCGCGGAGGTCGTCCAGCCCCAGCACTATGCGAGCGCCACCATCGGCCTGGAGTGGGACCTGGGCACCGACCTCGGCCGCGAGGCCCAGATCGCCAGGCTGTCCACCGCTGCCAGCCGCGCGCGCCTGGTCCTGGACAGGTCCTCGCGCGAGATCGAACTTCTCGTGCGTACCGCGCACGACTCGGCACGCGAGCGAGTGGCGGCAGCCGACGCAGCCGCCGAGGCCGTCGAACAGGCGCAGGAGAACATGCGCATCCGCCAGGAGCAGTTCGGAATGGGCCGGGCCACCAGCGAGGATCTTCTGGATGCGGAGTCCCTGCTGACCCGCCAGCGCGTCACGCAGGCCACGGCGCTGTACCAGGCGCACGCCCGGCGTGCCGAGCTGCAGCAGCTCATGGGCGCCCCTCTGGCCGATCTGCTGGCGCCTCGCCGCGAGATCACCGCACCGTGAAGCGCGTACTCGTCATCCTCGTGCTCGCAGCAGCCGGCATCGCCGCCTGGCTTGCGCTCGCGCGCAGGGACGATGGCGACCTGTACTACACCGGCTTCGTCGAAGGCGAGGAACGCGTGCTGCGCAGCGAAGTGGCCGGTCGCGTACGCGAAGTCGCCTTCCGCGAAGGTGAGGCCGTTCCGGCCGGCGCCGTCGTCGCACGCATCGACGATGCCGACATCGCCGCCAGGGTGCAGAGCAAGCGCCGCGAGATCGAGGTCATGGTGCGTCAGATCGAGCAGGCAGGTCACGAGGCCGATCTGCGCGAAGGCACGTGGAAGGCCGAAGTCGGTGCGCGTCAGGCCGAGTTGGCGCAGGCACGATCGGAGCACGAGCTGGCCGCGCGCTCGTTGCAGCGCGAGGAAGGCCTGGGGCGCACCGGCGCCACCACCAGGCAGCTTCTGGACGAAATTCGCACGCGCGAGCTTGCCGGCCGCAGCGCCGTCGAACGCGCCGAGCGCATGCTGGCACGCGCGCAGGCCGAGGCCGCGGGCGTCGATGCGGCGCGTTCCCGTCTGGACGTGCTGCGCGAGCAGAAGAGCCTGGCCGAGAGCCAGCTCGCGGAGCTGCAGATCACGCACGCCAAGTACCAGATTCGCGCGCCCGAGGTCGGCACCGTCGTCCAGACCCAGCTGCTGTGGCCGGGCGAGCTGGCCCAGCCGGGAACGCCGGTGCTGTCGGTGCTCGATCCCCTCGACAAGTACGTGCAGATCTACGTGGCCGTCGCCGACTTGACGCTGGTTCCCGTGGGACGCCGCGTCTGGATCGAGCTCGACAGCGCGCCCGGCAAGCGCGTGCCGGGCGAGGTCTCGTTCGTGGCCGAGCGCGCCAACTTCACGCCCGAGAAGATCGAGACGCGCGACGATCGCATCGGACAGGTCTATCGCGTCAAGATCCGCATCCTCGAGGACGTGGCCACCTTCGTTCCCGGCACCGAGGGCAACGTCTACCTCGGCGACGCCGGCGCATGAGCTCGCCGGCAGCAGCGCGCGCCGATGCCGTCATCGAGAGCGCGGCGTTCCCGCTGGAGATCCGACTGCGAGGGCTGCGCAAGACTTTCGGCCCCGTCGTCGCACTCGAGCACATCGATCTGCATCTTGCCGGCGCGCAGATGATCGGCGTGGTCGGTCCGGACGGCGCCGGCAAGACCACCCTGCTTCGCTGCCTGACGGGCCTGCTCGAAGTCGAAGCCGAGGAGGCCAGCGTTCTCGGCCACGACCTGCGCAGCGACGTGCGCGAGCTCAAGCGCGTCATCGGCTACGTCCCGCAAGCCTTCAGCCTGCAGCGCAACCTGTCGATCGCCGACAACCTCGCCTTCACCGCACGCCTGCAGCGCATTCCCCCGGACGTCTTCCGGCGCCGCGAGCGCGAGCTGCTCGAGCGCACCGGACTGGAGCGGTTTCGCGATCGAGCCGCCGGCGACCTCTCCGGCGGCATGAAACAGAAGCTGGCCATCGCCAATGCCCTCCTGCCCGAGCCCAGGATGCTGGTGCTCGACGAGCCCACGGCCGGAGTCGACGTGGTGGCGCGCGGCGAGATCTACGAGATCCTGGAGGAGCGGCGGACCGACGTCCTGATCCTGGTCTCTACCAGCTACCTCGACGAGGCCGAAGGCTGCGACCGGCTGGTCTACCTGCACAGCGGCCGCGTGGTGGCCGACGGCAGTCCCGACGAGCTCGAAGCCGTGGCCGGCATCGACGCCTATCGCGCTTGGACCCAGGATGCTCCGCGCGTGGTCGAGCGCGCGCTTGCACTGCCCTACACGGTGCGCGCGCGGGCGTCGGGACGCTTCGTGCGGGTGGAGGTGCCGCGCCTTCGCTCGCTGACGCCGCGCGCGGTGTGCTCGGACCTGCAGGACATCGCCGAGGTCGTTCTGGCCGAAGCCGCGCCGCGCGATCTGGAATCGACGCTGCTGGCGCTCTCGCACGGCGCCGAGGGCAAAGAGCGAGGCAACGACGCTGCCGAACGTCCCGACATGCGCGCCAGTCCTGCGGCAGCCAAGGTGCCCGACCCGTCGGCGCCCGGCCGTTCCGTGCCCGATCCCTGCATCGTTGCGCGCAAGCTGACGCGGCGGTTCGGGGACTTTACCGCGGTCGATCAGGCCGACATCACCGTGCCGCGCGGCGCGATCTTCGCGTTCCTGGGCGCCAACGGCTCGGGCAAGACGACCACGATCCGCATGCTCATCGGCCTGCTCGCGCCGACCGAGGGCAGCGCTTCGGTGGCGGGCATCGACGTGATCAAGCATGCGCGGCGCGTGCGTGACGCCATCGGCTACATGGGCCAGCGCGTCAGCCTCTACAAGGGACTGACGCTCCGCGAGAACGTCGAGTTCTATGCCGGTCTGCACGGCATCACCGGCGCCGACCTGGAGATGCGCTGGGGCGCGATGCGCGAGCGCTTCGATCTTGCCGATGCCGAGCAGAAGAAGAGCGACGATCTTCCTGCGGGCATTCGCCAGCGCGCCGGCCTGGCGCTGGCCACGCTGCACGACCCGCGCATGCTGTTCCTGGACGAGCCTACCGCCGGCGTCGACGTGGAGAGCCGCGCCCTGTTCTGGGACCTCATCCGCGAGCACAAGAAGGAAGGCGTCACGGTCTTCGTGACCACGCATTTCCTGGAGGAGGCCGATTACTGCGACCTCATCTCCTTCATCGATCGCGGCCGCATCGTGGCCGATGCCGAGCCCGAGGAGCTGCGTGCTCGCTTCTCGCAGGGTTACGAGGTCACCTGCGACGTTCCGCGCGAGCGCCGCGCCGCTGCCGCGCGGGAGCTGCGCGGCCAGGGCTGGAGCGTCGACGAGCACGCAGAGGCGCTGCGGCTGCGCAGCCCGCGCGCATCCTCGGCGATGCTGGCGGCGGTGCGATCGGTTGCCGGGCGCGAGGGCTGCGGCCGCGTGCGCGTAGCGCAGCCGCCGATGGGATCGATCTTCCGCCGCATCATCCTGGATGGAGAGGAAGCCCGGGCAGCGCAGTCCGCGCCGGAAAGCCGATGAGCTGGCGGCGCCTGCGAACCCTGATCGTGCGCGAGATTCGCGCCACCCTGCGCGATCCGTTCACGCTGTTCGTTCTGGTCTTCGTGCCGCTGGGGTCCCTGCTCGCGTTCGGCTTCGTCGTCTCCACCGAGATCGAAGGCATCCAGCTCGGCGTCTTCGACGGCTCGCGCAGCGAGCTCAGCCGCCGGATCGTGGCCGAGCTGGTCACGCATCCCGCATTCGAAGGACGCTCCTACGTCCGCCGCGACGAGCTCTCGAGCGCGCTCATCAACGGCGACATCGGCGCCGGCATCGTCATTCCGGCCGGCTTCGAACGCGCACGCGGCCGCGCGCAGGACGGCGGCGAGCCCGCCCAGATCCAGCTGCTGTACGACGGCGCCGAGTCGGTCCTGGCCGCCAACGCCGAAGGGTTCCTGCGCGGCATCGCCGGAGCGGTATTGCGCGAGCACGGATCGGAGAATGCCGACATCGTGCGGATCGAACGGCCGACGGCGCTGGCCCCGGCGCCGGCGGAGGCCGGAGCCGGCGTGGCCAGCAGCGTGCGCGTGCTGTTCAATCCCACGCTCGATGGCCGGCCCTACATGGTGGCGGGAACCTTCGGCTTCGTGCTGAGCTTCCTGACCACGCTCATCACCGCGGTCTCGATCGTCAACGAACGCATCGGCGGCACCTTCGAGCAGCTCCAGCTGACGCCGGCCACCTCGCTCGAAATCGTGCTCGGCAAGCTGCTGCCGCTCGGTGCGGTGTTCTCCTTCGACGTGCTCGTGATGATGCTGGCCGCCTGGTGGGTGCTGGATGCCTGGCCCGCCGGCAGCGCCCTGCTGTTCTGGTCGATCTCGAGCTTCTACGTGGTGACGTCGCTGGCGATGGGGCTGATCTTCTCGGCCACCTCGGCAACGGCCGCCGAGGCGGTGCAGAAGACCGTGCTGTTCAGCATACCGCTGGTGCAGCTCAGCGGCTTCGTCTACCCGATCCGCAACATGCCCGAGCCGGTGCAGTGGATCTCGATGATCCTGCCGGCCACGCATTTCATCAACGTCAGCCGCTCCATCTACCTGCGCGGCGAGGGCGTGGCCGAGCTGTGGCCGCAGATGCTGCTGATCGTCGCTTTCGGAATCGCCCTGGTGGTGCTGGCCCGCCGCACGCTGGAGTCGCGCTCGTGAGGAGGCCTCGTTCATGCTGAGCCGCCTTCGCACGACGACCAACAACATCCTGGCGGTCGCGTTCAAGGAAGCCGCACTGATGCGCCGCGACAAGGTGCTCATTGGCGTCACCGTCATCCAGCCGGTGATGTTCCTGTTCCTTTTCGGCGTGGCGCTGACGAGCAAGCCCGCCAACGTGCCGTGGATCGTGCTGGACCACAGCCAGAGCTCGTACTCGCGCCGCCTGCTGTCCGAGATCCAGGCCAGCGGCTACTTCCTGCCTGCGCGCCGCGTCTCCGGCTACGAGGAAGGCTACGGCCTGCTCCACCGCGGCGAGGCGCTGGCCCTGGTGGTGATCCCGCACGACTTCCACCGCAGCGTCCTGCGCGGAGCGTCGCAGGTGCAGATCCTGCTCGATGGCGCCGATCCGCTGAGCGCGGCCAGGATCGGCGCGTACATCCGCGCCATCGCCGCATCGCTGGTGCTCGATCGCGGCCACTGGCTGCGGGCCCGGCAACAGGCGCCGCCGATGGAGCTGCAGTCGCAGCCGGGCAAGCCGCAGGCGGTGCCGGTCCAGCTGCCGATGCCGCCGGTCGAGCAGCAGGCGGTGCCGGTCGAGCTGCCGATGCCGCCGGTCGAGCAGCAGGCGGCGCCGGTCGAACTGGAGCAGAGGTTCCTGTTCAACCACACGCTGAACGATCGGAACTTCCTGCTCGCCAGCCTGGCCGGCATGCTCCTGACCAACGTGACGCTGTCGCTGGCGGCATTCGGCCTGGTGGCAGAGCGCGAGGAAGGAACCTACGAGCAGATGCTTTCGCTGCCGACGACTCCTCTGGAGATCGTGCTCGGAAAGCTGCTTCCGACGGTCGTGCTCTGCTACGGCGTGCTCGTGCTGGCCATCGTGCTTCCGGGCCTGGCCTTCGGCATCTGGCCGAGCGGAAGCCTGCTCGCGCTCGGAATCTTCACCCTGCCCTTCGTCCTTGCCTCGCTCAGTCTCGGGGTGGTCGTCTCGACGCTGGCTGCCACGGTGGCGCAGGCGATCTTCATCAGCGTCTTCTTCATCATGCCTTCGTTCGTCCTGTCGGGCGCGATGATGCCTCACCAGCTCATGCCCGACGTTCCTCGCCACATCGGTGCGCTGATGCCGCTGCGCTGGTACCAGATCGGCATCCGCCGGATCATCACGCGCGGCGGCGGCCTCGACGACGTCGTCGTGCCGTTCCTCGCTCTGAGCGGCTTCTTTGCGCTCATGCTGTTCTTCATCCGAATGCGCTCCAAGCCGCGCCTGGCCTGAGACCGAATCCTCGATGACTCGGGCACGCGCGCGCACCTTGCTATGGATCACGATGCTGGCGGCGCTGCCCGTACCGTTCTTCCTCGTCGTGGTCGGGCACGTGCCGGTGGCGCGGCTGCTGCAGCTCCTGGCCGCAACGCTGCATTTCATCGCCGTCGAAGGACCGGCCGGCGCACTGCGAACGGTCGTGCTCCTGCTGGTCGTGCAGATCGTCTGGTGGGCAGGGCTTCAGCGTTTCGCGGCCGGCCTGGCGGCAGCCGGCCTGGATCGGCTGCTGGGAAGACGCGGCATGGGGATCGCGGCCTTTTCCTTTGCGATCCTGATGCTGGGCGCCGCAGTCGCCTTTCCGATCTATCGAACGCCGTTCCGATCGGCGTCGCTGCATGCTTCGCTGCTGGAGGTGTTCGAATGAGGCGCACCTGCATCGCCGCCAGCGCACTCGTCGTCGTGACGATGCTGGCGCCTGCGGCGACGGCGTTCGAACGCACCGAGCGGCGCGAACCCTGCGCGAGCTACAACGAGCTGCGCTCGCCCTTCTTCGGCGACCTGCACGTGCACACCGCACTGTCGTTCGATGCCAACGCCCTGGGCGTGCGCAATCTGCCGGCCGACGCCTACCGCTTCGCACGCGGCGAGCCCCTCGGCCTGCAGCCGTACGACGGCGGCGGCGAGGCCAGGCGCCGCGTTCGCCTGGCGCGACCGCTCGACTTCGCGGCGGTCACCGATCACGCCGAGCTTCTCGGCGAGCTGCACCTGTGCCGCAGCGAGGGCACTCCGGCCTTCGACTCGCTGGTGTGCCAGACCTACCGGCGCTGGCCGCTGCTGACCTACTTCTTCGTGGCCAGCCGCATGCTCAGCATTGCCGGTCCCGAGCGCTACACGTTCTGCGGCAAGGAGGGCGTCGGATGCCGCGAAGCCGGCGCGGGCCCGTGGCAGGTCATTCGCGACGCGGCCGAACAGGCCTACGATCGAACTTCGGCGTGCACGTTCACCAGCTTCGTCGCGTACGAGTGGAGCGGCGGCCCCGGCGGTTACATGACTCATCGCAACGTGATTTTCGCCGACGAGCGCGCGCCGCGCCTGCCGGTCAGCTTCCTGGACGCTTCCGATGGCGACAAGCTCTGGACCGCGCTCGAAAAGGAGTGCCAGGGCGCCGGCTGCCGCTTCCTGACGATCCCGCACAACACGAACCTGTCGGGCGGCCTGCTGTTCGAGTCGGCGGGCAACGATGCCTTCGACGCCGAAGCCGCGCGCCGGCGCGCGCGCTACGAGCCGCTGCTCGAGATCCTTCAGCACAAGGGCGATTCGGAGTGCCGCGCCGGCGCAGCCGACGAGCTTTGCAGTTTCGAGAAGCTGCCGTTCGCGCGCATGGAGGAGCAGCCGTTTCCCTTTCGCTGGCAGGAGCCGGGCGCTCTGACCTTCGCACGCGACATCCTCGGCGAGGGCATGCGCATCAAGAGCAGGATCGGCGTCAATCCCTACGAGATGGGTTTCCTCGCCGCTACCGATACGCATCTCGGTGCAGCCGGCCTTGCCGACGAGCAGGGCTATCCCGGCCACGGCGCCGGCGGCGACGTGACACGCCACGAGATTCCGCTCGTGCCCGATTCGCTGGCCTTCAACCCGGGCGGCCTTGCGGTGCTGTGGGCCGAAGAGAACTCGCGCGACGCACTGTTCGCGGCGATGCAGCGGCGAGAGGCCTATGGCACCAGCGGCCCGCGCATGCTGGTGCGCTTTTTTGGCGGATGGGACTACGCGGCCGACCTGTGCAGTCGCCCCGATCTGGTCGAGAAGGGATACGCCGGTGGCGTACCGATGGGCGCAAGCCTGCCGGCGGCCGCATCGGGCGCGCCGATCTTCGTGGTCTCGGCCATGCAGGATGCGGGAACGGCGCAGCTTCCCGGAACGCCGCTCGAGCGCGTGCAGATCGTCAAGCTGTGGATCGAGGGCGACCAGGCACGCGAGCAGGTCTACGACGTCGCGGCGGCAATGCCGTCAGCCGGCGCCGACAGCGACGGCGCCTGCACGCCGCGCGCGGGCGACGGCGCGGCGAGCCTGTGTGCGGCTTGGCGTGACCCCGACTTCGACGCGAAGGAGATTGCGCTGTACTATGCGCGCGTCATCGAGCGCCCGAGCTGCCGCTGGTCGCACCACCTTTGCCACAGCCGCGCCATCGACTGCACCGACACGGGCAGCGTCCCCGCCGAGCTCGCCTACTGCTGCGACGCCGACGTCCCCAAGACCATCCGAGAACGAGCCTGGACCTCCCCCATCTTCTACACACCACCTTCCTAGACACGCAGCGCCGCGCGCGCCGCAACCTCACGCAATCATGCTCGTGCACTCGGAGCGCGCGCTCCGGTCAGGGCCGTGATCTCCTCGACGTAGCGCGACCACAGCTGGCGCGGCAGGTCGTGCCCCATTCCTTCGAGCACGACCAGGCGCGCGCCCGCAATCGCCGAGGCAGTAGCCATGCCGGCTTCGAGCCGCACCAGCGGATCGTCCTTGCCGTGAATGACGAGCGAGGGAATGCGCACGTCGCGCAGCTTCCCGGTGCGATTGCCCGAAGCCAGGATCGCCGCCAGCTGACGACCCGTGCCGAGCGGGTCGAAGCCGCGATCGTAGGATCGCGTCGCCGTCGCGCGCACCCATTCCTCGTCGAAGGGGTAACCCGGGCTTCCGATGATGCGAAAGACGCTGGTCGCGTGAGCGATGGCCCCTTCGCGATCCGGAGGCGGCGCGGTCAGCAGCACGCCCATCGCCTCGGCGGTCGCCTGCGGAAGCGTCGGATCGCCGGTCGTCGACATGATCGAGGTCAGCGTGCGTACGCGGCCGGGATGCTCGATGGCCATCGTCTGGGCGATCATGCCACCCATCGACGCTCCGACGACGTGGGCGGATTCGATGTCGAGGGCGGTGAGCAGGCCGGCCGCGTCCGCCGCCATGTCACTGAGGGTGTAGGGCGCATCGACGGGCAGACCCGCAAAGGCTGCGGCCATCGCCATGCCGATGTCGGGCATCCTGGCATCGTCAAGATGCGTCGAGGCACCGGCATCGCGGTTGTCGAAGCGGATCACGCGATGACCGGCGCCCGCCAGCGCATGGCAGAAGTCGTCCGGCCACAGGATCATCTGTGCGCCGAGGCCCATGATGAGCAGGAGCGGCTCGGCACCGACCGCGCCGAACGTCTCGTATTCGATCTCGATGCCGTTGCTCGATGCTCTCGCCATCGCTTCCTCCGGGTGCCCATCGGGCGTTTCCGGCAGAGTGCGGGGGAGCACGGCTTTTGCAAGGCCGCGGGCGCGCCGCGCAGCATCCTGCCATGCCCGTGCGTCCAGCATCAGACGGGATCAGGCGCCTCGGAAGAGGCACCTGATCCCGGATGCAGGCGAGGCAGATGCGCGCGCTGTGTGAAAGGACCGCCGGACCGGCGATCAGTCTTCGCGTTTGGTGAGCTCCTTGAGCTCCTTGCGGGCGCTGGCCGCGGTCAGCGGCTCATCCGGACGCGCCAAAGAGCAGCGCCAGAGATGAGTGACCTGGGCGTAGGTCAGGGAGGGTATGCCCAGGCGCATGAGTTTTTTCAGAAACGGAACCATGTCGGCGCCCCGGGTGCCTCGCGGGATCTGCACCTGCAGCCTGCGCATCTTCTGGTACGGCCCCACGATGCGCAGTTCTCTGGTTACGACCGAACGGGGAATGCCGGTGAACTTGGCAAATCCATCTACCTTGTCTTCGGGCAGATGGCCGTTGCTCAACATCGAGCTGAGCGACCCGATCGGGACTCGCAGATGCTTGGCAAGACCGCGAAGGGTCTTGTCGCGAGCCTGAAGCGCCATGATGACCTGCTTACGAAAGCCTTTGCTTGGCACCTACCTTCCTTCAATGCGCAGCTCTCCTGATCGCCACGCCGGATCCCAGAACGTTGATGTAGCTTCGACGGCGAACCGGCGAAGATGATTTGTCGCAGAGCCGCTTTCCATCTTCACTTCGCGCGATGGAGTCAAGTCGAAGTGGGCAATTTCACTTTTGCAGAGTACACGACAGGACGCCGATGGGGCGTTCTGCAGGCCTCTGTCGACGGCGGATCGGGTCGGAGCTACAAGTCGGAGTGGCAATGGGCTCCTCCGATTCCTGACTCGATCAGGGCAGCGTGACAGGACCTTTGATGGTCGTAACAGAACACCAGGACATAGCCGCCGACCGTTCGCGTCTGCTCCGCCGCATCGAAGAGGAAGTGCGCGAGACGGCCTCTTACCTGGGTACCGATGCCCTCGACGCGCGCGTCCGGCAACGCATGATGGACGTGCCTCGGCACGAGTTCGTTCCGCCCGAACAGCTGGCCAACGCCTATGCCGACGAGCCGCTTCCGATCGGCTTCGGCCAGACGATCTCGCAGCCCTACATCGTGGCGGCCATGACGCAGCTGCTGCGGCTGACACCGGAGGATGTGGTACTGGAGGTGGGTACGGGCTCTGGCTACCAGACGGCCGTCCTGTCCGGCCTGGTCCGTAAGGTCTATTCGGTGGAGATCATCGAGCCGCTGCACCGGCGCGCGCGCGCGACGCTGGAGCGGCTAGGCTACGGGAACGTCGAGCTGCGCTGCGGTGATGCGCACGTCGGCTGGCCCGAGCACGCACCCTACGACGCGATCCTGATGGCTGCGGCCGGCCCCGAAATCCCTTCCCCGCTCATCGATCAGCTCGCTGCGGGCGGACGCCTGGTTGCGCCGGTCGATCGCGGCGAGCCGGCACAGATGCTCGTCCTGATCGTCAAGGACGCCGACGGCACGCTGCAGCAGCGCGCGGTCTTGCCTGTCGCGTTCGTGCCGCTGACGAGCGCGACCGACCATCAGCCCTGAAACGCCCTATAGCCGGCGCGCCAGCGACCAGCCGTTCTCGCGCATGATGAGGCGGATCTCAGCCGCGCCGAAGCCCTCTAGGTCGTCCGCGAAAGTCAGCGGTTCGGCAAGACCTTCGGCGTGCGGAAAGTCCGAGCCCATCAGGATGTGGTCGGCGCCGATGGCATCGCGCAGCTCGGCGATGTCGTCCTCGTAGTACGGCGAGACCCAGACGTGACGTGCGAACGTACGTGCGGGATCCTCGGCAAAAGCACCCGGCATCTGGCCGTAGGCCTTCTTCAGTTTCTTCAGGAGCAGCGGCACCCACTCCGAACCCGACTCGATCGTCGCCACCCGTAGCCGCGGATGGCGTGCGAACACGCCATGGCAGACCAGCGCAGCCATCGTGTCCAGTACCGGATTGGCCGACAGCGCCAGGCGAAGCGGCGAGTATCGGAATGCTTCCATCTCCGAAGCCTCGCCCCAGTCCTCGGCGTACTTGTGATAGCCCGAGTCGCCCGAGTGGAACGCGACTGTGATACCTGCCTCCGCTGCGCGTGCCCAAAACGGATCGAACATGCGGTCGCCCGGGGAACGGTTGCCGCCGGCGGTGGCCACCGGCGCCGAACGCAGGCAGACCACGCGCACGTCACGCGACAGCACGTGGTCGAGCTCGGCCACGGCCGCGCCGGCGTCGATGAGCGAGATCATCGGTGCTGCAAACAGCCGGTCTCGGTACGAGTAGCCCCAGTCTTCGTCGAGCCAGCGGTTGAACGCTCGGAATGCGGCAACCAGCGCAGGCGGATCGTGCTTGAGCGATTCCTCCATGCCCACGCCAAGAGTCGGAAACAGGAACGCCGCCTCGATGCCCTGCCCGTCCATGAGGGTCAGGCGCGCGTCGCGCTGCCGGTAGGCAGGAGAAATCGGCTCGAGCTCGCCGAACAGCTCGCGCATGTCCTTGCCCTGCGGATTGCGGCCGCGAAAGAAGTCGTCGAGACAGCCGGGCCGCGCAACCGGATCGAAACACGGATTGGGAATGAAGCGATTGATGCGTCCGCCCACCAGCAGCCGCTTGCGTCCGTCGATGACGGCCCACTGCATCGCACGCTTGGCCATGCGGCGATCGATGTGGCGCGTAAAGGCGTCTTCGGCCTCGTAGTAGTGATTGTCGCAATCGAAGGCGCCAAAGCCGAGGTCGGTGACGGACATGTGCATTCCCCTTCTCGAGATCCGGGCGGAGTCGACGATGCGCTTGTAGCGGTCGCACGACGACGCGAAAACCCGCGGCCCTGCTGCTGCAGGGCGCGCTACCGGCAGAGCCGCCTACTGCAGGAGGTGCGGAAGCCCGCGAATGCGGCGCCAGACGAAACCCATTGGCCGCTGCAACGCGTTCGTCACCGATGACCGGCAGGCGATCGAGCCGGTCTCCCATTGCGCCACGATCGGATCCGGATGCAGCGCCCAGCGCACCAGCGCGCCCACGCTGCCGCTTCTGGCTGCCGCCGACACGAGCTCGAACAGCGCGGTATCGCTGGCCGCCGCCGCGGCCGCCAGGGCCAGCTGCCGATCGAGGTCAGTCACCGCATCCGCAACGCACGCCGCGAGGAGCCCGGCAGGGACCGTGACACCGAGGTCGTGATGCAGATACGAGAGCACCGCGCCTGCCGGCAGCATCAGATGCCCGCTGCGCAGGCACGCTCGCAGCGCTGCGTCATCGACGCCAGCCGTCCGTACCAGCAGCGCGGCATCCACGAGCCACAGCATCGAGCGGCGCGCTCCCGTCCAGATTCCGCGCGCGCACATCGCGGCGAGCTGATGATGCGGCGCCGGCACCAGGACGCGACGTCCCGCGACATCGGCCAGCGCGCAGGCTGCGCGCAGCTGGCCGGCATCGATGGCGTAATAGGGGTGGGCCAGCACCGTCGTGCCCAGCGTCGCGACCAGCGCGCTGCGGTCCTGCAGCCGGCGCCGCATCCATGGTGCGCCGCCGGTTCCGCCGAGATCCTGGAAGCCGGCAGCGACGAGCGCCGCGGCGGCGGTCTCCAGCTCGCGCTCTTGGACGAGCAGGTCGATGGGACCGGTGTGATGCAGCGCCGGGTCTTCGTAGAGCTGCTCGGCCAGCGGCCGGCCTCCGAGCACGACCGCATGGATCGACGCGGCTTCGAGCGCATCGAGGGCGCGCACGAACACGTCGGCATAGGCACGGGCACGCAGCTGTTCGCGAAGCACGGCCGTGCGCAGCCGCGTGGCCTCGGACTGCGCGAGCTCGAGGCCGCTTTTCTCTGCCGCGCGATGAAGCAGCGGCAGCAGCGCGGCCAGCGCGTCGGTGCGTTCCTGGCCGAGCACGTCCAGAAGCGAGGGATGATGCGATCTCCACTGGCGCCACGCGGCCGCCGCCTCCTGCGGTGCCAGCAGCAGCGCGCGCAGGAAGAGCGTCCGCACCGCGCCGGGCAGCGCCGGAGCCAGCAGAGCCGCGTGGCGGCTCACGACGGCTGCGAGCGCCGCGTGCGAAGGCGCGTCTGCAGGAAGTGGAAGACTCCCTCGGCGGCCGCGCCGACTTCGAGCCGGGTCATGTTGCCGCGGTGAAGACGCCGCCGCACGAGCACCTCGCGCAGCTCCTCGACCGTGAGGCCGGCCGCGCGTGCACTTTCGATCCATACGGCGGTCTCGCCGTGGCGAAGATGCTCGGGCAGCAGCGGCGCCCGCCGGGCGGCGGCGGCGCGCATCAGCAGCGACTGGATGGAGTAGCCGCCGTAAGGTTTGGACATGGGATGATCCGCGTAGGCGGCGGCATCCTCGGCCAGTTCCTCTTCCCAGAAGTTCTGGGCCCAGGTCAGGCACATGTCGATGTCGGGGCGCGCAGTCAGGAACTCGAGCTGACGCATCAGCTTTTGCGGCAGCCACAGGTCGTCGCAGTCGTTGAACGCCAGCAACTCGCCTCTCGCAGCCGTGATTCCGGTATTGCGCGCCGCCGCGGGTCCTCGATGGGATTGTCGCAGGACCCGCACCGGCTCGCCGTAGCGTTCGGCGATGGAAGCGCTGTCATCTTCGGAACCGTCGTCGACGACGAGGATCTCCAGCGGCCGGTGCTGTTGCGCCAGGATCGAATCCAGACTCTCGGCCAGGAACCTGGCTCCGTTCCAGACCGGGACGATGACGCTGATCAGGGGCGCCTTCACGGTCGGTTCGTCGAGGCCCGGCCGCGGCGGCGATCGAGCATGGCTTTGACCAGGCGCAGATATTCCTCGCGGCTTCCCGGGCCCTGGGTCTGGCTGAGGTTGCTGTCGTGAAGACGGCGGCGTGCCAGCACCTGCGGCAGGAGCTCGTGCACCGCGCCGCTGTCCTGTGCGCGGATCACCCATTCGGTATCGTCGCTGTGCCCGAGCGCCTCGTCGAAAAGGCCGATGCGATCGAGCGAGGAGCGCCGCACCATCATCGTGGTGAGAGAGAAGCCGGCAATCGGCTCGAGCAGGCGCGGGTCGCGCACGCGCCGGTCCTCCAGCTCTTCACTGACGAAGTTGCGCAGCATGGTCACGCAGAAGTCGAGCTCGGGCCGCTCGTGCATGCGGTGGAGCTGAGCCGCCAGCTTGTCCGGCTCCCAAAGATCGTCGGCATCGAGGAAGGCGAGAATGTCGCCGCGACTCTCGCGGATGCCACGGTTGCGCGCGGCGGCGGGGCCGGCGTTGGCCTGGCGCAACAGGCGCACGGGGTATCCGTGGCGCTGCGCCACTTCCGCCGTCCCGTCGGTGGAGCCGTCGTCGACGACCACGACCTCGTGCGGCGGCCGGGTCTGCTCCAGCACGCTGCGGATGGCCGCTGCCAGATAGCGTTCGGCGTTGAAGGCAGGAATGATGCACGAGACATGGAGCATGACGGGGAAGCGCGGCTGCGTGCCAATGTTTCCGCGCGTTCGGACGAACGCAAGCGGGCGCCCACGCGCGTGCTGCTGTGGTCGCCGGGATTTCTCGGCGAGATCGGAGGCATCGAAGCGCTGGCCAGGCCGATGGTCGAGACACTGCACGGACACGGCTTCGAGTTCCTGGTCATGGCCACCAACACCGTCCATCCCGACGAGCGCGAGCTTTCGTGGAATGGCGTTCGCGTGCACTCGCTGCCTCTGTACGACGCGCTCGCCCGCAAGGACGTCGCGGCGTACGCGCTGCTGCGGCGGCGGGTGCGCGAGATCGAGAGGGAATTCGACCCGCACGTCGTCCACGTCAACCACCATCATCCGTGCCTGGTCGTGCACTGCGATTCCATGCGCGATCGGCGCGCGGCCGTGCTCTACACCGCGCACGGGTGGGGCTTCGTGACCTCGGAGGGAGCCTCGCGGGAATCCATCGTCGGTCGCCTGATCCGCAGTGCCGACTGGGTGGTCGGCTGTGCGCAATCGTCGGTCGACGCGGTGTGCGAGCGCATCCCGGAGGTTCGCGATCGCAGCTCGCTCATCCGCAACGGCATGCCGCCGCCGCCGCTGGCGCCCGCGCCGCTGCCATGGGAGCCGCCGGTGCTGCTGTGCATCGGCCGTCTGGTCGAGCAGAAAGGCTTCGACACGGCCATCCGTGCAATGGTCCACGTCGACGAGCGCGTGCACCTGCGCATCGCCGGCTACGGCCCCGATGCCGACATGCTCGAGCGCATCATCGCCGAGCATCGCCTCGGCAATCGCGTCCGCCTGGTCGGGGGCGTTGCACCGCCCGACGTGCCCGCGCTCTTGAACGAGGCGACCATCGTGCTCATGCCGTCGCGGCACTGGGAGGGTCTTCCGATGGTCGCGGTCGAAGCCGCGCTGATGGCAAGACCGCTGATCGCCAGCAACCTGCCGGGCCTCGACGAAGCGTTCGTTCCGGGACTGACCGGTCTGGCCATCGAGCCCGACGATCCCGTTGCGCTGGCGCATTCCATCGGCTACTTGCTCGCGCACCGCGAGGAAGCCGAAAAACTGGGGCGCCAGGCTCGCGAGCGAGCCCTGGGCGAGTTCGGCTGGGAGAAGTACGTTCGCGCGTATGCCGAGCTGTACGAGCGACTGGCGGCGGGAGAAGGTCGTGCCGAGTCTCGAGAATCGCTATCTGCCGGACGAGAATGAAGTCACTGCCAAGGTGATCGATGGCGAGGCCATCATCATCAACCTTCTGAGCGGCGTCTATTACAGCATGGAAGGGACCGGCGCTTGGATCTGGGAAGGCATCGAGAACGGGCGCAGCGTCGGCGACATCTGCGCCGCCATCGCGGCCGGCTATGGCGTCGAGGTCACGCGCGTGCAGAACGACGTGACCGCACTGATCGACCAGCTTCTCCAGGAACGCATGATCCGCGACGCGGCCGGCGCGCCGCCAGCCGCCAGCGGCGCGGCCACGGGAGCGGGTGTAGCACCAGGTACGGCCTACCACCCGCCGGTCCTGAACGTCTATCGCGACATGGCCGAGGTGCTGGCTCTGGATCCGCCCACGCCCGGCGTGTTCGATTCGCTGCTGAAGGACCCCAACGCCTGAGTAGCGATCCGCTTGCAGCGCCGGCCAGCGACGGCGGCGATCCGCTGGTCTGGGCAACTCCCATCGAGGACGAGGCTGGCGAAGCCATCCATGCCTCGCTGGTTGCCGCGCACGCCGAGGCGTGCCATCGCGCTCCGGTACGCGAGCGCTGCTACCGACTGTCGGGCCGCCGCGCGCTGATCCGAACATGCGGCGAGGAGCTCGCCCGCAGAGTCCACCTCCCTTTCGCGCATCTGGAGATCGCCGCCGGCGATGACAGGCCCGACATCGTCATCGAGTTGTGGGACCCGCATGCAAGCGGCGTGGCTCTTCCCAACGCCGCGCTCGACGCCGTCGACGAGCATGGCAACCCGCCGGTGCGCGTCAGCCGCAACGGCCGCCTGGTGGGACACCGATTGCCGCGCACGCTGGTGTGGCTGGACCGGCGAGCGGCACGCATCGCCGGCGCCGTCGACCTGGGCGGACCGCTGTCGCTGTTCGAGACCGGCCGCCCGCTCTACTTCCCGCTCATGCTGTGGCTGCGCGATCAGCGCATCCAGTTCGTTCATTCGGGCATGGTCGCACGCAACGGCCGCGGCGTGATCCTGTGCGGCCAGAGCGGCTCGGGAAAGTCGACGACCTCGCTGCTTTGTCTGCTGGCCGGGATGGACTTCCTCGGCGACGATTACGTTGGGCTGGAAGCACATGGCGGAGGCTTCCTGGGTCACAGCCTGTTCGGATCCACCTACGTCGAGCCCGATCACCTGCAGCGCTTTCCGCTGCTGCATCCGCATGCCGTGCACGGAAGCCTGCCGGGCGAGGACAAGAGCGTGGTCCTGCTCTCGCGCATCCTTCCCGAGCGCCTGTGCGCCAGCGCCGCCATTGCCGCCGTCCTGCTGCCCGAAGTCACCGGCCAGGCCGTGACGCGAATCGAGCCCGCCTCGCGCGGTTATGCACTGCGCCGGGCCGCACCGAGCTCGATCCTGCAGCTGCTTGCGCCCGAAGCGCAGAGCCTGCATCGCATCGCGGCGCTGGTGGCCGCCGTTCCCTGCTTCAAGGTGATGCTCGGACGCGACATGGACTGCATCGCGGCACGCGTGGAGGAGCTGCTGGCGGGCCTCAGACCGGATCCGGCGGCGGGAGCGGGCGGCCGCTGATTCGCGACCAGCTGCGCAGCACCGCGCGGCGCAGCATGCGAGCCATCACCTGGGAGACCGACCGGTAGCCCCAGTACTCGGCCATGTAGCCGAGAAACCCGAGCGGCTGCGGCAGACGGCCGCGCGAGCGCGCATCGCGCGCGTATTGAAACGCGAACACGGGCAGGCCGCCGAGCACCGTGTAGGTGCTGCGACGGCATCCCAGGCGGTACTCGAGCAGTTGTGCGCGAGGAACCTCGAGGCGCGCGAGTTCGCGGCGCGGCTGTTCGGGAACCGCGACACCGAGCGTGTCCGCCAGGTAGGTCAGCGCTTCGCGCGCGGCCGGGACGAAGCCGAGGCGCTGCGCCTCGGCCACGAAGACCTGCCAGTCCACCGGCTCGGCGTCGCTGCCAAGGATGGCCGCGGCGTCACTGGCCCAGCGCAGCGTCGCCTCCGGCGCCCAGTGCAGCCCGTGCACGATGACGTGCATCAGCTCGTCCGCCGACGACAGCACACGCGCGGGCACGCCGCACAGCTCGACGTCGCGGCTGCGCGACCACAGTTCCTCGTCGTGCCGATGCACGAAGCGCTGCGGGAAGAGACGCCAGTGCAGGTCGATGTGGAGGCCGCGCTCGTCGGAAAAATCTTCGGCGTGCACCAGATCGATGCGGCGCGTGCTCAGCGGTGACTTCGCCACCAGCCCGAGCTCGGCCAGCGTGTCGGCGGCTGCCTGCGCATGCGCACGTCGAACCAGAATGTCGACGTCGCCCATCGGACGCAGGCCCTGCTCGCGATAGTGGCGAAGCGCCAGCGCTACGCCCTTGAGCAGGATCACCTCCACGCCCCGCTCGCGCAGCGTGGCCAGAACGGGGGCGAGGTTGCGGAACAGGATCTCGTTGGCCACGGTGGCCTTGCGCCGCTGCGCGCGCGCGAACGCCAGCTCGTCACCGGCCACGCCGGCGCGGCGAAGGTTCACGTCGATCAGCGGAAGCAGACGGAGCTCGCCCGGCTCGCGAGTCTGCCGCAGCCAGCTGCGGCAGCGCTGCCAGGCCTGCCGTGCCCGCTCGGGATCGGCCAGCGCGGCCAGCAGCAGGTCCTGCTGCAAGGAAGTCGGCCAGCAGTCGCGTTCAGGCACGAAGATCCCGCGAGCGCCGCGCCAGTTCGATCACGTCGGCGCCGCGGGACGGAACTGGCAGCTCGTGTACCTGCCCCTGGCCCTCGGCGCGTGCCTGCAGCAGCGGTCGCAACTCATAGATGCGGTCGCACGAAGACAGGACCTCGCGGTCGTGCGTGATGAGCAGGACCGCCGGTCGAGGGTCGAGCGCGCGGAGGTTGGCGAGCAGATCGCGTACCGCCTGCGCGTCCAGGTGATTGGTGGGCTCGTCGAGCACGAGGAGCCTCGGGCGATGGACGAGCGCACGCGCCAGCGCCAGCCGCTGGCGCTCCCCGCCCGAGATGCGGTGCGACTCCTCGCCGAGGTCGGTGTCGTAGCCGCGCGGCAGCGAGGCGATGACGCGATCGGCGGTCGCGATGCGGGCGGCGTGCTCGAGGTCGGCATGGGTCGCGCCGGGTCGTCCGAACGCCAGGCATTCGCGCAGATTGGTTGCGGGGAGCTGCGGCTCCTGCGGCACCACTCCGATGTCCCTGCGCAGCGCGCGTGTGTCGAGCTGTTCCATCGCACGGCCATCGGCCAGCACGGTTCCGGCGCTGGGACGAAGCAGGCCCAGGACCATGCCGGCAAGGGTGCTCTTGCCTGCGCCGTTGGGCCCGAGCACGGCCGTGGTCGTGCCGGGCTCGATCGAAAGGCTGACATCGTCGAGCACCGCCACGCCGTCGTAGGCATACGAGACGTGTTCGAGGCGGATGCTGCCCTCGAAACGGATGCGCTCGGTGCCGTGGTAGGGAAGCTCCTCGTCGAGCTCGAGCACGCCCACCACGCCGCGCAAGGATGCCGCGCCTGCGATGGCGATGGGCGCGCACTGCATGACCGCGGTGACGTAGTTCTTCAGGAGCATCAGGCCCACGTAGAACGAGACCAGGGTTCCCAGCGACATCGAGTGCTGTGCGACGGCTGCCCCGCCCACCAGCAGGACCACGGCACTGACCGCGTGGACGACGTTGTTCTGCAGCACGCCATAGGCAAGGCCGGCCGCGGCCAGTCGCTGGCCCTGCAGACGCGTCTCGGCTGCGAGCTGGCGATGGACCGACGCCTCCTCGTCCTCGACGGCCTCGGCGCGGATCACGGTCAGGCGGCGCATCGCACCCGTGAAACGGTGGTTGAGCGCGGCGACGGAGCGCCGGTAGTCGTTGACGCGGCGGCCCACTTCGCGCCCGACGGTGCGGTCGATGATCACCATCAGCGGACCGGTCAGCAGCATGACGCCGAGCAGGACCGGCTCGATCCACAGGAGCGCCAGCGCGAGCACCGCGCTGATGACGATCGAGGGAAACCCCGTGGCCAGTCCGGCCACGCTCATGGCATCGATCTTCTCGGTGTCCTGGATGAGAGAGGTTTCGATCAGCGCGCGGTCGGCGCGGTCCCACGCCGTCGCCGAGAGGCGAAAGACCTTCTCGACGATCTCGCCGCGCAGCTTCTCGGTGGCGGTGCTGGTCACGCCGATCAGCAGCGCGCGCCCCACGTACATGAGCCAGGCGTTGACGAAGTAGAGCGCCACGATTCCGGCGCCGAACCCGAGCGCCAGGCCGGTCTCGATCTGCGAGCCGTCGAGCCGTTCGAAGAGGACCTTGACCGCGAGCGGGATCGCCAGGAGCGTCAGCGTCTGCCCGATCAGCGCCAGCATCGCCATGGACAGACGGGCCAGGCTGCCGCGATGCAGCTCGAAGTAGCAGCGCCACGCCCGCAGATGGCCCGCGTCGATCATGGCGCGCAATCTAGAGGGGACCGCTCCGTTTTGGAAAAGACGCCCGGCGCGCGCTCAGCGCCCGGTGGTGAACCCGAACAGCTGCCCGGCCACGCGCCGCATCTGGATCTCCTCGGAACCCTCGGTGATGCGGTAGCGGCGGTGGTGGCGATAGATGTGCTCGAACGGCTTGTGGCGCGAGTAGCCGAGGCCGCCGTGCACCTGCATGGCCTGGTCGGCAGCATTGCACACCAGACGATTGGCGCGGTAGTTGGCCATCGAGACCATCGAGCTGACTTCCATGTGATGGCCGTGGTCCAGGTGCCAGGCGGTCTTGTAGACGAGGCCCCGCACCATCTCGCACTCGGTCTGCAGCTCGACCAGCGGGAACTGGATGGCCTGGTTGACGGCCAGCGGCTTGCCCCACGTCTTGCGCTTGCAAGCGTAGTCGACGGACTGGTCGATGCAGTACTGGGCGGCGCCCACGCCCGAGGCGGCCTGCCGGATGCGGTTCTCGTGCACGAAATGCTGGGCCAGCACCATGCCCTCCCCTTCGACGTGCACGATCGCCGAGGCCGGGACGCGGACGTTGTCGAGTCGGACCTCGGCATGGTCGGAGGGCATGTTGAACGTCCACCACATGAACTCGACCTTGAAGCCGGGCGCATCGGTGGGAACCATGAAGCAGGTGATTCCGCGCGGCTCGCCCTGCTTTCCGCCCGTGCGCGCGAAGATCAGATCGTGGGTGGCAGTGTGCAAGCCCGTATTGAATCGCTTGGCGCCGTCGATGACCCAGTCGTCGCCGTCACGGCGCGCGGTGGTCTCCAGCCACGTGGCGTCGGAGCCGTGGTCGGGCTCGGTCAGACCGAATGCGACCCGCTTCTTTCCGGTGATCATGTCTTCGAGGAACTCGCTCTTCTGCTCGGGCGTACCGAACTCGGCCAGCATGTGCACGACGGGAAAGTTGCCGACGATCGAGCTCTCGTTCTGAAGATCGTTGTGAAGCCCGAGGCCCTTGGCGGCGAGGTGCTCGCGGATGATCGCCATGGCCAGGTTGGATCCGCCCTGCCCTCCGAGCTCGCGCGGAAGCGCGAATCGCAGATGGCCGGCCGCATCGGCACGGCGGCGCATCTCGGCGAGCAGCTCCTCCCACTGCCGGCGCGGCTGGCCGTCGTTGTCGAAGTCGGTGCGTGCCCACTCGCGGCGGTGGTCGAAAAACTGCATGTTCTCGGCCTCGAGCGGCCTGATCTCGCTGTCGATGAAGTCGTCGAGCTCGGCCAGCTTGCGGCGGATGTCGGTGGGAACCTCGAAGTCCACGATTTTTCCTCCTGAGGGGCAGAGGGCCGGCATAGCTCAGGCATCGGAACGAACAAGCGGTCTGGCAGGCTCACCGGCGCGGGCGCAGGCACGCGGAAGGGCGGGTGCGCCGAATAGGAAGCGCCGCAGGCTGTCCTTTACCGAGACCATGCGACGGCTCCACGCCATCCTGGCGGGCATCGTGTTCGCGCTCACGGCTTCGTTCGGCCTCACCTCCTCGGACCAGTCGCTGGAACTGCGTGCGCAGCTGGCCGGCGCACCGACCCAGGTCTACTCGGCCGCCGAGCTGTTCCGCGACCTCGTGGCTGCTTCCGTCGAGCCGCATGCGAAGCGGTGGGACATCCCGGCGCCGACGGGATTGCGGCCGTGCTGCGCGCTCGGACACAACCTCGGCGTGGCGATCGGGCCCGTGCCGGTACCGGTCGTGCGGCTCGACAACATCCTGCCGCCGAACCTGTTCGGGCGGCATCGCTACAACAGCAACCTCATCCGGCTGGCCGTCCACCCGCGAAACGGCGTGGGCCTGCGCGAGCAGAACGGGCTTCTCTACACCTGCGGCGGCGGGATCGTCGACACCGCGCACATCCGCGACTACGCCGATCTGACCGTGTATCTGTACTCGCTGCTCGAGCCGCGCCTGGCAACGGCGCAGACGATCGAGCTTCCCGAGCAGGCCGGAAGGCGACTCCTGCACTTGCGCAAGATCGAGGCGCCGGCCCTGACCGGCGAGCGGCGTCGTGAGCTTGCGCTGGCGCTGGCCGGTTGGATCTCCTTCCAGCTTTCGATCTGGCATGAGGCGGCGAGCTGGTATGGCTGGTCGTCGCTGCCGATGTTTCCGGAGACCGTCTCGGCGTTCTCTCCCGAAGACCTCTACACCAACATGCTGGGCATCCGTCTGGCCTTCGAGCTGATCGGCGCCCGACGCGTTCGCAGCCAGACCGACTACGAAAGCGCCATGGACGAGGCGATGCCGCGGCTGCTGGCCCGGCTCGGCGCGATGCCGGCATCGCTGTCGCGCTCGGTGATCTCCGCCATCGACGGCCAGTGGTGGACATCCTCGCAGCGGTTGCCGCACCGCGAGCTGCTGCAGCTGCGAAGCTTCGAGACGGGCCCCGTGCTGGCGCCTCTGCGCGTGCCGCGCCGACGGCTGCAGCAGAAGCTCGGAACGTACGAAGCCGATTACTGCGCAGCCTGGGAGGACCATCCCGTCGTGCTCGAAGTGCCCGAGCGCAGCGGCGACGTGTCGCTCTCGCAGATCGTCACGATCGAGATCGAGCCTCAGGACGATCTTGCGCGCGCGATGCCATCGGCCGGCGACGGCGACGCGCGAATCACGCAGCACGAGCTGGCTGAAGTCGTGGCGGCGATTGCGCAGGCGGAGCGCCGGGCCAGTGCGGATGTCACGCAGGCCGCGCATTCCGGCGCGATGACGGCAAACGCCTGGGAAGTGAATCGAACCCGGTAGAATCTTGCGTCAGTCCTCGCGCAGCACCGCCCACTCGCTCGGCGCCATCGCGAACACCTGTCCACGCATCGGCTTCCCGTCGTCGCGCCGGCGGCGGTTCTCGATGGCGCGCTCGCGGTAGAAGGCAAGCGCGGCGCGGTCGTCGATGCCGTTGATCGGCTCTCCCAGATGCTCGGCGAAAAGCTCTCGCCGCAGCTCGCGCGTGGCGGCCTGATCCCAGAAGGTCACGTTCATCTCGGTATCGCCCCGGAACGAACGGAACATCGCGTTGGCCGAACCGATGGTGGTCCACTCGTCGTCGATCAGGGCGAGCTTGGCGTGCACGTAGATGTCGTCGTAGCCGCCGCCGGCGCGATTGCTGCCGAGGCCCGCGAGCAGGAAGTTCTCGTAATCAGCGAAGGCGTCGAGCATGTCGAAGACCGGCTTGACGCGCGGGTGCGTGCGCACGCGGCAGATCTCGGGCATCGCCAATGCCGGCACCAGCACGGTGACGTCGACGCCGCGCTGAAGGGCCGCTTCCATGCGCTCGAGCAGGAACGGACACAGCAGGATCTGGTTCTCGAGGTAGATCGTGCGCTCGGCCGCATCGACGGCGGCCAGGTACTGCTCGACGATGCTGAACTCGCCCTCGCCGATGGCGAAGGGCGATCCACCGGGCACCGGCGTTCCGACCCGATACAGGTCCGACTGGATCGTGCGCGCCACCTGCACCAGCGACCCGCCACGCTCCCCGACCGTGCTCGTGGGGAACGGCAGATCGCCGGCCAGCTCGAGGACCGGGAAGCATCCGTGCTGCGTCTCGCGCTCGCTGGCTTCATTCCAGCGCTGCACGAAGTTGTGATGGACATCGGTGGCCGACGGTCCGCGCAGCTCGACGTAGGCGTCGTGGATGCTGGCTCCCGAGGTCGCCTCGCCGCCAGGATGCCCGGGCGAGACCAGCGAGCACACATCCAGGTTGATGCCGCCGACGAAGACGACCTCGGTATCGGCGCCCGCGTCGATCATCCAGCTTTTCTGGTGATGGCAGTAGCCCTCGACCCGGTCCCAGCGCGCAAGCACGTGCGGTGCCCGCTCGGCCATCAGGCGATAGGCGGCCTCGCTGGCCGGAAAGTGGGCGCTGCCGACGATCAGCTGCTCGATCTCGGGCTCGCTCCAGAACAGCACCCGCACGTCCAGCCCCTGGCGGGCCGCCCGCTCGAGCACGTCGAAGAGGCTTCCGCGGCCGTCGGGCAGCGCGAAATCTTCATCGAGAAAGGCGACGGTGACCCAGACGCTGCGGCGCGCAGCGGACACCGCCTCGCAAATCGCACGGAAGGCGGGAAGACCATCCACCAGCGGCCGCACCTTGTTGCCGCCGCGCAGCGGATACGATGCTTCGCGTGCAGCCGGGATGCGCGGCGACAGGCTCATGCGGCAATTGTTACGACGGGAGCCCAGTGCGCACAATGCAGTATCTACGCAGCTGGAGGTCTCGCATGCATCGCGCAGGGCCGGCGCTCGCCGCAACGCTCGTTTCTCTTCTCCTTACCGGCGTGGCCTTGGCCGCCGCAACGAACGTCGTCGACCTGTCCAAGGTGTCGCTGGTCGACCTGACGCACTCGTTCAACACGTCGACGATCTACTGGCCGACCGCGCCGAGCGGTTTCACGTTCATGCACCTGTCGCACGGACAGACCCCAGGCGGGTACTTCTACTCGGCAGGAGCGTTCGAAGCGCCCGAGCACGGCGGGACCCACGTCGATGCACCGATCCATTTCTTCGAAGGCGGACAGTCCGTCGAGCAGATCCCGCTGGAGAAGCTCATGGCACCGGCCGTGGTCGTCGACGTTTCGACCTCGGCACAAGGCAGTCCCGACTACGAGCTCACCACCACCGACCTTACGAGCTTCCAGGCAGTGCGCGGACCGATCGCACGCGGCACGATCGTCCTGATACGCACGGGCTGGGCCAGCCGCTGGGGTGATCGGCGCGCCTATCTCGGCGACGATACGCCCGGCGACGCCAGCAGCCTGCATTTTCCGGGCATCGGCGCCGAGGCCGCGCGTTATCTGGTGGAGAAGGGAGTGGCGGCGGTGGGCATCGATACCGCATCGCTGGATCCGGGAAAGTCGACCGACTTCCAGGCTCACCGCATCCTGGCCAAGGCCGGCATTCCCGGCTTCGAGAATCTCGACATTCGCGACTCGCTTCCCGCCAAGGGTTTCACGCTGCTGGCACTGCCGATGAAGATCGAAGGCGGCTCGGGCGCCCCGGTCCGCGTCGTCGCCCTCGTCCCGAGGCCGTAAAGGGGACAGTCCCCTTAAACGTTGCGAGCGTCGAGGGAACGGTTTCCCGATGCAGTTGCGGCGCGGTCTGCTTTTAAGGGGACTGTCCCCTTAAGCGGCGGCGGCGGCGCGCATCTGGTCGGCGGTTCGGGTGCTGCCGTCGGGGCTCCAGCCGGGCGGCTGCAGGACGTAGCCGATCGCCGCGCGCCAGTCATCGGCACGGGCGATGTCGCGCGCCAGAGCCTTCCACTCGTGCGTGGCGATCTCGACGGGATGGAACGTCTCGATGTTCTTGGTCAGGCCATAGACGACGGGCGCGACCTCGGGCTCGAAGGTTCCGAAGAGCCGGTCCCACACGATCAGCATGCCGCCGTGATTGCGGTCCAGATACTCGAGGTTGGTGCCGTGGTGCACGCGATGGTGCGAAGGCGTGTTCAGCAGCCACTCGAGCGGCCCTAGCCTGTCGATCGCCTCGGTGTGGATCCAGTACTGGTAGAGCGTGTTGATGGCCTGGACGATCAGGATGAGCATCGGGTCGAAACCTGCCAGCGCCATCGGCCAGAAGAACGGAATGTAGGTCAGCGGCGTCGTCCACGACTGCCGTAGCGCAGTCGACAGGTTGTAGTGCCGGCTCGAGTGATGGTTGACGTGCGCGGCCCACAGGAAACGCACCTGGTGGCTGGCCCGGTGAAACCAGTAGTAGCAGAAGTCGCCCACCAGCAGCGCCATCGCCCAGGTCGCCATGCTGTCCGAATCGAGCTTCCAGGGTGCAAAGCCTGCGAAGAAACCGAGCGAGGCAAGCGATACGCCCTTCATGAACAGATTGATGACGACGTTGCCGACGCCCATGGTCAGGCTCGCTGCCGTATCGCGCGCTTCGTAGCCGCGAGCCTGCCGGCCATCGCCCACCGTCATGCGCGCCAGCAGCAGGCTTTCGATCAGCATCGTGACCAGGAAGAACGGCACGGCATAGAGTGTCGGATCGATCACGACGGCTTCTCCTTCCTGCTGATCCGCTTCGACGAGATCGACCGCACGCGCCCGGTCGGTGGTGACGATGCGCCTACGACTTCGGTGGCGAGAGCTTCGAGCGCCGGGAGCAGTTCGGGCGCGAGCCCCGCATCGCCGTAGAGACTTCGCGCCAGCGCCATCCCCAGCATCGTCTGCAGCAGCAGATCCAGGGTGACGGCAAAGCGAGGGTCGCGTGCAGCGTCGGGAAAATACTCGGCGGCCAACGCACGCACGTTGCGTCCATGCGCTGCGGCCACCGGCTCCAGGACGGCGCGCAGCTCCTGGTCGGTGCGCGCGGCGGCATACAGGTCGAGTACCGCCTGGTGCCGGCGCTGGCTGTACATGTCCCATAGCAGCGCCACGGCGGCGGCGGCGGTGCGCTGCTCGTTGCCGAGCGCCGCGAATGCTGCGCGATAATCGTCGGTGAGCCCGGCAAAGACGTGCTCGACCGCCGCCGCGACCAGCGAGGCCCGGTTCGGATAGTGATGAAGCTGCGCGCCGCGGGAGACGCCGGCGCGCTCGGCGACCATCGTGGTCGTCAGCGCGAAGTAGCCGTGCTCGACCAGGCTGTCGACGACCGCATCGAGCAGGAGGCGCTGGGTCGAGGCGCTGCGCTCCTCTTGCGTGCGGCGCGGCCGGGCCCTGGCGGCGGCATTCATGGCCGCGACCATAGGCCGACGGCAACAAACAGTCAAGCCTGCTTGTTTCTGCACACAACGACATTTGCCTGGATTAGCTGGCGTCGGTGCTCGGCTAGCGCCCGCCCCCACCCAGCATGAGCCGGCGAGCCTCGGCCAGACGCTCGGTCAGCCGCGGGGTCGTCGCCAGCAGCAGAGCCAGAGAGACGGCCAGGAACGGAATCAGCTCCTGGCCGTTTCGCGACAGGAACGCGCGCGCCATCCCGACGATGGCGACGCTCTCGGCCATCGCCCAGACCAGTATCAGCTTGATCGTGCAGTAGGTGACGAAGCCGGCCAGTGTTCGCTCCTCGCCGGTCATCGAGCGCACCTTGGCACCTAGCGCCGTATCCTGACCGCAGGCCTGGTCGATCGACTTCTCCCACTCCTGGATCTTGACGCCATCGGCCGGCGGGAGTCGCGAACGCATCCAAAGGGCGATTCCCGCGCTTGCCGCAGCTACCGCCAGGAAGGCGATCGCCGGCGGCGGCTCGGTCTGCGGTGGTCCCTGCTGGTCCCACTGCTGCTGCATGACGAACGTGACGACGGCGTAGATGACCACCGCCATCGTCATCGCGATGTGAACGACGGCAGCCTTGCTGGCCATGCGTTTGACGGTGTCCTCGAAAGCTGTGGAGCCCGAAGTCATTCGTCCCTCCCGGGAAGCCGTGCGTTCGGCGATCGCGGCGCGACAGAAAAATGGGTCACGCACCCGTCATGCACCTTTATCGGCCGAAACGGTGCCTGACCCCTTTTTGCGGATCAACGACTCGGGACCACTCCGTGCTCGATCATCGTACGGGCTGTGTCGAGGATGCTGTCGCGCACCGGCCGCATGCTCCAGCCGAGCTCGCGCTGCGCCTTGGCCGAGCTGACGACCTCGCGACGGCCGACGAAGGTGAGCGCCAGGTTCACCGCCTTGTCGAACCACGCGATCACCCACATCAGCGCATACGGAAGCTTTCCCGTCGGCACCCGATACCCGCGCGGATTGAACTCGGCGGCCAGCACCTTGGCGATGTCCTGCACCCAGATGTGCTCGCCCGCGCAGATGTAGCGGTTTCCCGCAGCCTGCGGCAGCTCCATCGCCAGGCGATGCGCGATGGCGATGTCGCGTACGTCCACCGGAGCAAAGCCGATCTCGGGACAGGCCGGCATGTCGCGCACCATGAGCTTGCGGATGAGCTCGCCCGAGGTGCCCTGATCGGCGTTGAGCAGCGGTCCCATGACGAAGCCCGGATTGATGACGGCAAGCTCGAAGCGCTGCTCCGGCGCCAGGCTGCGCACGTAATCCCAGGCCGCACGCTCGGCCAGCGTCTTGCTCTTCGGATACGGGTCGCAGCGCGCGGGATCGGACCAGTCCTCCTCGGTCAGGACCTTGCTGCTGCCGGGTGCATGCCCGAACGCGACGGCAGCCACCGACGAGGTCATGACGACACGCCGCACCGTGCCGGCCGCAGCGCACGCCTTCAGGACGCGCAGTGCTCCATCGACTGCCGGACGGATCAGCTCGTTCTCGTCCTTGGGAACTTCGGGAGGGAACGGCGAGGCCACGTGCTGGACGTAGGTGCAGCCTGCCACGGCTTCTCGCCAGCCGCTGTCCGAGGAAAGATTGGCCTCGACCAGCTCGAGCGAGCCGCCGAGCTCGGAAGCGATGCGCCGGAGATGATCGGTCTTGGCGCCGTCGGCCAGGCTGCGGACGGTGCCACGAACCCTGTAGCCGTGCTGCATGAGCTCGCGAATGCAGTGCCCGGCGATGTAGCCGGTAGCCCCTGTCACGAGCACGAGCGGTGTGGATTGGTCGGCCATGAAAGCCTCCTTTGCCGTCGGGTCTGGGTGGCGCGGAAGTTGACAGTCTGGCCACATGTTGTCAAGTTCGTCTCGTGACGGCGGTGGCGGCAAATGTTCCTCCCACGCGGCGCGACGCCACCCGCGAAACGATCCTGGCAGCAGGCCTGCGCTGCTTCGCTCGCGAGGGCTTCCGAAGGACCGCGCTCGACCGCGTGGCCCGCGAGGCGGGCCTGTCGCGGGCCGCGCTCTACCTGCACTTTGCCAGCAAGGAGGATCTGTTCCGCGCCATCGTCGAGGACCTGCACGGCCGCGCGCTCGACGAGGCCACCGCCGCCTGCAACGGCACCGGCCCGTTTTCGCAACGCCTGACCGATGCGATTGCCGCCAAGAGCGCGCGCTTCTTCGACCTGCTGCGCGCCTCCGAGCACGCCCAGGAGTTTCTCGACGAGAACAATCGCCTGTGCGGGGAGATGTCGTCGGCCTTTGCTGCAAGGCATGCGCGGCTGATCACTCGGATGATCGCTTCGGCGGACGACGCCGGCGAAATCTCCCTTCGCGGCGCCGGAGTGAATGCCGGCCAGATCGCCGAGCTGCTGCTCGATACGGCCATGGGCATCAAGACACGCAACCTCTCCGTCCTGTCGCCCGCGCAATATCGCAAGCGGCTGGCGGATGCGGTGCGCATCGTCCTGGGCGGAATTGCCGCACCGGCGGCAAAGCGCGCCTCGCGCCAGGCCGCATCCGCTGGCCGTGCGGCGCCGGCCAAGTCGCGCAGACGTTAGAGCAGCCCGGCTCCCCTCGCCCACCGGTATTTCGCGCCCAGGACCGCAACCGGAATCTCGGTCGTGTACGGATAGGCCGGAACGCCGCGATCCCACAGATACTCGCACGCCTGCTCGACCTCGACGTCGCCCACGAGCGAGGCCACCACCGGTTTGTCGATGCCTTTGCTGCGCGTCTCTTCGACGACCGCTGCGAGCAGCTCGGCAAAGACCATGGGCGGCGTCACGATGGTGTGCCAGTACCCGAGAATGAGCGCGTGGATGCGCGGCTCCTCCAGCGCCAGCGCGATGGTGTTGCGGTAGGTCGCCGGCGGCTCGCCGCCGGTGATGTCGACCGGGTTTCCGGCCGCACCGAATGGCGGAATGAATTTGCGGAAGGCGGCATCCAGATCCTCGGGCATGCGCATGAGCGAAAGCCCGTTGTCGACGCACGCATCCGAGAGCAGCACGCCGGAGCCGCCCGCGCCCGTGACGATGACGACGTTCTCGCCCTTCGGAGCCGGCAGCACCGAAAGGCCGCGCGCGAACTCGAGCATGTCGCGCAACGACCTGGCGCGCACGACACCGCACTGGCGAAGCACGTCGTCGTAGATGCGGTCGTTGCCGGCCAGGGCGCCGGTGTGGGAGGCCGCGGCTCGGGCGCCGAGCGCGGTCCTCCCTGCCTTCAGCATCACGATCGGCTTCTTCCTGGAGACGCGCGAGGCGGCCTCGGCAAAGGCGCGGCCGTCCTTGAGGTCCTCGGCATGCATCGCGATCACCGTCGTGTTCTCGTCCTGCTCGAAGAACTCGAGCAGGTCGTCCTCGTCGATGTCGGCCTTGTTGCCGAGACCGACGATGGCCGAGACTCCCATCCTGGTGGAGCGGGAGAAACCGATGATCGACATGCCGACCCCGCCGCTCTGCGACGACAATGCGACCTTTCCGCGCACGTCGTAGGCGGTGCAGAACGTGGCGCACAGGTTCTCGGGCGTGTAGTAGAAGCCGTAGATGTTCGGCCCCATCACGCGCACGCCGTGGCGGCGCGCTACCTCGAGCATCTGGTCCTGCAGCTCCTTCTCACCGACCTCGGCGAAGCCCGACGGAATCATCACGGCTCCGGCGACGCCCTTGCGTCCCACCTCTTCCAGAGCGCCAGCAACGAGCTTTGCGGGGATGGCGAAGACGGCGACGTCGATGTCGCCTTCGACGTCCAGAACGCTCTTGTAGGCGCGCAGCCCCAGGATCTCGCCCGCCTTGGGATGGATCGGATAGATGGCGCCCTTGTAGCCGCCGGCCACCAGATTCTTCATCACCGAGTTGCCGATCTTGCCCTCTTCGGCCGAGGCGCCGATGACGGCCACCGCGCGCGGACGCAGGATGCGGCGCATCGAGGCGACGATCTGCTCGCGCGGCAGGCGCAGCGGCCGGGGACGCGGCTCGGCCACGATGGTGATGCGTGCATCGACGGCCACGGCACCGTCCGGGCGTGCGAAGATCGGGTTGAGGTCAAGTTCGTCGATCTGCGGGAAGTCGTCGAGCAGCCGCGAGACCGACTGGAGGATTGCGACGAGCGCCGCGCGGTCGACCCCGTTCTCGCCGCGCACGCCGCGCAGGATCTCGGCGCCTGCAATGGCATCGAGCATGCCTTGCGCCTGCGCTGCGTCGACCGGCGTCATCTGGAACGTGACGTCGCGCAGCACCTCGACCAGAACGCCGCCGAGGCCGAAGGCGATGACTTTGCCGAACGTCGGGTCGGTGACGCCCCCGACGAGCACTTCGCGACCGGGCCTCTCCATCTTCTGCACCAGCACACCGGCGATCTCGGCCTCGGGCGCGTGGCGAAGCGCGCTATCGATCAGCTGGCCGTAGGCCGCTTCGACCGCGCCCACGTCGCGAAGGTTCAGCCGCACGCCGCCGGCTTCGGTCTTGTGCAGGATGTCGGCCGAAACGATCTTCATCGCGACCGGGAATCCCATCTGCTCGGCGACGCGGCCTGCCTGCTGCGGCGTCTCGGCCAGCCACTGGCGCGCGACGGGAATTGCGTAGGCGTTGCAAACCTCGGCGGCCTCGTGCGCCAGAAGGGCAGTCCGGCCCTTGGCGAGTGCCGCCGCAAGAACGTTCTCGACCGTTGCACGATCCTCGCTCATCGATCCTCCTGTCGACGCCGTATCCATGTCGAAGGCCGAGTCTAGTCGCGATGGGCCGGTCATGACAGCGCCGTAGCCAGCCGGCAACAGCCTCGGCTGATGACATCTCCGGCATAGAACGGACGCCGCCGGCGATATCCCAGGCGCCGATGACATCGCTGACATGGACGGGACACGAAGTCTGCGGGTACGCAGGCGCCGGAGGTTCCCACCATGACTCGAGCCGTCGCCATCCTCATCCTCTTGCTGTCCTTTTCTTCTGCCGCTCACGCCGAAGAAGCTCCGGCCGTGCTTTCGCGTGACATCGGTCGCTACGCGCTCTTCGGCCGCAGCAGCATCGAGTGGGGTGGCGCCGTGCGCATGCCGGTTCGCGGCGCGGTCGGTTCCATCGGCCGGATCAACTTCACCGATGTCACTCGCATGGACAGCGACGAGACCTACGTGGCAGCCGCGCTCGTCACCGCCGCCGACGGCAGCAGCTTTCATCAGGTGTTCGGAAGCTTCGACAGTCTGAACGTCTCCCTGGACCACCCGGTCGAAGAGTCGGTGAGCCCGCTGATCGAGGCTACCGACTACCCGGTCATGCCGCCGGTCACGTGCGGCGGGGCCAGCGTGACGGTGACCGGCAGCAATTCGCCCCTGACACTGGCGCCGGGCCGTTATGACACCATCACGATCGAGCAGGACCAGCGCCTTTCGCTGGTAGCCGGCGGTCGCTACGAGCTGTGCAGCATGCGCGTCCGTAGCGGCGGCGTCGTGGCGGTGCACGGAGACAACGTCATCCTGCTGCGCGACTTTCTCTCTACCAATGCACGCGCGCAGATCACCGGACCGAACGCCTGCGCGACGAGGTGGCTGGCCCTGGGAAAGACTTCCTCGCCTGCGCCCAACGCCGCGGCATTCGATTTCGGCCAAGGCACCGGGACATCGACCCGGGCCGCCATCGCCGGGCAGTTCTTCACCCCGGGAAAGATCTCCATGGCCCAGCACAACGATTACGTGGGCCGCTTCTGGGGAGACGAGATCGAGGGTGCCGGAGCCGAGCAGCGCACCCGCACCCTCGACGACTGCCAGGCCCCGCTGTGTGGCGACGGCAATCTGGATCCGGGCGAGCAGTGCGACGACGGCAACAATCTCAACGGCGACTGCTGCTCGTCCTTCTGCGAGCGTCTGGCTGCCGGCAACCCGTGCAACGACGGCAACTTCTGCACGGCCGTCGACGTCTGCGATGCCGCCGCGACCTGTCGCGGCAGCGGCAATCCGTGCGGCGGCGCCGACGGCGACGGCAACTGCAGCGAATCCTGCGACGAAGAGCGCAACGACTGCCTGGGACCGGACCCCGATGGCAGCCCGTGTCAGGACGGCGCCTTCTGCAACGGAGCCGACCGCTGCGCGGCGGGCCAGTGCGCATGGCACGAAGGCTCCCCGTGTCCCGGTCCCGACGACGACGCCAACTGCAGCGAGTCGTGCGACGAGCAGACCGACCGCTGTGATGCGCGCGACGCAACCGGCGCGCCGTGCAGCGACGGCCGCTTCTGTACCGTCACCGATGCATGCGATGGTGCAGGCACGTGTACCGGCACCGGCTCGCCATGTCCTTTCGCCGACGGCGACGGCAACTGCACCGAATCCTGCGACGAGCTCGCCGACACCTGCACTGCCCACGATCCGGACGGCACCCGATGCGACGACGGCATGTTCTGCACCGCCACCGACCTCTGCGACGGGCGCGGCAACTGCCGCGGCGCCGGCGACCCGTGCGTGCACGGAACCAGCGCTGACCGTGGCTGTGCCGACGCGTGCGACGAGACCGCCAACGCGTGCAGCGCCCCGGACCTGGACGGCTCGCCGTGCGACGACGGTCTGGCCTGTACCATCGGCGAGCGCTGCATTGGCGGTGTGTGCGCGCCCAGCGGCATGACCAGCTGCGACGATGGCAGTCCCTGCACCGACGAGCTGTGCGCGCCCGGCGGGGATTGTCTAGTCTCCTACAACTCCAACCCGTGCGACGACGGCAACGCCTGCACTCTCGATGATCGCTGCGACCGCGGCCTTTGCATGGGCGCTTCCTACGTCGACTGCCGCGACGAGGACCTGTGCTCCAGCGACATCTGCGACCCGGCCAGCGGCCAGTGCCGTCACGCCTACGCGCCGGCTCCCGATTGCCACGACATGGCCACGGCCATCACGCGCATCGACGTGGCCTACTCGCCGGCCGACGGCGAGGTGATCGAGCGTCTGACCGCATCCTGGCGCGGGGAGCGCGACATGGACTGGACCGATCGGGAAGAACTCGGAGATCCGACGCTCGGCGACGCCTTTTCCGTGTGCTTCTACGACGAGAGCGATGGCCTGTCCGAGCTCGCGTATCGATTGGACCTGACGCCCGACCTGATGGGCGAAGGACGGTGGAAGCGATCCTGGACGGCAGCCGAGCTGGTCTACAAGCTCAAGGCGACGTCGGGCACGGCGCAGGGCGTTTCGCAGGCCAAGCTCATCGTCGACAAGGACAACACCGCCATGTTCAAGCTCAAGGCAGGTGCGAACACCGGCTGCAACGGTGAATGCCGTGACAAGTTCCAGCCTCCTCCTCCTCTCGACGATGGCCGCTTCTTCGCCATGGAACCTGGAATGACGGTTCAGTGGACGAGTTCGACCGGCTCATGCTGGAGCTCGCGATACGAGCAGGCGCGCTCGAACGAGATCGGCGCGTTCTACGCCGTCAAGCGTGCCGGACGCTGAGCCGCATTCGCAAGCGAAGGGTTCGCGATCGCTCGGTGGTCGATCGCGAGCCCGGGATCGCCCTACCAGCCGGCTCATCTGCCACTCTGCGCGGATGCGGGATCTTGACGGTAGGGCCGTCGGCCTTACCCTGGCATCACGATGTCTACCTCGACCTCCACCCTTCGTCTGCCCGTCATCCCGCTGCGCAACTCGGTGTTGTTCCCGATGCTGACGATGCCGTTCTCGGTGGGACGCGCGGGCTCGGTTGCCGCAGTCGAGGCAGCCCTCGCCACCGAAGACAAGCACATCGTCGTGGTCGCGCAGCGCAGCTCCGACGTCGATGAGCCCTCGCCCGCCGATCTCTACTCGGTGGGCACCAAGGCAGCCATTCGGCACGTCTCGCGCACCGAGAATGGCATACAGATCATTTTGCAGGGCATGGAGCGCGTGCAGATCGAATCCTACGCGCACACCCTTCCCTACCTGTCGGCCGAGCTGCGTCCCCTGTCGCAGCCGGCTGGCGAAGGCCCGCAGGTCGAAGCGCTCGAGCGCGAGATCAAGGACCTTACGCGTAAATTCCAGACCCTGGCGCAGGCCGCGCCGCAGCTGGACCTGACCCAGGTCTTCGCCGCCGTCGAAGAGCCGATGCAGCTGGTCTACATGATCGGCGCGACGCTGACCCTGCGCGTGAACAAGGCTCAGCCTCTTCTCGAGGCCGCCACGCGCACCGAAGCTCTCCGCCTGCTCCACGATTATCTGACCCACGAGGTGCAGGTGCTGGAGGTGCGCAAGGAGATCGCCAGCGCCGCCCAGACCGAGATGACGCGTGAGCAGCACGACTATCTGCTGCGCCAGCAGCTGCGCGCGATCCAGGACCAGCTCGGCGAGAAGAACCCCGAACAGGCCGAAGTGGCCGAGCTTCGTACCCGTCTGCAGGAGCTCGAGCTGCCCGAGGAGGTCAAGAAGGAAGCCGAGAAGGAGCTTACCCGTCTGGAGCGGCTGCCCTCGGCTGCGCCCGACCACCAGGTCCTGCGCTCGCACATCGAGCTGATCCTGGAGCTGCCCTGGAAGAAGGCCACCGACGACAACCTCGATCTCGCCAATGCGCGCGAAGTGCTGGACACGGATCACTACGGCCTCGAGGAGATCAAGGAGCGGATTCTCGAGCAGCTGGCCGTGCTCAAGCTCAATCCCAACGCCAAGGCGCCCATCCTGTGCTTCGTCGGTCCTCCGGGTGTCGGCAAGACGTCGCTGGGCCAGTCGATCGCACGCGCGCTCGGCCGCAAGTTCGAACGCTTCAGTCTCGGCGGCCTGCACGACGAAGCGGTGCTTCGCGGACACCGCCGCACCTACATCGGTGCGATGCCGGGCCGCATCATCCAGGCCATCCGCCGCGCCGGCGTGGCCAACCCGATGATCATGCTCGACGAAATCGACAAGCTCGGCCGCGACTTCCGCGGCGATCCGGCAGCGGCGTTGCTGGAGATCCTGGACCCCGCGCAGAACTTCGCGTTCCGCGACAACTACCTGGATCTGCCTTTCGATCTCTCCAGCGTGCTGTTCATCACGACGGCCAACAGCCTGGACACGATTCCGACTCCGCTGCTGGATCGCATGGAGGTCATCCGCCTCTCCGGCTATACCGAGGAAGAGAAGGTGCAGATCGCGCGGCGCTACCTGCTGCCGCGCCGCCGTAGCGAGGCCGGGCTGACGGACGAGAACTTCAAGGTGCCCGACGAGACGCTGCGTGCGCTGGTGCGCCGCTACACCCGCGAGTCGGGTGTCCGCGAGCTGGAGCGCACGATCGGGCGTCTGGCCAGCAAGGCCGCGCTCAAGTTCGCCAAGGGCGAAGCCGACAAGGTCCACGTCACGGGCGAGATGCTCCCCGATCTGCTCGGCGCCGAGCGCTTCCGCATCGAGGAAGCGCGCCGCGAGCTGCCGGCGGGCGTGGCCACCGGCCTTGCCTGGACCGAAACCGGCGGCGACGTGCTCTACATCGAAGGGCTGCGCATGCCCAAGGGTCGCGAGCTGCTGCTGACGGGGCAGCTCGGAGACGTCATGCAGGAGTCGGCGCGAGCGGCATTGAGCTACGTGCTCGGACACGCGCGCCAGTTCCGCATCGATCACGCCGGCGGCAACGTCCACCTGCACGTTCCGGCCGGAGCGATTCCGAAGGACGGCCCGTCGGCCGGCGTCACCATGGCAACCGCGCTGTGCTCGCTCTTTACCGGGCTGCCGGTGCCCAGCGACACGGCCATGACGGGTGAGATCACGCTGACCGGCCTGGTTCTGCCCATCGGCGGATTGAAGGAGAAGTGCCTGGCGGCACGGCGCGCGGGCCTGACTCGCGTGATCGTACCGAAGGGCAATGCCAAGGATTTGCGCGAAGTTCCCGAGGAAGTGCGCGCCGAGCTCGAAGTCATCTTCGCCGAGCACATCGACGACGTACTCGTGGCGGCCATCCCGCACCTCGGCGAGCGTATGCAGCGCAAGATCACCGAAGCGGCATAGACCCGCTTGTCCTGCCCCGTGCGAATGCGGCCGCCACGAGGGGCGGCCGTGTTCGTCCAGTGCCTGGCCATCCGATCTGGTCGTGACGCGTAGCGCCGGAATCGAGCCTCACACCCACTCGACAGGGAGGCAACGCGCGGGCTGTCGCGGGCCTTGGCTGTCGCCGTGCGGCCGCCTATAACTCGCCAGCCGACATACCGTACGCACGGAGGACACCCATGCATGATGTGAGCGCCAAGCTCGTTTCGGGCTGCCTGTTCCTATTCATCGCTGCCTCACAGGCCGCGGCCACCGAAGGCCCGGTCGGCTGCGGAACCGTCATCGATGCCGGCGAGACCGTCGTGCTGACCAACAACGTCGGCCCATGCGACGATCCGGTCTCCAACGCGATCACGCTCGAGGAAGGCGCGACGCTGGACATGAACGGCTTCACCGTCACGTGCGCCAACAACAACGCCAACATGATCATCGCCGACGGCATCTTCCTCGCCGGCAGCGGTGCCACCCTCTCCAACGGCAAGGTCGTCGGCTGCGACGCCGGCGTGTGGATGAGCGGCACGGGCAGGCACCGGGTCAGCGACGTGGAGGCCGATGGCAACAACATCGGCTTTCTGGTGCAGGGTGGATCCGACAAGAACAGGCTCGACGGCAACCGCGCCCTCAACAGCACGTTCAGCGGCTTCCACGTCGATGGCGACAAGAACAAGATGACGCTCAACTCATCCGAGGCCAATGGCCAGGCAGGTTTCCGGATGACGGGGGACAAGAACAAGCTGTTGGAGAACGAGGCCTCGGGCAACGAATGGGGTTTTCAGCCGTTCGGTGCCAGGAACAAGCTCATCGAGAATGACGCTCTCGAGAACGACTTCGGCATCGATCTCGCAGGCGACCGCAACAAGGCCGTTCGCAACGAGTCGGCAAACAACACCGGGCGCGGCATCAACGTGACGGAGAGCGGCGCCAAGGTGATCAAGAACGAGGTGACCAACAACGGCGGCGACGGTATACGCGTCGCGGCCACGACGACCAAGGTCAAGGTCGTGGGAAATATCGCCACCGGAAACGGGACCGGGGACGGCCTCGACCTGCGCGACATGGATCCGGCCTGCGCCGGCCACATCTGGAAGAAGAACGTCTTCACCACCGCCGACCCCGACTGCGTTCAGTAGGCGGGCGAGTCCGGGCTACGCGCCGCGGAGCCATACGGCATTCAGCGCTGCGCTGGACTCAGTCGATGTCGCCGAGAGGCCGGTAGAACGTATACGTCGCCGGGTCGGCGACGAGACGATCGGCCGGTGTGTCGACGTCACCTGAGGCCGCCGAGAATGGCAGCGAGCCGACGAAGATGCCGGCTCCAAGAAGAGTGCTGACCAGACCCAGCGGCCGTGCGATCAGGAAGTCGGCCGCCATTGCCATTCCCGAAGGATCCTCGTCGGAAGGGCCGACGATGACCAGGCGCCGGTACTTCGGCGCACGCTCCTCGGTCACATAGACGTGCTCGGTGACGGTATCCTGCTGCGGCGTGCGGTAGACGATGCCGCTGGAGCCGGCTTCGGCGACGGGTCCGGTCGACAGGATCGCCAGCGCTGCAAGAGGAAGGGCGTAAAGCTTCGACATCATGGCATTCCTCCGGACCGGTCGGCTCGACGCTGACTTGTCGCGCGGCTGGCGTCAAGTCAACGCGGCTGGTCCTCGATGGAGATGGCTGTGCGACGCACGGCTCGACACGCGGTCCGCAGGAGCGGACCCGAGAGGCCCTTGCGATCAATCTGTCGGCCGGTTGCCTGGCTCACCCCGCCTGCGCGCTTGGCCGCGCCGCGACGCGGTCGAACCATGCAGCGAGGTTGCCGAGGCCGCGGTCCAGCGGCTGGTTGACCGTCGCACCGAAATCGAGCGCCGAGAACAGGATGATGTCGGCCAGCGTAAAGCGCGCACCGGCGATGTACTGGCGGCCGGCCATCAGGCCATCGAGCCATTTCAGCTTGTCCTGCGCGATCGCCTTGAGGCCCGCAGAGGCTTCGGGCAGCACGCGCATGCGCGGCCGGAACAGCTCGATGCCCTCGCCGAAGCGAAAGCCGTTGAACAGATTCTCGGTGATGCCGAGCTCGATACGGCGCTGCCACATGCGCGTCTCGGCGCGCTCCTCGGCTGTGGTGCCGATCAGCGGCGGCGTCGGATGCTTCTCCTCGATGAACTCGCAGATCACCACGGTCTCGCCGATGACGCGGCCGTCGTCGAGCTCGAGGCACGGCGTCTGCCCAGCGGGATTCTTGTCGGTGTAAGGAGGGCGACGGTTCTCCGCTCCCATCAGGTCGACTTCGACGGTGGGAATCTCGATGCCCTTCTCCAGAAGGAACATGCGGACGGTACGGGGATTGGGGCCGATGGATGTATGCAGCTTCATATGTGCTCCTTCGAAGCGTGGCGCCACGCCGGATTCAGCCTGCGTCCTGGATCCGAGACCTGAACCGGTTCCTACATCACGACGTACCACGGATAGCGCGTGATGATGCGATAACCCATCCGCAGGTAAATGGGCTCGCCCATGACCGAAGCCTGCAGGGCGGCCAGGCGTGCCCCCATGTCGAAGCCGGCGTTGGTGGCCAGACGCGTGCAGGCCTCGGCCAGGCCCCGGCCACGCGCGGCCGGTGTGGTGCCGACCCAGTAGATACCGGCCACGCCGTGGCTGACCATCACCATGGCGGCGGCCGCCGGCTCGCCGTCCACCCGTGCCAGGAAGGCCGCGACGTGCGGCTGCAGCAGCATCGAATCACGCGCGAACTGGGCATCGCCGATGTGCGGCGGCATCCCGTAGGTCGCGTACGCCGCACCGCAGACGCGGCCGAAAGCTCGCACGCCCGCCGAGTCGGCGACGCGCTCGATGACCGCTCCCTCGCCGACGGGCCGGTCCGGCAGTCGCTTCTCCAGCGCCATTCCCGGGCTGTCGCTGAAGCGGCCCACGCCGCCGGCTTCGAGCGCATCGGCGATGTCGCGATCGCGGTGGCGCATGATGCAGTAGGTGAATCCGAGAGAGCGCGGCGCGAAGAACGCGTTGGCACGCTCGATGACCTCGCCGGCGGCAATGGCGCCGTCTGTCCGCATCACACCGTTGGAGCCGAACGGGAACTTGTGGCCGGAGACGAAAAACGTCAGGCCGTCCTCGTCGTGCACCACGCCGCCGCTCTCGCGCGCACTGTGACGGTTGAACTCGATGTAGTTGAGGTCGCTTGGCGCCAGCAGCTCGTCGTCGCTCATGGCGCATCGCTGCCGCGATCGCACGCGCAGCGCAAATGAACGACGCGCCTCGATTACGAGGACGCGGGCAGACCGCCGCTGCCTCGCGTCATGGCTTTTCGGCCAGAGGCGCTTCGGCCTCTGCTTCCACTTCGTCGTCGGCGGCGGTGCTGGTCGAGCGCGTCAGTGTAAGAACGGCCACTCCGCCCACGATCACCGCCACGCCGGCGTAGCCGTAGGTCCCGACGTTCTCGCCGGCCGCCGCCACTCCCAGAAACAACGCCACGGCCGGGTTCACGTACGCATAGCTGGTCGCCAGCGCCGGGCGCACGTTTCGGATGAGAAACGTGAACGCGCTGAAGGCCACGATCGACCCGAACACCACCAGGTACAGCCATGCGGCCAGGGATCGCGTCGTCACCGACTCGACGCTTTCGCCGGAGGCGACACCGACCCCGAGCATCACCGCACCGCCGGCGATCATCTCGATGGCGGCTGCCATCGCGCCATCGGGCAGTGCCAGCCGGCGGCTGAGCACCGAGCCGATCGCCCAGGAGATTGTCGCGCCGACCAGAAGCGCGGCGCCCAGCGGATGCGCACGCAGATCGCCATCGAGGTTCAGAACGATGACGCCGGCAAAGGCGATGGCCACCCCGAGCCACTCCATCGGCCTGGTTCGCTCACCGGCGGCGGCGAGAAAGACGACCGACCATACTCCGCCGCTGGCGACCATCGCGGCCGTGACGCTCGAAGAAACCCATTGCTCCGCGATCGTGACCGCGCCGTTGCCGCCGGCCAGAAGCAGCACCCCGATGACCGCCGCGTTTGCGCATGCGCGCGCCGGCGGCAGCGAGCTGCCTCGCAGCATCAGCGCTGCCAGCATCAGGAGACCGGCGACCAGGAATCGCGCCGCCGCCATCGTCATCGGCGGCAGCGACTCGATGGCGATGCGGATGGCCAGGTAGGTCGAGCCCCAGATCAGATAGACGGCGATCAGGCAGGCGGCCACGACCCACAGTCGCGGCACGCGGTCGCGTTCGGACTCGCGCACGGCGCAGTTACTCCACGTAGCCGAACGACCGCAAGTCCTGCTCGCGCCGTTTGAGGTCGTCGTCGTCGCCGCCGGTTCCGGCATCGGCCGAACGCTCGCCGGGTTCGGAGGCGCGGCGCGAGGACAGGCGCCGGGGATGCGCCACTGCCCAGCGCTCCAGCTCGTCTGCAAGAATCGTCTCTCGCGCCGAGCCGGGCGCCGGGTGCAGCTCGGCGGCGTCGCTTTGCAGATTGAAACGCGCATGACGGTTGTGCGTCACCCAGTGGATCAGCTTCTCGCCGGTGTAGGTCAGCGACCGCACCAGGCCGTCGCCTTCCTGCTTGAGGCTGCGTTCGGTCTCGCTGATGACCGGCGCGCGCGGCGCCGCTCCGCCAAGAGCCGCGGGCAGCAGCGAATGTCCGGGGAACACCGAGGGCAGGCCGAGCATCTGCATGACCGTCGGAGCGAGGGTGACCGAGGCGCTCACCAGCTCGGGAATGCGCCGCGGGGCAAGACCGGGCGCCAGCAGCAGCAGCGGCACGTGCAGGACCTCGCGATACAGCGTGGCCAGATGAAAGCAGCGGCCGTGCTCCAGAAACTCCTCGCCGTGATCCGAGAAGATCACGACGATGGTGCGCTCGAGCAGCCCGCGCGTCTTCAGCTCGTTCATCATCTTGCCGACGTAGCGGTCGGCGCGGTGCACGGCGCCGTCGTACTCGTCGATGTACGGCTGGATGCGCTCGGAGGGACCCTCGCCGCGGCACGTCTTGCGCAGGCCGATCTGCGGCGGCTGGCGAGGCAGGCCGAGAGCGACGCGATCGACGGGATCGGTCAGGTACGGCGTGTGCGCGTCGTAGCCGTGGAAGAACAGGAAGAAGCGCGAGCCGCCGTTCTGGTCCAGCCAGTAGCGCGCGTCCTCGAAATTGTCCCGGAAGTACTTGCCGTTGGTACGATAGACGTCGAAGCCCTGGTCGAAGCCGTAGTCGGCATTCATGTTGACGCCGCCGGTGAACGCACCCGTGCGATAGCCCTCGTCACGCAGCACCGAAGCGATGGTGGGAACGCCGTCGTCCAGGCGCTTGCGGTCGGCAAGGGCCACGTAGCCGTGCTCGCGCGGATGCAGCCCCGTGAAGATCGACATGTGCGCAGGCCGCGTCCACGAAGACTGCGCGATGGC